>JBHENL010000056.1:0-15236 GCA_046262075.1 Gemmatimonadota bacterium
TTCTTCGCGGCAGCCGCACGCGCGATGCGACAGGTCCTGGTCGACGCCGCGCGCAGGCGCGGCGCATCGAAACGTGGCGGTAAAGTCCCGATCGTCAGCCTCGACGACGATGGCGCGCTGGTCGAGGCCTATGCCTCCGAGCTCCTGGATCTGAACCGCGCGCTCGATGAGCTAGAGCTCCGAAACCCACGCCACATGCGGGTCGTGGAATGCCGGTCTTCGGTGGGATGAGCGTGGAAGAGACCGCCGCTGCGCTCGACGTCTCTCCGCGTACGGTCAAGTCGGACTGGGCGCTCGCGCGAGCCTGGCTCTACCGCGTCCTTCGCAGGGATCAGGGGCAGTGACTCCTTCGGACAGCTCGTAGACGAAGGGGCAAAGCGAAGGGATCGACGGCGTCGGGGGATCGCAGCTGGAGTCTGCGGCTTCCCGCGGTCCCCGAACCGAACGCCAGATTCGCTCTTGGGCCGGGACGCTGCCGGCTCCATGTCGAACCCGCCCGACGGAATTGACGTTTCGACTCTCCAGCCTACCTTACAGCGCTCTCCCCGCCCCTCTCCCAGGCCCGGAGTGGTCCGTGTACCCCGACCGCGGCATCGTCCTCGACGAGAGCAATCCGTTCGAGTCGATGATGTCGCGCTTCGACCGCGCGGCCGAGCTCCTCGACCTGGACGCCGGCCTGTACAAGATCCTCCGCGCTCCCGACAAGCAGCTGATCGTCTCGATCCCGGTCCGGCTCGACTCAGGCGAGCTCGAGGTCTTCACCGGCTACCGCGTGCACCACAACATCGCGCGCGGGCCGGCCAAGGGCGGCATCCGCTTCTCGCCCCACGTCACGCTCGAGGAGGTGAAGGCGCTGGCGGCGTGGATGACGTGGAAGTGCGCGGTGGTGAACATCCCCTTCGGCGGTGCGAAGGGCGGGGTGATCTGCGACCCGCTGCACCTGAGCCTGCGGGAGCTGGAGCTCATCACCCGCCGCTACACGGCCGAGATCATGGACCTGCTCGGCCCCGAGACCGACGTCCCCGCACCCGACATCAACACGAACGAGCAGGTCATGGCGTGGATCATGGACACGTACTCCATGCACGCCCGCCGGACCGTGTCGTCGATCGTGACCGGCAAGCCCATCACGCTGGGGGGGGTCGCTCGGACGCCGTGAGGCGACCGGACGGGGCTGCCTGTTCGTGATCCACGAGGCCCTGTCACACCTGCGCATCCCCGCCGGCGGCGCGCGCGTGGCGGTGCAGGGCTTCGGCAACGTGGGCGCCGTTGCGGCGCAGCTGCTCGCGCAGCAGGGCATGCGCATCGTCGCCGTCAGCGACATGTACGGGGGCGTCTACAACCCCGCGGGCGTCGACATGGAGGCGCTCGCCGAGCACGTCGGCAGCACGCGCGCCGTGAGCGGCTTCCGCGGAGGGGAGGCGATCTCGAACGAGGACCTGCTGCTGGTGGACTGCGAAGTCCTGCTCCCGGCGGCGGTGGAGAACCAGATCACCTCCGCGAATGCGGCGGCGATCCGGGCGCGCATCATCTGCGAGGGGGCGAATGGCCCCACGACGGCCGGCGCCGACGAGATCCTCGACCGGCAGGGCATCTTCGTGATCCCCGACATCCTGGCGAACGCCGGCGGCGTCACCGTCTCGTACTTCGAGTGGGTCCAGAACCGCGAGGGCTACTACTGGAGCGAGGAGCGCGTGAACAAGCGGCTGAAGAAGATCATGGTCAACAGCTTCCGCGACGTGCTCGCCACCTGCGTTCGGCGCCGGGTGAACATGCGCACCGCCTCCTACATGGTGGCGGTGGACCGCGTCGCCTACGTCCACCGCCTGCGCGGGATCTATGCATAGGCGGGGTTTTCGTGGCCGGCATGCGCGGGTCCTCGGGCAGAGCCCGGGCCGGTGAAGCTGCGGGTCCTCGCCGTGGGCAAGCTGAAAGCGGGCTACAGCCGGGACGCGGCGGCCGACTACCTGGCGCGCGTGAACCGCTACGTCCCCTGCGATGTGGTGGAGGTGCGGGATGCCATGCGCGCCGGGGACGAGGCGCGGGAGCGGGCGGTCGAGGGAGATCGGCTGCGCGAGTTGGCCGCGGGTCGAGACGCCTTCCGCGTGGCGCTCGACATGGAGGGTGAGAGCTACTCGTCGGAGGGGTTCGCGCGCTTCCTGGGCGAGCGCATGACCCATGGCCGCCGCGAGCTGGCGTTCCTGATCGGCGGCCCCCATGGCCTGGCGCCGGCGCTGCGAGCCGACGCCGATCTCCGGCTCTCGCTCTCCACGCTGACGTTCCCGCACGATCTGGCGCGGGTGGTGCTCCTGGAGCAGCTCTACCGCGCGCTCACGATCCTGCGCGGCGAGCCCTACCACAAGTGAGTCCCGGCCAGTGGGCGTCGCGGGCGGGGCGGGGCTGCGGACTCGTGCTGGCTCTGGTCTGGGCGGCCTGCGGCTCCACCGACGTGCCTTCCGCACCTTCGCCGGCCGAGCCCGGGGCGCGGGTGACACTCCTGCTCGAGGTCCGCGACCTGCTCGAGCTGGGGAACCCGCTGATCGAGCGCGCCGAGCTGATCCTGGACGGGCGGCCGCTCGCCGTCCCCGGCGGCCGCGTCGAGGTGGCGCTGCAGCCGGGCTCGCACACGCTGCTCGTGCGCCAGGCCCGGTTCCGGCCGGATCTCTTCACGCTGGGCTTCGCGGGCGAGCTGGAGCCTCGCGCGCAGGCGGTCGGCTACGAGCGGCTGAGCTTCGAGGTGCATCCGGGGGATACCGGGGCGCAGCTCGGGCTCGTCGTCCGCACCCTCGACGTGCGCTGGCTGGCCTCCCTGCTCGACGGCGGGGTGTCGCGGCGCTGGCGCGGTCCGGTGGACCTGCACGTGGACCTCTCGCGCACCGCGGCGGGATTCTCCTTCCCCGCCGGGCGAGTTCCGGAGCTCGCGGCCTTCGCCGACTCGGCCCTCGCCGAGCTCACCGCGGGAGCCCTGCGGCTGGGCCGCGTGACGACGGGGACCGGCCTCGGCTGGCGCGACTTCCTCGAGGGCGGCCGGGCACGGACGATCACGGTGCAGTTCGAGCACCTCACCGGCGTCCCCGGCGTCGAGGCGAACGGGTGGGGGTTCTACCGCCAGGGCTCCGGCGGAACGATCCACTCGGCCAACGTCGCGCTCGACGTGGAGATGGCTCGTGTCGCGGGGCACGACTTCCGGCCGGTGCTCGGCCACGAGCTGGGGCACGCCCTCAGCCTGCAGCACCCCATCCCCTGCCGGCGGTGGAGCCGCATGCACGGCGGCGGCAGGACCTGTCCGCCGGCACCGCCCTCGGGCGCGTCCAGCGCGACCTTCTGGTCGCCCGCCGACCGTGAGGCCGGCGCGCTCGTCTACGCATTCCGGCCCGGCACCGACTTCGGCGGCCTGAGAGAGCTCGCGGGACCGTGATCGCACGCGGGGTTGGCTTGCCCAGCCGCGCCTCGCCGCGTAGCGTAGGAGTTTCGTCTTTCTTTCGGTGCCGCTCCGCCCCGAGCTCCGGCGACCCATGCGCAAGTTCGCCTTTCGACGGACCTCCAGCCGTGGCTTCCTGGAGCGGCTCGATGCCGAGCTGAACGAGCAGCAGCGCGCCGCGGTGCTCGCGGGCGACGGGCCGAAGCTCGTGATCGCCGGGGCGGGGACGGGGAAGACGCGCACCGTCACCTACCGCGTGGCCTACCTGCTGGACCGCGGCGAGCGCCCGGGCGGGCTGCTGCTCGCGACGTTCACGAACAAGGCCGCACGCGAGATGCTCCGCCGGGTGGAGACGCTCAGTGGCGGCAGCACCCGCGAGCTCCAGGGCGGCACCTTCCACTCCATCGGCAGCCGGGTGCTGCGCCGCCACGCACGGCGGCTCGGCTACCGGCCCGGCTTCTCGATCCTCGACGCGGAGGACCAGGAGGACCTGCTGCGCGTCTGCGTCACGGCCGTCGGCGTGAAGGTGCGCGAGCGCCGGTTCCCTTCCCCCGCGGTACTGCGCGCGCTCCTCAGCCTGCGATTCAACACCGGCGCGCCGCTCGAGCAGCTGCTCCTCGCGCGCTATCCGCCGTTCGTGGAGTGGACCGGGGAGATCCTGCGCGTCGCGGAAGCCTATGCGGAGCGCAAGCGGCTGAACCACGCGATGGACTACGACGACCTGCTGGGGAACTGGGTGCGGCTGCTGCGCGAGGACGAGGACGTGCTACGCGAGGAGGGCTCCCGGCTGCGCTACCTCCTCGTGGACGAGTACCAGGACACGAACCACGTGCAGGCCGAGATCGTCGAACGACTGGCGGGCGCGGGCGGGGGAAGTCTGATGGTCGTGGGCGACGACTGCCAGGCGATCTACAGCTTCCGCGGCGCCGACGAGGAGAACATCCTGGAGTTCCCGACGCGCAACGCGGGCACCGAGATCTTCCGCCTCGAGGTGAACTACCGCTCCACCCCCGAGATCCTCGATTTCACGAACGCCTCGATCCGCCACAACGCCCGCCAGTTCGAGAAGCGCCTGCGCGGCGTCCGCGCGCCGGGGGAGAAGCCCGTGCTGATCCCGCTCACCGACGCCTACGACGAGGCCCGCTTCGCCTGCGACCGGATCCTGCAGCTGCGCGACGAGGGCGTCCCCCTGGAGCAGATCGCGGTGCTGTACCGCGCCCATGCGCACGCGGCCATGCTCGAGACGGAGCTCGTGCGCCGCGACATTCCCTACGAGATCCGCAGCGGCCTGCGCTTCTTCGAGCGGGCCCACGTGAAGGACGTGGTGGCGCACCTGAAAGTGCTGGCGAACCCGCGCGACGAGACCGCCTGGCGCCGCCTGCTGCGGATGCTGCCCAAGGTCGGGAACCTGCGCGCCGCCCGGATCTGGGAGACGCTGGATGCGTCGGAGGATCCGCTCGCGGCGGTGGGCGCAGACGCCGTCGCGCGCGTTTTGCCGGCCGCCGCGCTGCCCGCCTGGACGCGCTTCGCGGAGGACCTGGAGCGGATCCGCGCGGCTGCGGCGCACGGCACCCCCGACGCGCTGATCGAGACCGTGCTGGCGGGGTCGTACCGGGACGTGCTGGCGGCGCGCTACGAGGACGCCGCGGCGCGACTGGAGGACCTGCAGCAGCTGGTGCTCTTCGCCGCGCGCTACGAGTCGGCGGAGGCGCTCCTGTCGGACGTGATCCTGATGGGGGAGCTCTACGGCCAGGACGTCAAGGGTGGTCCCGTAGAGGACGAGCGGCTGGTGCTCTCGTCGGTGCACCAGGCGAAGGGATTGGAATGGGACGTCGTCCTCCTCGTCCGGATGTGCGAAGGTTCCTTTCCGTCGCCGCGCGCGCTGGCCGAGCCCGCTGGCGAGGAAGAGGAGCGGCGCATCTTCTACGTCGCCGCCACCCGCGCCCGGCGCGAGCTGTACTTCCTCTACCCGCTGCTGGAGCCGCGCGCGCGCTCGGGCCTGCTCATCCGCCCTTCGCGCTTCGTCCTGGAAGTGAACCCCCAGCTCTACGACCGGGGGGAAGTCGATGGCTAGCCTGGCACTCGCCCGGGGCCAACCGGTGCTCGCGCTGGCCCTGGGCCTCGCCGCCAGCGCCGGCGCCGGCCTGGGATTGGCCGCGGCGGGGCTAGGCGCAGCGGCGGCGGGGATCGCGCTGCTCGCCGCGACGCTCGCGCTCCTGGCCCTCGTGGTGGCGTTGAACGCGCTGCTGCGGCTCGACGGCCTGGGCGGCGACGGCCTCGTCGGCGCGGCGGGAGTGCTGGGGTCCAGCCTGCTGCTGCTCGCGCGCGCGCTCGGCCTGCTCCGCGCGCACGGCGCGACCGCAGCCGACGACCCCGCGCTGCTGGACGGCCTGGAGCTGGCGGGGTTCGTCCTCGCCGCGGTGTGGGCCGCCCGCTCGGGCTGGGCGCTGCGCCGGCTGGTCGGCCCGCCCGTGCTCCTGGGTTGGCTCAGCCTCGGCGCCGCCGTGGCGACGGTCCTGCTCGCCGGCCTGGGTTATGCGAGCGACCGGATCGGGGGAGGGGACTCCGGCCTGCTCGTGGACGCGTTGCCGTTCGCTCCCCTCGGGTCGTGGGGGGCGCTGCTGGCCGGAGTGGCGACCTTCGGGCGCGGGAGCGTCGGAGAGCCGCAGAACGAGTGAGGATTCGCAGCGCTCCGCGCGTGCGGCCCTTACAGGGGGGCGGCGACGCTGTCCGGAGCGGCCCTCGGATCCAGCAGCGACAGGTGCTCGTGAGCGACGACCCAGGGGCCGCTGCCGTCGCGCCGGTACACGTCCGTGAGGTGGCCGGTCGAGGAATCGGCCGGACCGCCCTCTGCCGGCTGGGTCACGGCGTGCCACACGCCGAGGGAGTAGGCGACCTGCGGCCGCACGACGAACGCGGAGCGCTGCACGTCGAAGGCGACGACGCGTCGGCGACCCAGCCGCTCGGCCGCGTGCTCGCGGACGGCCGCCTGCCCGAGCAGGAGCTCCGGGCTCCCCGGCAGGAACACCTCGGCCTGCACCGAATAGACCGAGGCGACGCTGTCGGCATCGCCGGCCAGGAGGCCACGCACCCAGCGGGCCGAGAGCTCGCGCAGCGCAGTTTCGTCGGCCGAAGCTCCGTCGGGCACGGCGGGCGCGGCCGCCGGGCTCGCGGAGTCCACGCCCGCGCCGACGGGCGTGCTGCCCGTTCCGGGCGGCTCCGCTCCGGGCCCGCAGCCGGCGGCGAGCGCGCTGCACAGCACGATCGCGACGCGTACATTGGCTCGCACCACGCACCGGCTCCGGTCGAAGGGCAGTCCATTCTGCCCGACCCGCGCGAGCCGGTCAAGGAGGCGACGCCCGCACGGCTCCGCGTCCGTCGCCGCGCGAGCTGCCGCCGCGCCCGGGGAGCGCCTGCATGACGAATCAGGCCACGTCCCGGTCCCGGCGTCCCGCGGCACGCCCTCTCCTGCGGATCCTCGGGCTGGTCTCGGGCCTGGCGATCGCCGTCGGCGGGACGATCGGCTCGGGGATCTTTCGCACGCCCGGTCTCGTGGTGGCGCAGCTCGGGTCGGTGGAGCTGATCTTCCTGCTCTGGGGCGCGGGTAGCCTGGTGTTCGTCTGCGGCGCGCTGAGCTATGCCGAGCTGGGCAGCCGCTATCCGGAGTCCGGCGGGCTGTTCACGTACATCCGCCGCGCGTACGGGCAGGGGCCGGGCTTCGTGTACGGCTGGCTGTTCGCGGTCGTGACCGGCCCGGCCAGCGCGGCCGCCCTGGCCGTGGTCTTCGGCGAGTACGCCGTGCGGCTCGCCGACGGCGGCGCGGAGACGGTCCCGCTGCTGGCCGCGGGAGCGATCCTGCTGTTCGGCGTCACGAACTGGATCGGCCTGCGCGTCGGGGCGGGCGTGCAGAACGTGCTGACGGCGGCGAAGGTGCTCGGGCTCGGCGCGCTCGTGGTCGTGGCGTTCCTCCACCCCGCCGTGCCTGGCGCGGGTGAGCGCTACGCCGGGGCGAACGCCCTCTCGGCCGGCCTCCTCGCCGCGTTCGCGATCGCGTTCCAGTCCGTGATCTGGGCCTTCGACGGCTTCAGCGATCCCCTGAAGGTGGGGGAGGAGATCCACGATCCCGAGCGCAACGTGCCGCGCTCCCTGGTCGGCGGCGTCCTCGTGATCGGGACGGTCTACCTGCTCGTGAACGCCGCCTTCGTCTGGGCCGTCCCGCTGGAGACCATGGCGCGCTCGAACCTGGTCGCAGGCGAGGCGGCGGGCCGCCTCTTCGGGGCCTCGGGCGAGGATCTGATCGCCGTGCTGGCGATCGTCGCCGTCGTGGGGACGCTGAACGAGTCGCTGCTCGTGAACCCTCGCATCGCCCACGCCATGGCCCGCGAGGGGCTCATCTTCGGCGCGCTACGACGCGTGAACGAGGGCGGGACGCCGTCGGCGGCGCTGGCCTGGAACGCCTCGCTGGCGCTGCTCTTCGCGCTGTCGGGGACCTTCGAGGGGCTGCAGGCGCTCGTGGCCTTCGCCCTGGCTCTGGGGGAGGTGGCGGCCATCGGGTCGCTGTTCGTCTTCCGACGCCGCCACCCCGACCAGCCGGCTCCGTTCCGGGTACCGGGCTATCCGTACGTGCCGCTGGTCTTCCTCGTGGTGAATCTCGCGGTCGCCGTGAGCCTGGTCGTGCTCGGGACTCGCGAGGCGCTCATCGGCACGGCCGTGATCGTCGTGGCAGCCCTGTCCTACGTGGCCTGGCGCGCGGCGTCTCGCGGACCGGGCCCGGGCGCGCTCTAGAGAGGATTCGCGCCACGGGACGCTAGCTCGCGGGACCCGGCTCTCCGGAAGGCGGCTCGCCCGCCGGCTCGGACCCCCTGCTCCCCGGTGGCTCCTCGGCCCTGCCCGGCTGCCGTGAACCGCCCGCAGACGCGCCGGGAGCGTGTCCCGCCCCGCCGCTCGGTCTCTCCCAGCCGGGCGCGGAGGGGGAGCTGCCGGAGCCGGAGCCCGGCGCTCCGCCGTATCTACCCGTCCCGCCCGGCTCCCCGTCGTGCCGACCGTAGCGCGGTTCCTGCCGCCCGCCACCGCGGAGCCGCGATACCGCCCACGCCGCGGCCGCGCTCAGCGCGAGCGACCCTCCCCAACGCAGCAGGCGCTTCAGGATCCAGCCCACGTCAGCTCTCCCGCCGCGGGCTGCGGTCGTCCTGCTCGCGCCGCTCCTGCTCTTCTTCGCGGCGCTTCATGTCCCTGCCGCCGTCGTGCTGCGGCGCGTGCTCCGGGCGCTCCGGATCGGTGGTCGGCTGGACCTGCGGCTGCTCTTGCATGTGCGTCCTCCGGGATGGAAAAAAGTACATGCTCGTCGGGCAAAATGTGCCGCGACCGAGCGGGCCGCTACTCGTCGTCGTCCTGGTCCTCCGCGTACTCGTCCGCGCAATCCTCGGAGCAGAACGTGAGGCCGTCCTGCTCCACGCCGACCGTTTCGTCGACCTCCTCGCCGCAGTAGGCACAGGTCGTCTCCGCCATGGGTTCCCTCCTGAGACTTTTCTCGAGGATCGTCCGTTGCCGGAACGAGGAGGAGCGCCTCCGGCGGCAGTGCCCGACGGCACCCTCCGCCGGCGGCAGGGGCAAAATGCACGCCGCGGGTGCGGGCGGAGCGGACGATGGACCTGGCGAGACGAGCGGCGAGGCGCCGAGCATGGCCGGCGCCCGGAGGCGGGAAGGCGCGGGAGGCTAGGGTCGCGCCTGCTCCGGACAGGCGTTGCCGGAGCCGCAGCGCTCGGCGGCGAGCTTCGCCTTGCCGTACACCGAGAAGGGACTCTCCGCGGAGCAGCCGATGAGCCCAGCCAGCGCGAGCAGGAGGAGGAGGCGCGGGAGCATGACCCCAATGTGCCGCCGCGCCGTCGCTGCTCGCCTCCGGCGGGGGCGGGAGATCGGCTCGGGCGGAAGGACTACGTCTTCGCCGACCGGCGCTCGGCCTGCTCCAGCATCCGCAGGAACTCCGCCTCGTCCACCACGCGCAGCCCCAGCTTCTCGGCGCGTGCGAGCTTGCTCCCCGCGCCGGGGCCCGCGACCACGAGATCGACCTTCTTCGACACCGATGCCGCGGCCAGCGCACCGAGGGCCTCGATGCGCGCCTCCGCCTCGGCCCGGCTTAGCGCGTCCAGGCTGCCCGTGAAGAGAAACGTGCGCCCGCTGAGGGGCCCCGCCGCCGGCCGCGCCGGCCCGCGCGGGTGAACGCCACGCTCGAGCATCAGCCGGATCACCTCGCGGGTCTCGGGCTCCTGCAGGAACTCCTGGATCGTGGCGGCCATGATCGGTCCGACGCCGCCGAGCGCCAGCAGGTCGTCGAGGCCGGCTTCGAGCAGCGCCTCCAGGCTGCCGAAGTGACCGGCGAGGTCGGTCGCGGTCCGCCGGCCCACGTCGGGGATCGAGAGGCCGTAGAGGAAGCGGTCCAGGTCCGGCGTCCTCGCGCGCTCGATGGCATCCAGCAGGTTCGTGGTCGAGACTTCGCCGAAGCCCTCGAGCCCCAGCACCTGCTCTCGGGTGAGGCTGAATACGTCGGCGAGGTTGCGCACGAGCCCCGTGTCCACGAGCTGGCGCGCCGTGCGCTCGCCGAGGCCTGCCACGTCAAGCGCGTGTCGCGAGGCCAGGTGCTCGATGCGCCCCTGGAGCTGCGCGGGGCAGGCCAGCCGGTTCGGGCAGAGCGTGAACGGGCCCTTCTCCTGGACCGGGGTTTCGCACACCGGGCACAGCTCCGGCATCACGAATCGCCGACCGCGGCGCACACCGCGCTCCCGCTCCACGCGCTCGACCACGTACGGGATCACGTCTCCGGCGCGCTCGACCCGTACCCAGTCGCCGTCGCGAACGTCCTTGCGCGCGACCTCCTCGCGGTTGTGGAGGCTCGCCTTCGAGATCGTGGCGCCCCCGATGTCGACCGGCAGCAGCATGGCGAACGGCGTGAGCACGCCGGTGCGCCCCACCGACACCGCGATGCGCTCGATCTTCGTCACCTCCTTGCGCGACTCGAACTTGTATGCAAAAGCCCAGCGCGGATGATGGCTCGTGGACCCCATTTCCTCGCGCGCCCGGAGGTCGTCGACCTTGATCACGACGCCGTCGAGCTCGTGTGCGAGCTCGTCGCGCCTGGCGAAGAGCCGGTCGCGGTATCGAAGCGCCTCTTCGATCCCGCGCACGAGCTCGGCGCGCCGGTCCACGCGCAGGCCCCACTCGCGGAACGCGGCGAGCACCTCCCAGTGACGGGTGAAGGATGCGCCCTCCACCGCCATCAGCTCGTAGCCGAAGACCTCGAGCCGGCGTCGGCTGGCGATCCGGGGGTCGAGCTGCCGCACGGCGCCGGCGGCCGCGTTGCGCGGGTTCGCGAACGGCTCCTCCCCTGCCTCGGCCAGTCGCGCGTTCATCGCGGCGAAGGCCGCGAGGCTCATCAGCACCTCCCCGCGCAATGCGAGGAGCCGGGGCACGGGCCTGTGGTCGCCGCGGAGTGTCAGGGCCAGCGAGCGGATCGTCCGGCAGTTCTCGGTCACGACCTCGCCCTTGCGGCCGTCGCCGCGTGTCGAGGCCCGCGTCAGCCGCCCGTCCTCGTACACGAGCTCCACGGAGAGGCCGTCGAGCTTGGGCTCCACGACGTACGCCGGCGCGTCACCCAGCAGCCGGCACACGCGCGCGTCGAAGCGGCGGGCCTCCTCCTCCTTCAGCGAGGAGTCCAGGCTCAGCATGGGGGCCACGTGTTCGGCGGTGGGGAGCTCCTGCAGCGGCTCGCCGCCCACGCGCACCGTCGGGGAGTCCGGCGCCCGCGCCTGCGGATATCTCTCCTCGAGCTCCAGGAGCTCTCGGAACAGGCCGTCGTACGTCTCGTCCGAGACAACGGGGGCATCCTCGAGGTAGTAGAGGCGGTCGTGCTCCTCTATCTGCTCGCGCAGCTCGGCCGCGCGGGCGGCGGCCCGCGCGGCCGAACGGGAGGTCGTCTTGGGGGGCATGCTCGGGTCGGGAGGCTCGGCGGTCTCCGCAGGCTTTTCGAGGCGGCGGTGGCCCGCGCGGAGCGGAGGCGGCGCGTCCATCCGCGGGAGCGGCTATAGTAGCCGCCGGACCCGGACTTCGCGACCGGCGAGCTCACGTCGTGCCGAGGCCCGCCGGCCGATCAGCCTCACGGCGCTACGCCAGCGCCGCGGCTTTTCCTCCACGTTCCGAGCCGAGGAGGCCTCCATGACGTCTGCGAGGTGCCTGGCGCTCTCGCTGCAGGTCCTGCTCCCGGTCGCGGCCGCCGCGGCGCAGCTTCCGGAGCCGCCGCGGCGACCGGTTCACACGTATTCGATCGTCGCCCGCGACTCCCAGACGGGGGATCTGGGAGTCGCCGTCCAGTCCCACTGGTACTCCGTGGGACCCCTCGTGGCCTGGGCCGAGGCCGGCGTCGGGGCCGTGGCGACGCAGTCCTTCGTGGACCCTTCGTACGGGCCACTCGGACTCGAGCTGATGCGAGCGGGCAAGACTGCCGAGCAGGCGTTGCAGGCGCTGCTCGCCGGAGACGAGCACCCCGACGTCCGCCAGGTGGCGATGGTGGACGCGGGGGGGAACGTCGCCGCCTGGACGGGCGAGAACGCGATCCTCGAAGCCGGCCATCTCGAGGGGGAAGGCTTCTCCGTCCAGGCGAACCTGATGCTGAAGGAGACCGTCTGGCCCGCGATGGCCGACGCCTATCGGCTGACCGTCGGCGACCTGGCGGATCGCATGCTCGCCGCGCTGGAGGCGGCCGAGCGCGAGGGCGGCGACATCCGCGGCCGGCAGTCGGCTGCGATCCTGATCGTGCGCGGACGCTCCAGCGGCCAGCCCTGGGCGGACCGGCTGATGGACCTGCGCGTCGAGGACAGCGAGGAGCCGCTGAAGGAGCTGCGCCGGCTCGTGCAGCTCGAGCGCGCGTACGATCGGATGAACGAGGGGGACGCGCGCATGACCGAGAACGACGTGGAGGGCGCGGTCGCGGAATACGAGACAGCCGCCCGCATCGCACCCGAGGTGGCCGAGATGGTCTTCTGGCACGCGGTGACGCTGGCGGGCGCGGGGCGCGTCGAGCAGTCGCTGCCGCTCTTCCGGCGGGCCTTCTCCAGGGACGACAACTGGGCCGTGCTGGTCCCGCGACTGCCTTCGGCGGGGCTCCTGCCGCGGGACGACGAGCTCGTGCGGCGGATCCTCTCCGTGCGTGGCGGCAGGGCGGGCCTGCGCGAGATCGAGCGGCTGGAGACCACCGGTGAGTACCTGAAGCCGGCGCGCCGGTCCGGCGGCCGGCTCTGATCCCTCAGGGGCGCCTCCCGATGGCCGTGCTCCAGGGGCACCGGCGGCTGGTAGAGGACGTGATCACCTGCCGGCGGTGTCCCCGCCTCGTCGCCTGGCGCGAGGCCGTGGCGGCCGAACCGCGGGCCGCCTTCCGTGCGTGGACCTATTGGGCGCGTCCCGTCCCGGGCTTCGGCGATCCCTGCGCCTGGCTCTGGATCGTGGGGCTCGCTCCGGCCGCGCACGGCGGCAACCGCACCGGCCGCGTCTTCACCGGCGACCGCAGCGGCGAGTGGCTCTTCGGCGCGCTGAACCGCGCGGGACTCGCCAGCCAGGCGGTCTCCGAGACGCGTGAGGACGGGCTGCGTCTGCACGGCGTCTTCATCGGCGCGTGCGCGCGCTGCGCTCCGCCGCAGAACCGTCCCCTGCCGTCGGAGATCGAGGCCTGCAGCGAGTACCTGCTGCGGGAGCTCGAGCTCCTGCGGCCGACCCTGCGGGTCGTCGTGGCGCTGGGGAAGATCGCCTTCGACCAGGTTCTCCGGCTGCACGAACGGCCGGAAGGCCCCCGCCGTCCCAGGCCGCGCTTCGGCCATCTCGCCCTCGTGGAGCTCGGCGGTTGGGGCTCGACGCTGCTGGGGTCGTACCATCCCAGCCAGCAGAATACGTTCACCGGAAAGCTCACCCGGCCCATGCTCGACGCGGTGTTCCGCACCGCGCGGGAGCTGACAGCCGCGGAGCGTGCCGGGACCGGCGGCCGGACGGCCTCCGGTCCCGCACGAGAGCCGAACCCCCCGTCCGCTGGGGGGTAGGATTGACCGCTCCCGCGGCGCCGCCTAGACTGCGCGGCTCCGCATCTCCACCCACGTTCCCGGAGGTTTCGTGTCGAACGCCTTCCGCTGGATGGGCCGCTGGCTGGGCGTGGCTCTGGTCGCCGCCGCCCCTTCCCTGGTCCTGGGCCAGGATGTCTACATCGAGGCCCGGACGCACACCGACGCGGTCTCGATGATGGGGCACGACGTGCCCGCGCAGGACGGGGTCAACCGTACGTGGATCGGGGACGGCAGGATCGCGGTCTCCGACGACGCGGGCGGCAGCACGGTGATCTTCCGCGCTGACCAGAACAAGATGTTCGTGCTGTTTCCAAAGGATAAGACGTACTACGAGTCCGCCCTGCCCTTCCAGTTCCCGCCCGAGGTGGCGCAGATGATGGCCGCCGTCAAGCCGGAGGTCACGGTCACGCCGACGTCGGAGGCCAAGGTGGTGAACGGGTTCAACACCACGCTGACCAAGGTGAACATCAAGATGATGGGCCAGGACATCGCGATGGACTACTGGGTCTCGGACGACCTCGGCATCTCGGCGGAGCAGCTGCGCAAGGTCTCGCAGGCGATGTTCGTGGGGAACCCGATGCTCGGCGAGCTCGGTGAGAAGCTGGCGGCGGTCGAGGGCTACCCCGTGCGAATCGACACGAAGGTCACGGCCATGGGCTCGACCTTCGGCAGCTGGCAGGAGGTCCAGAAGGTCGAGAAGAAAGCCGCGCCTCCCGGGACGTACGAGGTGCCTGCCGGCTACACGAAGACCGACCGGATGAAGATGGGTCAGGCGTAGCAGGCGTAGCGCCGCCGCTCACGCCGCTCGCGTGCGACGGGCCTTCCGCTCCGCGGGGGGCCCGTTCGGCTTTATCAGAGGCGGTGCCTTCGCGATGGGCACGGTCGTCGCTCGGCGGAACGTCTCCGCGGAGGGCGCCGCACGAGCGGGATCACCTCTTCGAGGGGAATAGACCTGGAGCACGCGGGTAACATCGAGGGAGGCGCGGTCGGCCGCCCACCGGCGACGGAGCCGCCGCCAGGGCCACGCGCCCCGTCCCGACCGGCCGGCGCGAGCCCGGCGCCGGAGGCGCTGCCGGCTTCGTCGGACGACGCCGAGCTGGTGGCCGCCGCCCTGGCCGGAGGGGCGCGGGCGTTCGCGGAGCTCGTCGAGCGCCACCAGCGCCCGCTCTACCGCAGCTGCCTGCGGATGCTGCGCGATCCCGACGAGGCCGACGACGCGGTGCAGGACGCCTTCGTCCGTGCCTACGCTCACCTGGGGGACTACGATTCCGCCTTCCGCTTCTCGACGTGGCTCTACGGGATCGCACGCAACCTCTGCCTGAACCGGCTGCGCCGCCGGAAGCTCTGGGGGCTCCTGTCCCTCTCGCGCGGTGAGGCGCCCGAGCTCGAGGCGCGGGAGAGCTCCTCGGCGCGCGTGGAGGGGAGGGAGCTCGCCGAGACTCTGGCCTGGTGCCTCGCCACCCTGCCAGCGGATCAGCGGGAGTGCTTCGAGTTGCGCCACGGCGACGAGCTCAGCTATGCCGAGATCGCGCGCGCGCTCGCGGTCCCGACGGGGACGGTGATGTCGCGGCTGGCGCGTGCGCGGCGCCGCATGGCCGACTGCCTGCGCTCGAAGGGCATCGTCCGAGACGCGACCGGGCCCACACGAGGAGGAGGACCGGTGTCGAATCCTGGAGTGCCGGAGCCGTGACGCGCGGGGACCTGCCGCGCCTCGC
>JBHENL010000057.1:0-10259 GCA_046262075.1 Gemmatimonadota bacterium
ACGGAGCTAGCGATAAGCCACACGAGCCAGCAGCATATGGCACCGCCTTTGTGGACGATGTCGTGCGTGTGCTGGATCATTTGGAGATTGACCGTGCACAAATTGTCGGCTACTCGATGGGCGCCCTAATCGCGCTAAAACTCCTGGTAGCACATCCTGAGCGCGTCGTTTCGGCCGTGCTAGGCGGGTTTGGCTGGCGTACACCCGGGCTCGGGCCTCCAGACGGCGTAATTCAGATTCGGGCCCAGCTGGAGCGAGCAGCTCTCGGGGAAGCAACGCTGGCGGACATCATCGCGGCGTCAGAAGCAATTGACCTACCGCCGCCCGTGAGGGCATCTCTCAATCGCAACGATCTCGCTGCGCTGAAAGCGGTGCACGCGGGTGACGAGGCTCTTCTTAGCATCCCGGAGACGGCCCTACGAGCAAATGGGATTCCCATCTTGGCGATCGTCGGAGAGTTGGATTGGGCGAGGCCGGATGCCGAAAACATGGTTGAGATCGCCTCAAATGCGGAGATCGAAGTCATACCGGCGGCAACACATGTGACTGCCTTGACTCATCCACTATTCCTTGACGCAATCGTGCGATTTCTTGCAAGGCATTAGAGCCTCGGGCATGCCGCCGCATAACGTGAGCGTTGAAGCTGACCGGCTCGCAGATCGGCCGTATGCTGCTGGTGAGAACTCTATAGCAAGTCACTCGTGAAGGTGCTGGATGGGCCGGCAGCTTAACTTTTGGCGCTATGCCGCCAGCTACCGCACACGCCTAGTCCAACCCCGATAGGGAGAAAGCGATGTCGCCTGAAGATGCATACTACATCATGGCAACCGTCGCACTGCCCATCGGAGCGGTGTGGGCGCTGTTGCAATGGCGCGACGCGATTCGACAGCGCAAGCAAGAACTCCGCTGGCGGCAAGCAGAAGCCGCCTGGAAGCTTCTGGACAAGACGCTCGAGGATCCGGAGGCGGCAATCGCACTCAACTTGATTGACGGAGAATTGGATTCCGTCGAACTCAGCGCGGGCAAATCTGATTCGGCAATTGCGAATCGTCGCTTAGCTCAAGGCCATGACCACTTACCGGCTTTACCAAGACAGGCACGGCACGTTCCGTGTAGACGTCCGTGGCGACGGCCGCCGTCGGCGATTGGCCCTAAAGAACCGCGATGGCAAGCCCCTCAAGGATCGCAAGGAAGCGGAGCGCCAGATCGTCCTTCTAAGGTCTCGGAAGCTCCTCCCACCAAGCGCTCCTGTCGAACGCCTGTCGCAGGGGCTTCGCTTGTCCGAGTTCCAGGGACTCTGTAGACAACACCTGGAGACTAGGGGACATGCGCCGACGACCTGCAAGAATTGGCTCGACTCGCGCATGCTGCTGCGCCAGGCCGTGGGGGACCGGCTACTGTCGGAGTTCGACACAACTGCCAACATACGCGAGGGAGTCCACGGTCGGGCCGCTCGGCTCCTGAACGCGTACTGTGGCTATCTGAAGGTTGGACGAGGGCTTCAGGAGTCGACGATCAACACGCGCCTCTCGGCCATCGGGGGGGCCTTCTCGTTCGCGGCGACTCAGGGTTACATGAGCGAACTCGGCAGACCGAAGCTCCCGCGTTACAGCCTGTCGAAGCGCAAGCCAGCGTTCTGGACCAAGGAGGAATTCCTCCAGGTTCTGGCAGCCGCACGGGAATACGGCTTGCGGGGCCCCCGCACGTACAAGGGCGACGAAATCGAGGCGGCACTTCGGATCGGCTACCTCTCAGGACTTGAGACCTGGAGAGGTTTTGGGACTGCGCGTGAAAGACGTTGACTTCGAGCATGAGACGATCACCGTGCGGGTTGCAGGCGCGGGTGGACCGCCCGAAGGACCGAGAAGCGGTCCGTGCCGCTCAACGCAACCTTGGCCGCCTTCCTCAAGGATTGGATAGTGGCCCGTGGGCTGGTGAGCGCTTCTTCCCGGACTGCTGGAACCGCAGGGAGGGAGTGACGAGAGGGACGGCTCACAAGGTGCGCCACACCTTCGCCACCCACTTCATGTGGGAAGGGAACAGCGTGGTCGACCTGCAGGAGATTCTAGGTCACTCTAAGCTCGAGACCACTCAGATCTACGCTCATTCCGCCCCTGCGCACCGGCGGGCGGCGGTAAACAAACTATCGCTGCCTGAACCAGGCCTTCCGGCCCGGCCGGCGACTCGGATTCGGGAGCGGCTGAGGGGCTACTACGGGGCACACCTCGGGCACACCAGGATACGGCGACGTCCGAAGCCGTTGAGGCGCAACGCCCCCCGCTGGGGTGGTAGGACTCGAACCTACAGCCGTCCGGTTAACAGCCGGATGCTCTGCCATTGAGCTACACCCCAACGGGATTCGCCGCGGTCGCGCGTGAATCTTCGTCGCCTCGGACCCCGAGCTCTGCTCGCGCCATGAAAAAGGCCCCGTCTCCAGGCAGAGCGGGGCCCGCGGGCGGCGTCCGAGCGCGCCTACCCGGCGGACCCTCCCAGCGTGCCGTTCGGATTGAACTGGCCGCTGACGAAGGCCGGCTCCGCAGTCCTCTGAAGCTCGTTCATGACCCCGAAGCTGAAGCGCCGGGCAGTGGGCGTCAAGACGAGCGCCGGCCAGACGTCTTCACGATCGGCCACGCGAACGTCGCACTCGAGGTGTTCCTCGACCGGCTCCGGGAGGCCGGCGTGGGAGGCTTGGCCGACGTGCGACGCTTCCCGGCCTCGCGGCGGCACCCGCACTTCAACCGCGAGAGCCTGGAGCACACACTTCCGGCTGCCGGCGTCGCGTATCGCTGGTTCGAGGCACTCGGTGGACGCAGGAGCGCGACCGCCGAGAGCTCCAGTCCGAATGGCGGGCTGCGCGTGGCCGGGTTCCGCGCCTACGCCGACTACGCGCTCACCCCCGAGTTCCGAGCGGCGCTGGACGAGCTCGTCGCCTGGGCTGGCGACCTCGCCGTGGCGGTCTGCTGCGCGGAGGCACTCTGGTGGCAGTGTCACCGCCGCATCATCGCCGACCACCTGGTCGCTCGCGGGGGGCGCGTGATCCATCTGCTGCACGGAGGCGCCGAGGCTCCGCACGAGCTGTGGGACCTGGCGCGACTGACGCCCGATGGGCCGACGTACCCGCCGCCCCAGCCGGAGCTCTCCCTCGGAGGGCGCTGACGACAAGCCCCGGTCCGGCGTTCCTGGCGTGGCCCCGCGGTGGAGTGCAACTTCACCTCCTTTCCCGGAGGAGGCATGGGATCGTACATCTCGGCGCGCCCGGCGCGGCGCCTGCCGGGCGGGTTGGCAGCGCTGCTCACGCTCCTCGCCGTGACGTCCGGCTGCGGCCGCGAGGCCGAGCCCCAACCGGTGGAATTCGACGCCGAGGGCGTCGCCGTTCTGCCCGAGGAGGAGGGGACCAGGCGCATCACGCCGGAGCAGGTGGCGTGGCTGCAGCGGGAAGACGTGCCGTTCCTGTTCGTCGACTCGCGGGGCCGCGAGGCGTTCGCCGCCGGGCGACCGGCCGGGTCGGTGAGCGTCCCTCTGGACATGACCGATCTGGCCGCTTCGCGCATGCCCGGCGATCGGCTGATCGTCACGTTCTGCACTTGACCCGACGAGGCCACGAGCGCCCGGGCGGCGCAGATCCTCGAGGGGTACGGCTTCACGAACGTCGCGGCGCTCGAGGGGGGTGTGGATGCCTGGATCGACGCTGGCTACGACATGGACTACGGTACGGGCGGCTGACGCACTCCCGCCGAAGGAGCGTGTCCTCCTCGGAGACGTCCAGCTAGCATTCCTGAGTGCGGGCCCACCGCGGGCTCCGTGCATCGTCTGGGTGCACGGGTTTCCCAGGAACGGCTATCTCTGGCGCGATTGCCTGAGGCCCGCCGCCGCGGCCGGCTTCCGCTCGCTCGCGCCCGACCTGCTGGGGCTCGGGGAGAGCACGGGGCCCCAGGCCTCCGACTTCTCGGCCGCGGCGCAGGCGGACCTGCTGATCGCCCTGCTGGAGCGCACGGGCGTCGTGGACGTCCGCCTGGTGGGCGAGGGGTTCGGAGCCCGCGTCGTCATGGCCCTCGCACTCCGTGGCCCCGCCCGCGTTCGCGCCGTCGTCCTGGCGGACCCCCCGCCGGCCGCAGGGTTTACGGCGGGCAGGCTGGCGGGGGCGCTCGCGCGCGGCGGCCACGGAGACCTGGTCCTGGAGATCCTGCGCGGCGGCCGCGCCCTGGCCAGGCTGGACCTGGCTCCGGGCCGGGAGGGCCGCGGGCCGCTTCTCGATCGTGAGCTCTGGCTGCGACCGCTCCTGGCCAGCCCCGAGAGCCGCGCGCGTGCCGCCGCACTCCTGGCGGCGACCGGCGAACCCGACACGGCGGGCCTCGAGGAGCGCTTCGCGCGCGAGGGGGACGTCCCCACGCTCGTCTGCAGCCGGGGTCGGGCCGCGGGAGAAGCTCCCCGGTCCCTACGGCCACTGGCCCGGCTCCGCCGAGCGCACGAGGTGCCGCTGCGCGACTCCGCCGCGCGGCTGCTGGAGCGCGATCCCTCCGCCTTTCTGGATCTCGTGCTCCCGTTCCTGGCCGCCGTCGAGGCGCGCGGGTGATGCGCCGCTGGAGCGCCGCCGCCGGTCCGGCCGGAGCCCTCGGGCTGGTGGTCTTCCTCCTCCTCGCCCCTGCCGCCCGGGCGCAGGAGTCCTCCGCCCTGAGCCGCGGACGTGCGCGCCTCGAAGTCGGCGACTGGAGCGGTGCCCTGATGGTGCTGCGCGCCGGCCTGCCCGCGGGGGACCGCGACCCGGCCCTGCACGGCGCCCTCGCCCGCGCCTACTCCGAGTTCGGCGAGGACGCCCCGGCCGGCAGCTCCACTCAGAAGGTGAGCTACCGCACCGCACTCGATCACGCCCTTCGCGAGCTCGAGCTGGCCCCGTCCTCGGCGCAGGCACACCTCGACGTGGCGGTCGTGACGGGGAAGATCGCGAGCGTCTCCGGGGCCAGGACGAAGCTGAGGCTCGCCCCCACCGTGGCGGACGAAGCCCGGGCTGCGATCCGGCTGGACGGCGACCTGTGGCAGGCCTACCACGTGCTCGGCGAGTGGAACCTGCAGATCGCCACGCTGGGTGGGTTCAAGAAGTTCGGCGCCTCGCTCATGGGCGGCCTTCCGGAGGCGAGCCTGGAGGACGCGATCGCGAACTTCGAGACCGCGCGGGATCTCGCGCCGGGCTCGATCCGCAACAGCCTCGCACTCGGGCGCGCATATCTGGCCGCGGAGCGCGAGCGGGACGGCCGCCAGGAGCTGGAGAAGGCGATCCGCCTGCCGCCGACGCAGCCGCGCGACCCGGAGCTCAAGCGCCAGGCGCGGCAAGAGCTCGCGGACCTCGGCTCCTGAGCGACCTCCTCGTCCACCTGCGGCTGCGGTTCGTATACGTCCTCGCGCCGATCTTCCTCTGGGGCGTGCTGCTCTCGGGGGGCCGCGTCGGGCTGCGTACGGTCCTCGCGTTCCTGATCCTGCACCTGCTGCTCTACGGTGGGGCCAACGCCTTCAACACCTACTACGACCGCGACGAGGGGCCGATCGGCGGGCTGGAACGCCCGCCGCCCGTGCGTCCAGCGCTGCTGTCCTGGAGCCTGGGTCTGCAAGCGGTGGGCTTCATGCTGGCGCTCACGATCGGCCTGGCCTTCGCCGCTCTCTACCTGGTCCTGTTCCTGCTCTTTACGGCGTACTCGCACCCGGCGGTCCGGCTGAAGGCCAGGCCGTGGATCAGCCTGGTGGCCATCAGCCTCGGGCAGGGAGGGATCGGGTTCGCCGCCGGCTGGGTGACGGCCGCGGGGCTCTCGCGGTGGATCCCCGCGGGACGCGAGGATCAGGCCGTGTGGGGGTTCCTCTCGGCGGTGCTGATCGTGGCGGCGCTCTACCCGCTCTCGCAGATCTACCAGGTCGCCGAGGACCGGGGCCGTGGCGAGGAGACGCTGGGAGTGGTCCTCGGGCGCACGGCATCGCTGGGCGTCACCATGGCCCTGCTCGTCCCGGCCATCGGAGCGCTGTTGCTCGCCACCTGGGGACCGTTCGGGATCGCGTGGAGCTCCCTGCTCGTCACGTACGGCGCGGGGTTCCTCATGCTCCTCCTGTTCTCCCGCGGCCGCCTGACGGAGAGCCCGCCGCGCCTGGCCTACCGCCGGGTGATGACGCTGAACTACCTGAATTCCACGGCGTTCCTGCTCTTCATCGGCCTGCAGCTGGCCGGGTGGGGTTGAGGCGCGCGAGCGCGCGTCAGCTCAGCCCCGCCGCCGCCAGCCGCGTCAGGAACGCCGGCCGGAGCAGGTCTGCCGCCGGTCGGTAGTCGCCGATCACGCCGATCAGCCGCGAGGCCCCGCGACGGTCGCGGCGGAGCGCCGACGCCACGCCGCGAGCCAGCAGTGGGCGGTAGAGGATGGCCTGCAGCAGGCGGCTGAGCGCCACCTTCGGGGCGAACTCGCGCTCGCGCCGGGCGTCGTAGGTCGCCAGCCGGGAGGCTCCCGTGTCGCAAACGGCCAGGGCGGCCGCGCCGGCCTCGAAGGCCAGCTCCGCCGAGCGCATCGCCAGGTAGAGCCCCTGTCCCGTGAACGGGTCGATGAAGAGCGCGGCGTCCCCGGCCAGGAGCACGCCGTCGGCGCTGGCCCGTGCCGTGGACAGCGGCGTCACATCGCTGGCGACGGGCGCATAGAGCGGCCGTCCCGAGCGCAGTGCGCGGCGCACGCCGGCCACGCCGAGCACGAGCTCGCGGTACGGGTCGCCGCGCGCGCGGCCCGACCCCTCGCCGTTGGGCCGGCGCGCCCAGGCCCTCATCCACGAGCGCGGCACGACCGTGTTCACGTTCAGCGTCCCCGGGCCCGACGCGGCGACGCCCGTGTACCCGGGTGCCGCGACGTGCATCTCGCAGTAGGCGTCGCCGGCCTCGGGCGCGTCCCAGTGGCAGAGCAGGTCCAGCCGGCCGTCGCCGGTCGGACGGCGTTGCAAGCGCAGGTCACGCGCCACCGGACAGCGCTTTCCGCCGGCGCCGACGATCAGGCGCCCGCGCATCCGCCCCGGGGTGCCCTCCGGAGCTGCGACGCGCAGCTCGCCGCGCCCCCCGAGCCCCGCCACGCTCCAGCCTTCGAGCACGTCCGCGCCCGCCGTCCGAGCCGCGTCCAGGAGGATCGCGTCCAGGCGCCGCCGCTCGAGCGCGTAGCCGAAGCCGCGCTCGCGGCCCTCGAAGTCGGCGCGCAGCGGCGGCTCGCCCGCGGCCGAGACGAGGAGCCCCCGCAGACGCCGCGCTCCGGCGGCGCGCACGGCCTCCTCCACGCCGAGATCCGCCAGGATGCGCGTGCCTTCCGGGCTCAGGAAGTCCCCGCAGGCCTTGAACCGGGGGAACGGGGTCCGCTCCAGGAGCCGAACCTCGAACCCGGCCCGCGCGAAGAGCGCCGCGCTGACGGACCCCGCGGGTCCGCCGCCCACGACCAGCACGTCGCAGACCGCGCGCCTCATACGAGCCCCCACAGGCACATGCGGTAGGGGAAATGGCGGCGCACGCCCCATTCGCTCAGCCCGCCCTCCCGCGCCAGGCGGCGGAAGTCGGCGGGACGGTAAGCGCGCAGGACCGAGAGCGGCCCGTCGTGGCGCACGAGACGGTTCCGGCTGAAGAGCCGCGAGAGGAGCACGATCCAGCCCCAGGCGATGCGGTCCCGCACCAGGTCGTTCACCAGCACGCCGGTCCGGGCCACGCGGCGCATCTCGCCCAGGGCGGCGCGCGTGCCCGCCGCCTCGAGGTGGTGGAAGAAGAGGCTCGTCACGCACAGGTCGAAGCTGTCGTCCCTGAACGGAAGCTCCAGCGCGTCCCCGCGGACGAGCCCGGGTCGGAACCGCGATTCACGCTCGACGCGTGCCAGCACGAACGGATGCCGGTCCACGAACGTGAAGCGCAGCTCCCAGCCGCGCCGCGCCCCCCAGGCGACCATGGCCTCGGCCATGTCGCCTCCGCCCGCGGCGACGTCCAGCACGCTCACGCGGCGCTGGCCGGTGGCGGCGAGTAGCCGCCCGAGGTGGGCCAGCGTCGTGCGCCGGCCCCCGAGCAGCCGGTTCACGCGCGCGAGCTCCCGCAGCGCGCCGGCGATCTCGCCGGGCTCGCTGGGCTCCGCGTCCATCAGCTCACGGCGCTCGGCGGGCGCACGCGGAGGCACCAGCAGGCTCATCCCGCGAATCTGCCCCGCGTGGAGGCCACCGACAACGGCGCCTCTTTGCATGCCCCGCAGGAGCCGTCTATGTTGGCCGCGGCCGGCCGAGAGGACTTCAACGAGCAGCGTGGGGGGAGAGGTGGGCCTGGTCCGTCACATCGCGGTCGAGGGCGCGATCGGGGCCGGCAAGACGTCGCTCGTGCACCTCCTGGCCGAGGACCTGCGGGCGCGCAGAGTGCTCGAGATCGTCGAGGAGAACCCGTTCCTGGTGGGGGGCTTCTACCACGACCCGGAGCGGTTCGCGTTCGATACCCAGATGTTCTTCCTGCTCTCGCGGCTCCGCCAGCAGCGCGAGGTGCAGCGTCATCTCGCCGCCGACGGGCCGCGGGTCCTCTCCGACTACTCGTTCGACAAGGACCACCTCTTCGCCTCGCTCACCCTCGCGGGCGACGACTACGCGCTCTACACCCGGATCTTCCGCGCCTTCCGGTCCGAGCTCCCCACGCCGGACCTGGTCGTCTACCTGCGCGCGCCCACGGACGTCCTGATGGACCGCATCCGCCGCCGTGACCGCGTGTTCGAGCGCGAGGTCTCGCGCGGCTACATCGAGCGGCTAAACCGCGCGTACGAGGAGTTCTTCGCCTCCTTCGCCGGCCCGGCCCACGTCACGGTGGACGTCAGCTCGATGGACTGGATCGCCCGTCCCGAAGACTACGCGACCGTGCGCGGCCTGGTCCTGCAGACCGTCGCCAACCTCGAGGCGGGGCAGGGCTCGTTCGAATTCGCTCCGGGGGAGGCCCCGCGCCGCAGCGCCGCAGGGACGTGACGCTCGTCGCGGTGGCCGGCAACATCGGGTCGGGCAAGTCGTCGCTCACCGCCGGTCTCAGCCGGCGCTTCGGCTGGCGCGCCTGCTACGAGATCGTCGACGACAATCCGTACCTGTCGGATTTCTACGCCGACATGCCGCGCTGGGCGTTCCACCTGCAGGTGTTCTTCCTCTCGAAGCGCTTCCAGCACCACCAGCAGCTGGTCCAGTCCGGTGAGCCGGTCGTGCAGGACCGCACGATCTACGAGGACGCGGAGATCTTCGCGAAGAACCTCTTCGATCGCGGCGCGATGAGCGCGCGCGACTACGCGAACTACCGCGAGCTCTTCGACACCATGACGCCGTTCCTGCGTCCGCCGGACCTGCTCGTCTTCCTGGAGGCCCCGGTGCCGGTCCTCCAGGAGCGCATCGCCCGCCGCGGCCGCAGCTTCGAGCAGGCGATCCCCGCCGACTACCTGGCCGCTCTGAACGCCCTGTACGCCGACTGGGTGTCGCGCTGGGACAAGTCTCCGCTGCTCGTCGTTCCCTCCGCACCCCTGGACTTCGCGCACGACGAGGAGGCGTTGGAGAAGGTGGCTCGCCGCGTCCGCGAAGCCCTCCTGGATCCGGCCTCCGACCGGGCGGCCGGCTCGACCCGCGAGGAGACTTGAGGGAGCCGTGGGGAGCGGCGCGAGAGGCCCTCGGGCCGGAGCGTCGCCACGGGCCGGTCGAGCCACGGCTCCCCGTGACGGCGCGCCGACTCGAATAGCTCGCTCACGGGCGCGAAGAACTCGGGCGCCACCTCGACGCGCTCGAGGGGCAGCTCGATCCAGTCGTCGCCGCAGGACGGCTTGCCGCAGGGGGGGCCCGAAGCGTACTCGAAGCGCTGCTCGCCCGCGGCGGTCGAGCGGAACTCGCGCGCCCTGGCGGCACGGGCCTCGAAGTCGACCTGCTTCCAGTAGAGCACGTCGGGGGCGCCCTTCCCGTCGACCTGGTAGAGGGCGACGAGGTTGGCGCGCAGCGGATTCCTGCGGCTGAACCACACGTACCGCAGTCCTCTCGGGTCCTTTCCGAAGGCCACGTGCCGGGACGAAGGCAGGTCGGAGTCCACGAGGAACACGCCGCTGATCGTGTCGCCCCGGAAGCTCTCGAGACGCACGGCGTGGGGCCTGGCCGCCACCGGCTCGGCGTAGCTCACGAGCTCCCGCAGCTCGGCGGCGGTGGGCGGCGCGGAGCTGAAGGCAGCCGGAGCCGTCCTAGCGTGGGGCTCGATCGTTTCGAGTGGCGGTCCCGCCGCGCCG
>JBHENL010000058.1:0-3207 GCA_046262075.1 Gemmatimonadota bacterium
CCGCGCTAGCTCCGGGGCTCTCTCGCGCCCTTCTCCGCCTGCTGGCGACGGCGGCGAAATGCGAACCTGGTCGGCCGGCCTCCCCACGGCGCCAGGTCTCCGCCGAAGCTGCCGGACGCTCGGATGACGTTGTGCCACAGCGGGATGCGCCTTCCAGCGCTCCGGGACTCACGCCTGTCGCGTCTCCGGTCGGAGTCTTGCAACGGCCGGGCGCCATGCGCCTCACGATCACCCGGAAGCTCAAGCTGGGCTTCGTCTCCCTCCTGGGGATCGTGCTCTTCATTGCCGGGTTCACGATCCATCGGCTGCAGGCCCTCTCGGACTCGGTGGACGACGACCTGAGCCGCGTGCTCGAGATCCACGAGCTGGCCCAGGGCATCTCGAGCGACCTCTACCAGGAGCTGCTCGCCGCCCAGACCTACGTCGCCACCGGCCGCCCCGGTGCCAGGGAGACCTACGACTCGCGCGCCGCCAGCCTGCTCGAGCGGCTCGACGAGCTGCTGCGGAGGCAGCTCGCCCCCGACGCGCGCCAGCAGCTCCAGGAGATCCGCAACGGGCACTCGAACCTCAGCGTCAAGGTGGCGGCGGCGTTCACGATGACCGATCGCGGCGACGAGGAGGCCGCGCTGCAGGAGGTGCGCGAGATGCTCTCCGTCAGCGAGCTCCTGCAGGCCTCGACCGAGCGGTTCCGGCTCGCCGAGACGCGCAACCTCGGCGAGGTCCGCGGCAGGATCGCGGCGAGCGTCGACCGCGCGCGCATCGTGCTGATGGGCCTCGCCCTGACGCTCACGGCCGTGGGCCTCACGCTGCTCCTCGGAACGGTGCGCTCCATCACGCGGCCCCTGAACGAGCTGCTCGCCGCCACGCACCTGGTGAGCCAGGGCGATCTGACGAAGGAGGTCCCGGCCGCGGGGCGCGACGAGCTCGCCCAGCTGGCGCGCAGCTTCAATGCGATGAGCGCGTCGCTGCGCGCGCTGGTGGGACAGGTCAACGCCGCGAGCGACGGCGTGGCACTCTCGGCCTCGGCGCTCTCGGCCACCACCGAGGAGCTGAACGCGTCGGCCGAGGAGATCTCCTCCACGATGGGGCTCATCTCGGACGGGGCGGAGACGCAGTCGGCCAAGGCGCACCGCGCCATGGAGCTGATGCAGGCCCTCGTGGAGGCCGCGCGGTCGGTGGAGCGGAACGCGATGGCCGCCGACGAGACGGGCGCCCGGATCCGCGCCGTGGCCGCCGAGAAGGCGGGCGAGGTCCAGAGCGCGCAGAGTCAGCTGCTCGAGATCCAGGCCGCGGTCGAGACCTCGGGCCGGCTGATCGCGCAGCTCGGGGACGGCAGCGTCCGCATCGGCGAGTTCGTGGATGCCATCGACGCGATCGCGTCGCAGACGAACCTGCTGGCCCTGAACGCGGCGATCGAGGCCGCGCGGGCGGGCGAGCACGGCCGCGGCTTCGCCGTCGTGGCCGAGGAGGTGCACAAGCTGGCCGAGGAGAGCGCGCGCGCCGCGGAGAGCGCGCGGCGGACGATCCGGGAGACACGGCGGCAGATGACCGATGCGGTGGCTGCCATGTCGGCGTCGCAGGCCAAGGTGGCGGGCATCGAGCAGGTCTCGGCCCGCACCCGCGGCGCGCTGGCCCACATCGGAGAAGCCGTCGAGGAGGCAGCCCGCAGCACGCTGGCGATCGCCCGAGCCGCCGATGGGCAGCGCGTGCAGGTGGAGGAGATGCGCCACGCGGTCGAGGAGATCCATCGCACGGCCGCGAGCAACGTGGCCAGCGCGACGGAGGTTTTGGCCGCCACGGAGGAGCAGACCGCCTCCATGCAGGAGATGGCCGCCGCCGCGCAGGAGCTCTCGCAGCACGCCGAGCTCATGAAGGACGTGATCGACGCGTTTCGACTGGAGGATCGCCCGCGCGATGGCGGGCGTCCCGGCGGCGGCGGGCGTCCCGCCGCGGCCATCGCGCACGGCTCCACGCGCGAGGCGCCGGTGGCCGGCTCGCAGGGCCTGCCGGCGGCCGCGAGCGGCGCCGTTCGTGAGCGGCGGGACCTGGCGCGCCGGCCCTGGACGTCGCGCACCGTACCGGCGATGACCACCGCGGAGGACGCGGTGGCGGACGCGAGGCGCGCGTGACCCCGCTCGCCCCGCCCGTCGCGCGGGCGGAGGAGGCGAGCCCGGTGGACGCCGTGCTGGCGCACGCGGTCGGCCGCGGAGCCTCGGACATCCACGTGAAGACCGGCGACGTGATCCGCGCGCGTGTGGATGGCAAGCTGGTGCCGCTCTCGGATCAGCCGCTCGGCGCGGCGCAGGTCCAGGCGATCGCGGAGCGCGTGGTCGGGGACCGCCGCGTGCGCGACGCGTTGAGCGGCGTGCGCGAGTACGACTGCTCCTACGGCGTTCCGGAGCTGGGCCGGTTCCGCGTGAACCTGTTCCGCCAGCGCGGATCCCTCATGCTGGTCCTGCGCGCGATCCCGATGCAGATCCCGACCTTCGAGGCGCTGCGGCTGCCGCCGGTGATCGAGCGGCTGGCGCAGCTCGAGCGCGGCATGGTGGTGGTCACCGGCGTCACCGGCAGTGGGAAGTCCTCCACCCAGGCCTCCATGATCGAGTTCATGAACCAGCGCGTGCACAAGCACGTGGTCACTCTCGAGAACCCGATCGAGTTCCTCTTTCGGGACAAGCAGTGCTCGATCACCCAGCGTGAGGTAGGGCCCGACACCGAGGACTTCGCGGCCGGCCTGCGCTCGGCGATGCGGCAGGATCCCGACGTCATCCTGATCGGCGAGATGCGCGACGCCGAGACGATGGACATCGCCCTCAAGGCGGCCGAGACCGGGCACCTGGTCCTCTCCACGCTGCACACGCCGGACACGGTGACCACGATCCATCGCATGCTCGCGGTGTTCCCGCCGCTCGAGCAGCGCTCGGTGCGCATCCGCCTCGCCGAGTCGCTCAGGGCGGTGGTCTCGCAGCGGCTGCTGCTGGCGAAGTCCGGCCGGGGCCGCGTCCTGGCCTCCGAGGTGCTGGTGATGACGGGCGCGATCCGCGACAAGATCACGCACGATCACCCGCTCGAGGAGATCCGCGACCTGATGCAGGAGGGGGAGGAGACCTACGGCTCTCAGACCTTCGACCAGAACCTCGAGCGTCTCGTGCGGCAGGACCTCGTGACGTTCGAGACGGCGCTCGCCGCCTCCACCAGCCCGGCCGA
>JBHENL010000059.1:0-2821 GCA_046262075.1 Gemmatimonadota bacterium
GAGCGCCGCGACGCCCGCGCCGGCGGCCGCGGCGCCCGAAGCGATGCGCGCGTTCAAGAGCGAGACCTTGCTTCCGCTCTCGCGAGCCAGCGGGAGGGCGCGGGCGAAAGCCTGCCGCGCGCCCGAGCGGTCCCCACGGAGGAGTTGCAGGCGCCCTTGGAGGACCTGGACGTCCGCCGCCTGCTCGCGGTTCTCCGTCTCCCGCACCCACATCTGCGCCTGGGCCAGGAGGGAGGCGGCTTCGTCGCCGCGATTCAGCTCGAGCAGAATGGCGGCTTTCTTGAGCGCGAACTCCGTCGTCGCGGTCTTGAAATCGATCGCGCGCGCGGCGGCAATCCCCGCCTCGAGCGATTCCAGGGCCGCGCTCGCCCGGCCGCGCAGACCGTAGAGGACGCCGAGGTTGCCGAGCGAGATCGCGGTGGCGTCCTTCAGGTTGATCTCGCGGCTCATCTCCAGGGCCTCCAGAAAGGATCGGACAGCCTCGTCCCATCGTCCCTGCGCGGTCTGAAGGAAGCCCAAGTTCTGAACGGACAGGACGATCCCGCCCTTCTCGCCGATCCTTCGGCGCAGATCGAGCGCCTGCTGCCAGTAGACGAGCGCGTTGTCGTACTCCCCCTGCAGGTAGAGGATGTAGCCGACGTTGTCGTAGCTCTGGGCGAGCAGCCGCTCGTCCCCGAGCGTGCGGCGGATCTTCAACGCCTTCCGATACGCCTCGAGCGCGGGCGCGTATGCACCGCGTGCTTCCTCGATCACACCGAAGGCGTTCCAGGCGCCCGAGAGGCCGCGAGAGTCCCCGATCTTCTCGAACAGAGAGAGGGCGCGCTGGAGATCCCCCTCGGCGTCCCGCAGGCGTCCCATCGCCTGATAGATCTGGGAGCGGCTGCGCATGGTCGTTGCGATCCCCCGGTCGTCGCCCAGCCGAGTCTGGATTTCGGCGGCGGCCGTGTAGTTCTCCAGCGCCTTGCCGAAATCCGCGAGCTTCTGGTGCGCCGCCCCCATCGCGGCGAGCACGTCCGCTCGCCCCTTCTCGTTGTGAAGCTGGGTCTGGAGCGCCAGCGCGCGGAGGAGATAGTCCTGCAAGGCTCGGGTGCCCTCTCCCGTGATGGTGGCACTCCTGCCGAGCAGCAACCAGCCGCGCGGGTCCTTGGGATCCAACTCCGTGACGCGGGTCAGGGTGGCGATCGCCTCGGTGTGGTGGCCCTGCGCCCCTTGCGCGGCGGCGAGATCGAGCAGCGGCTCGGTGTCGGATGGATAGCGGCGCACCAGCTCGCGATAGTGCCCCTCCGCCTCACGGGGGTTCCCCCGAACGAGCGCTAGCCGGGCGCGCGCGCGGTGAGCCAGCCGCGAACGGCTCGGCCCGAGGATCCGCAGTGCGCGCTCGCAGGCGGCCGCGGCTTTCTCCTGATGGCCGAGGCTCTGGTAAGTCTCGGCCAGCCGCTCCAATGCGGCGGCGTAGCGTCCATCGGCCGCCACAGCGCGCTCGAGCGCGGGGGCGGCAGCGATCTCGTCTCCGACGAGGAGCCGGCTGCGCCCTTCCTGGTAAGCCCGCGCGGCGGCGATCGAGCTCGTTCCGGGCTCGGGCGGTTCCGCGGACTCCTTCGCCGCCAAGCCCAGCGCGTCCCGCAACTCTCCAGCGAGGCGCGGAACGAGGCCGAAGAGGCCCTCCGGCGCAGGCGCCGACGCCCCGACGTAGCGCGTGGCCAGCTCACCTCCGGCCTGCATCCGATGCAGGCGCAGGTCGAGCCGCAGGCTGCTTCCCGCCCGTCGGACGCTGCCGGTGATCAAACTGTCCACGTTCCACAGGCCGGCGAGTTGCCGCAGCGCGCTCTCGTCGTAGCGGCCCTCCTCGAGTCGGAGGTCGCGCAAGCCCCGCAGCACCCGAAGCGAATCCATCACCCGCAGGCGGCGGGCCTCAGCCAGCTCGGCGGCCAGCATCTCCGGGATGCCGGTACTCGCCCAGGCCAGCTCGGGACGCGCCGTGGCGTCCTCCAGAGGAAGGACTGCAACGGCGTGAAGCGCCGGCTCCGGCTCGGAGGGCGGAAGTGACGGCGCGGGCTTTCTCGCGGATTGCCAGAGCGCCCAGGCTCCGGCCAGGGCGAGCACCGCGGTGGACACCACGACGGCCGACCGCAGGCTCCGCGCGGCTGGGCGAGGCACTCCCGCTCGATCGAGGTCCTCGATGAGCTCGCGCGCAGTCTGGTAACGGCGCTGCGGGTTCCTCTCCATCGTGCGGCGAAGGATGGCCCTCAGTTTCGCCGGGACGCTGATCCCGGTGTCCGCCGGGTCGCGCGGCCGTCCTGCCAGACGCTGCGCCAGGATCTCCGCCTGGGAGCCTCCGCGGAAGGGAAGCTGTCCGGTCAGCATCTCGTAGAGCACGATGCCAAGCGCGTACAGGTCGGACCTTCCGTCCACCGGGTCTCCGGCGACCTGTTCCGGGGAGAGGTAGTCCGGCGTCCCCACGACCGCGCCCGCGCGCGTCAGCCCGTCCCGGGTCAGCGATCGCGCGACGCCGAAGTCCGTGATGTAGGCATTGCCGGCTGCGTCCACGAGGATGTTCCCGGGCTTCAAGTCGCGGTGGATGACGTCCGCTGCGTGAGCCTGTTCCAGCCCTTCCGCGACCTGCCGGACGATCGCGGCGGCCCGCCCGTGGGCAAGGGGTCCTTCTCTCTCCAGGATCTCTCGCACCGAGCGCCCCTCGATGAAGCGCATCGTGAGGAACCGCATCCCCTCGTGCTCGCCGATGTCGTGGATGCGGACGACATTCTTGTGGCTGACCTGTCGGGCGAGCAGCAACTCCGTACGAAAACGCTCCAGGATGAGG
>JBHENL010000060.1:0-39834 GCA_046262075.1 Gemmatimonadota bacterium
GTGGCGCGCCACGTGCCTCCGCGCGCGCGCGTCCGGCGGCGTGGGACGCCGTGCCGGCGTTGACGCTTCCGGAGGCGCGGGTATCTTCTAGCCGCGCGGCCGCGCTCCCTCCGGCGCCGTCCGCCGATCCCCCGCAACCTCCGGCCCGAGCGCGCCATGAGCCTGACGCCCCACCTCGACCGCGCGGGAACGCCCGACGAGCTGAAGCGCCTCACCCCCGAGGAGCTGCCGGAGCTCGCACGCGAGCTGCGCGAGGAGATCGTCGGCGTGGTGAGCGCGAACGGCGGCCACTTCGGCTCGCCGCTCGGCGTCGTGGAGCTCACGGTCGCGCTCCACTACCTGCTGGACTCGCCTCGGGACAAGATCGTGTGGGACGTCGGGCACCAGGCGTACGCGCACAAGCTGCTCACCGGCCGACGCGACCGGTTTCACACGTTGCGCATGAGGGGCGGCCTGTCCGGCTTCACGCTCCGAGCCGAGAGCCCCCACGACCCCTTCGGCGCCGCGCACGCCAGCACCTCCATCTCCTCGGCGCTGGGCATGGCCAAGGCCCGTGACCTGCAGGGCGCGGACTATAAGGTCGTCGCGGTCGTGGGCGACGGCGCGCTCACCGGCGGACTGGCGTTCGAGGGCCTGAACAACGCGGGCTCCCTGAACACCGACCTGCTCGTGATCCTGAACGACAACGAGATGTCGATCGCGCCGAACGTGGGCGCGATCCACCACTACCTGACGGAGATCCTCACCAACCCGCTGTACAACAAGCTGCGGAACGAGATGTGGAAGCTGGCCGGCGGGATTCCACGCGTCGGCGAGAAGGTGCGCCACCTCGCCGGCAAGGTGGAGGAGAGCGTCAAGAACCTCGTGGTGCCGGGGACGCTCTTCGAGGAGCTGGGCTTCCGCTACATCGGACCGATCGACGGGCACGACCTGACCGAGCTGCTGGACTTCCTGCCGCGGGTGCTCGACATGAAGGGCCCCGTGCTGCTCCACGTCCTCACCAAGAAGGGCAAGGGCTACTCGCTGGCCGAGGCCGATCCCTGGGGCTGGCACGGAAAGGGCGCCTTCGACAAGACCACGGGGAAGAGCGAGCCGGAGCCGGGGCACCCGAAGTACACGAAAGTCTTCGGCGAGGCGCTGGTCACTGTCGGGCGCGAGGTTCCCGAGATGGTGGCGATCACCGCGGCCATGCCCGACGGGACGGGAGTGAACATCTTCCAGAAGAGCTTCCCCGAGCGGACCTTCGACGTCGGGATCGCGGAGCAGCACGCCGTCGAGTTCGCCGCCGGCCTCGCTACGCAGGGCGTGCGCCCGGTCTGCGCGATCTATTCGACGTTCCTGCAGCGCGCATACGACGTCATCGTGCACGACGTCGCGATCCAGAACCTGCCCGTCGTCTTCGCGATGGACCGCGCCGGTCTGGTGGGGCAGGACGGTCCGACTCACCAGGGGGCGTTCGACCTGGCCTACCTCACGTGCCTGCCGAACTTCATCGTCGCCGCACCCAAGGACGAGCGCGAGATGCAGGACCTGCTCTACACCGCGGTCAAGCAGACGGAGCACCCCTTCGCCTTCCGCTACCCGCGCGACTCCGTCGAGGGCGTGCTGCAGGGCCCGCGCGACCACTTCCAGCAGATCCCGATCGGCACCTGGGAGGAGCTGCGTGAGGGGAGCGACGTGGCGCTCCTGGCGCTGGGCACGATGGTGCCGATCGCGCTGCGGGTGGCCGAGCGGCTCGTCGAGGACGGCGTCGAGGCCACCGTCCTGAACTGCCGTTTCGTCAAGCCCATGGACGAGGAGCTGCTGCAGCGCGCCGTCCTGCGCCACGAGCGGCTCGTCACCCTCGAGGAGGCCGCGCTGCCCGGCGGCTTCGGCGAGCGCGTCGCCCGCTGGGTCTTCGAGCATCCCGAGCTCGCCGCCGGCGTGACGCTCCGCTGCTTCGGCATCCCGGACGTCTTCATCCAGCACGCCTCGCGCAGGGAGCAGCTCGCCGAGGCGGGGCTCTCGCCCGAGGCGGTGCGCCGGCGGGTGCTCCAGATGGTCGCCCCCGAGGCAGCCGTGCTGGAGCCCGGAGGCCGCGCGGGCCGCTGAGGCGGGGCCCCGGGCCATGGCCGCGGAGCGCTGATCGGGTGGCCGCGTACCGCTCGGTCGGGATCGTCGCGAACCCGCAGCGCTCCGAGGTGCCGGACACGGTGCGGACCGCGCTCCGCTGGTTGCGTGAGCGCGGGTTGGAGGCGCTCGGTGCACCCGGCCTCGCGGAGCCGCTGGAGCTCGACCTGCCCTCCTTCGCCTGGGAGGGGCTGCCGGCTCGGGTCGACCTGCTCCTCACCTTCGGCGGCGACGGCACGATCCTCCACGCCGCCCGCCACCTGGCCGGCCAGCCGGTCCCCATCTTCGGCGTCAACACCGGCCATCTGGGGTTCCTGACGAGCTCCTCGCGCGCCTCGATGCTCACGAGCTTCGAGCTCCTGTTCGAGGGGCGTGGGACAGCCGAGTCGCACATGTCGCTGCGCGCCGCGGTCCGGACGGCCGACGAGGGGCCGCACGATTCTCCCGGCGAGGCGCCGGTGGCGCTCAACGACGTGGTCCTCCACAAGGGCGCCCTCACTTCGCGCGTGCTCACGCTGCAGCTGGAGGTCGGGGGCGAGGAGGTCGGGACGTACGTGGCCGACGGGCTCATCCTGGCCACGCCCGCCGGCTCCACGGGCTACACCCTCTCCGCGCAGGGTCCGCTCGTCGTGCCCACCATGGATGCGATCGTGGCCACGCCGATCTGCCCGCACACGCTCGCGATCCGCCCCGTGGTCCTGCCCGCCAGCTCGGAGATTCGCGTCACGGTCGTCGAGCAGCAGGAGCGCGCGAGCCTGGCGGCCGACGGCCGACCCGTCGCCGAGCTGGAGATCGGCGACGTCGTGCGCGTGACGCGCGCCGAGGGCGCGGTGCTCCTCGTGCGCCTGCCGGGACAGAGCTTCTTCCGGCTGCTGCGCTCGAAGCTGCACTGGGGAGGTCGGGTCTCGCACGGCTGATGCTCGCGCACCTGCGAATCGAGAACCTGGCGCTCGTGGGCAGTCTCGAGCTCGATCTGGGGCCGGGGCTCACCGTCGTATCGGGCGAGACCGGCGCCGGCAAGTCCGTGCTCGTCGACTCACTGGCGCTCCTCGTCGGCGAGCGCGCCGAGAGCGACGCGATCCGCTCGGGCGCAGCGTCGGCCGTCGTCGAGGGCCTCTTCCGGCTCGGGGACTCGGCGCTGCGCCGCCGCGTCGCGGCCGTCGTCGGTGAGGAGGTGGAGGAGGATCTCGCGCTGCGTCGCGAGATCTTCCGGGGCCAGCGCAACCGCTGCTTTCTCGGCGGCAGGCTCTCCTCCGCCGCACTCCTGCGCGACGTGGGCGACCTGCTGCTCGAGCTGCACGGCCAGCACGAGCACCAGCGGCTGCTGCGTCACGCCGCGCAGCGCGAGCTCCTCGATGCCTTCGGCGGGCTCGACGCCACTCGCGCGGCCCTGGCCGAGGAGGTTCGCGGCTGGCGCGCGGATGCTCGGCGTCTGGAGGAGATCCAGGCGCGCGATCGGGCCCGCGCCGAGCGCCTGCGGGCGCTGAGCGACGAGGTGGCGGAGATCTCGGCTGCGGGGATCGACCTGGAGCGGGAGCCCGCGCACCGGGCCGAGGCGGACCGGCTGCGGAATCTGGAGGATCGACGCGAGCGGGCCGAGCGGCTGCTGGGCGCCCTCTCCGAGGGCGAGCCCTCCGCGATGGAGCTCCTGCGCGGCGCGCGGGGCGAGCTGGCGGCGCTCGCCCGCGACGAGCCGCGCTTCGCCGAGGCCCACGAGCGCCTGCTCGCCGCCCTCGAGGAGCTGGCCGATCTGGCGCGCGACGTGGACCGGTATCGCGAGGGGCTGGTGGGCGACCCGGGCCGGCTGGCGGAGCTCGAGCAGCGTGAGGCCGACCTCCTGCGGCTGGCGCGCCGCTTCCGAACGGACACGGAGGGGCTCCTGGCCCGCGAGGCCGCCGGCCTCGAGGAGCTGGCCGCGCTGCGGGCCGAGGCCGCCGAGGCGGGATCGCTCGGGGCGCTTGTCGCGCGCCGCGAGCGCGCGGCGCTGGCCCTGGCGCGAAGGCTCTCGGAGGGGCGTGCGCGGGCGGCGGGCGAGCTGACGAGGGCGGTCCGCGACAACCTGCGCGACCTGGGCGTCGGCGCGGGGCTGTTCCAGGTGCGCCTGGAGCCGCTACCGGGGCTTGAGCCGGGAGGCCTCGAGCGGGTCGACTTCGCCATCGCTCCGAATGCCGGCGAGCCGCCGGGCCCGTTGCGCGGGATCGCCTCCGGCGGCGAGCTGTCCCGCGTGGTGCTGGCGGTGAAGGCCGCGCTGGCGCGCGCGGACCGGGTTCCGACGCTGGTCTTCGACGAGGTGGACGCCGGCATCGGCGGGCGCGTGGGACGGCGAGTGGGCGAGAAGCTGGCGGAGATCGCGCGCGGCAGGCAGGTGGTAGTGGTGACGCACCTGGCTTCCGTGGCGGCCCCGGCCGACCTGCACCTGCGGGTCGAGAAGCGGCTGCGGCAGAAGCGCACCCACATCGAGGTGGCCGCCGTGGACGGCGAAGCGCGCGTCGAGGAGCTGAGCCGGATGCTGGGCGGCGATCCCGAGAGCGAGACGTCGCGGAGCCATGCGCGCGAGCTGCTGCACGCCGCCGCGCTGGATCGTTCGTGAGGTGGAGCCGCGCCCCTTCACGCTGCGCGAGCGCCGGGTCGTCACCCCGCCCAACCTGCTCTCGCTGCTGCGTGTCGCCATGCTCCCCCCCTCGCTGCTGGCGCTCCACCGCCAGGACGAATGGGGCCTGGCGCCGGTCGTGCTCACGCTCGGCATAGGATTGGGGACGGACGCGCTCGATGGATTGCTGGCGCGCTGGCAGGACTGGATCAGCGACCTCGGCCGCGTGCTGGATCCGGTTGCGGACAAGCTGTTCCTGGGCGGCGTCGTCCTCTACCTCGCCCTGGAGCGCGACTTCCCGGCGTGGCTGGTGGCACTCGTGGTGGCCCGCGACCTGACGTTGGTCGCGGGCTCCGCCCTGCTCCTGCGCCGCTACCGCGTGGCTTTCGCGGCCAACGCGTGGGGCAAGGCGAGCACGGTCCTGCTGAGCCTGCTGGTCGTCGCCCACGTCGTGCGGGCGGGCTGGTGGATCCCGTGGCTGACCGCCGGCGCGCTCGTCACGGTCGTCGTCTCGACGGCCCTCTACGCACGAGACGGATGGCGGTACGTCAGCCGGGAGCGGGCGGCGATAGCGGGAAGAAGGGAGACGGCGTAGGATCCGCGAGACCGAGGCGACCGCGCGGGGGATCGGCGGCTGCGTCGTGGTGACGCGCGGGCTCGACCACTATCTATGGAGGAAGCGAAGCTCCCGGCCCGGGTGGCGGAATCGGCAGACGCGCATCACTTAAAATGATGTACCCTGACGGGTGTGTGGGTTCGAGTCCCACCCCGGGCACTTCTCTTCTCTCTCGTGGCCCAGGGTCTCGCAACCCGAGGCGCCTCCCCTGACGGCCGCTGGGCTTCGGACCTCGCTGACGCCCCGGGTCAGGGGGGGAGGATAGGAGTCAGCGGGTTCGCCGCAGGCCGCCGGCAGGAGAAGCGGCCCCAAGATGCGATCGTTCGCGCGCCGGGCCCATCGGTCGATGGGCGGAGATCCCGACGGGTGACGTCAGGCGGGTTGCGCCAGCTCCAGGCCCGGAGCCCCGCCTCTCGGCCAGGCGGCGTTCAGCCGCTCGACGCGCTCGCGCAACGGCTGACCCAGAGTGCGGACGAGCAGCATCTGCGCCGCCCAGCGGTCCTCCTCGTCGAGCGCGAGCAGCTCTACGGCGTGCCGCGAGAAGCGCTCGAGCGCGTAGCGGTAGTCCAGCTCGCCGTAGCGCTCGCGCTCCTTCTCGAGCGCAGCGGTCCAGGCGGAGGCGCTCTGGCGGCCGGCGAGGCGGGCGGCGGCCGCCGTCGAGAGCGCGGTCGCGGTGGAGCGGCCGAGCGTGGGCGCCAACCACAGCGCGAGGCCCAGCAGGGCGCGGCCGAACTCCTCGCGCGCCGTCACCGCGCCGAAGGGGTCCAGCCGGTGGAAGTGCCGAGCGACGCGCGGCTCGCGAGCGGCGCCCCGTAGCGTCTCGAACGCGTCGTGGGTGGCGAATCGCACCAGCTCCTCGACGCCGGATGGGGCGCGGTCGTGGCGCGGGGAGGCGGCTTCCGGGTCCAGCTCGGCCGTGCAGCTCATGCGTCGTGAGGCTCGCTCGAGGGGTTGATCGCCGCGATTGCGTCTGGCTCGGAGCCGCGCGGCTCGCGGGGTATCTACGCAGGAAGCCGGCCTTCGGTTTCCTCCGCGTGGCGCGCCATAACAAGGTCCGCGCCCCTCCGGTAGACGCGGCCCGGCCCGCGGTCATTCCCCGCGCTCTGCGGCGCGCTTCCTCCTCGGAGCGACGTCTGCGTCGCACAACCGGTGGCCGGAACCCGGCGATCCCGCGTGAGATCCGGCCGGGCTCCGGCGCTGCTGGAGGAGCGTGGGCTGGAGGCGGCGGGCGGAATCGAACCGCCGAATGGAGGTTTTGCAGACCTCTGCCTTACCGCTTGGCTACGCCGCCCCGGGCTGGCGAGCGGCGCTCCGCGACGGCCCCGAAAGGGCCGCGGCGGCCGCGCCGCGAGGACCAGCGGACGAGCCCTTCCGAAGGTATCGAAAGGGCTCGCCATTCCGAAGCTGGAGCGGGAAACGGGATTCGAACCCGCGACCCCAACCTTGGCAAGGTTGTGCTCTAGCCAGCTGAGCTATTCCCGCGCGTCGCTGCGAAAAGTACGAGCGCCCGACCGGGCTGTCAATTCGCCCGCCGCAGCGCCCGCGGGGGCTCCTCCCGGTACTCGACGACGGGAAGCGATACGATCCGGTTCTTCCCCTTCCGCTTCGCCTCGTACATGGACTGGTCGACGCGCTGCATCAGCTGCTTGTAGTCGCGCGCGTCGCGTGCGGGATCGTAGGCCGTCACGCCCACGCTGCACGTGAGGTCGGCGAGGATGTTGCGCCCGTCGATGATGTGCTCGAGGTCGCCCTCGATGGCGCTGCGGATGCATTCGGCCACGGCCAGCCCGCCCTCGAGCGCCACGCCCGGGAGGGCGATCTCGAACTCGTCGCCACCGAAGCGCGCCGCCATCCCCGGAGGCTCCACGGCCTCGCGCACGATCTGTCCGATCATGATCAGGACCTCGGCCCCGACCAGGTGCCCGTAGGTGTCGTTCACCTCCTTGAAGTTGTCGAGGTCGAGGAAGATCAGGCTGAACGGCTGCTCCTGCCGCACGAGCTGCTGCAGCTCAAGCGTGAAGTACCAGTCGTTGTAGAGATGGGTCAGGTAGTCGCGCTTCGAGATCTCCTCGAGCGTCTTGGCGTCGAGCGCGGTCTGGATGTTGATCGCGATGTAGTCGGCGAGGATCTCGATGAGCTCCCGGTCGTGCTGGCTGTAGTTCGTCGAGCGCTGCCGGTTCACGAGCTGGATCGCCCCGATGGCCGTCGCCTTGATCGTGAGCGGCGTCGAGAGCACGGCGAGCGGGGCAGGGCCCAGCGAAGCGTCCAGGCTCTCGTCGAAGAAGGGTCCGGGCGGCGGCTCCTCGAGGACGAGCGTGCGCCCGCTCAGGTAGCTGCGGCCGGCCAGCCCGCCCGCAGCGGCGAAGTGGCGTCCGACGGCCTCGCGCGCATCCGGTCCGAAGCAAGCCGCTACGACCAGCCGCGTCGCGGAGAGGTCGACCGTGCGGCTGCGCGGGTCGTACGTCTTCGTCTCGGGGTCGTCGAGGAGGATCGCCCCCCACTCGGAAGGGATGAACTCGTTGGCCTTGCGCAGGGCCTCCCGGAAGACGCGCACGAGGTCCACGGTGCGGAACTTCTGGTCGCCCTTGCGCTGCAGGAGCCGGGCGTAGTCCTCTGGCGGCGCAGCGTGGATCCGGGAGCGCTTCCTGTCCGGCATGGGGGGTCCCGCGAGCGAGGTTGGCGGCGGTGGTGACGAGGGGCTCGAACGTACGCCGGGGCGAAGCGCTGTACAAGCTTGACGCGGTGTGCTTTAGGCCTCTTGCCAGGCTCCCTGTGGTGGCCCGGGAGTAATGGTACGTATGAGCACGTATCAGCAACTATGTACAGGGAGAATTGGCTCTCCGCGCGGAACCAGGTGCCTCTCCCCGGGTATCCCGGACCATCCTCGCGGGCCCTTCTGCCGCCCGCCTCTCCTCCGACGACAAGGCGACGGTGCGTCAGACCCTCCCCATCGGCGTTCTCTGCTGCGCGCTCTGGCTGGCCCTGGCGTCGCGCTCCTTCGATTCCACGGCTTCCCCCTCTGCCGCGCGCGCGGGCCCGGCCGCGGAATCGATAGGCTCCCACTCTGGCATGCTCGAGGCGCGAGCGGGTCTCTTCTCGCGCCTGGCACACGGGAGCTCCCGTGCCTCTCCCGGGGCGACCTGGCGCGAGGCTCGGCTCCAGGGTCCTGGCGAGCTGCACGACCGGCGCATCTCGGCGTTCGCTCGGCGCTACGGCATCGGATCCGGTCTCTCGCGCCAGATCTACGAAGCCGCCTGCGCCGAGCAGGTGCACCCCGCCCTGGCGTTCGGGCTGGTCAAGACCGAGAGCGGCTTCGACGCCGGGGCCGTCGGCCCCACCGGCAGCATCGGCCTCACCCAGCTCCAGCCCGACACGGCGCGGGAGCTGTCGCCGTCGGTCTCGGTGGGCGACCTCTACAGGCCCCGGGTCAACCTGGCGCTCGGGTTCCGCTATCTGCGCCGCCAGCTGGACCGTTTCGACGACGTGACTCTGGCGCTCGCCGCGTACAACGGCGGTCCCTCTCGTGTCGAGACCCTGCTCGCCAGCGGCCGGCACCCGCGCGGTGCCTACGCGCGCAAGGTGCTGCACAACGTTGAACCCGCCTCTCGCGCCGCGCTATAATCCCCCTGCCCGATCCAGCTCCCTGAGCGTCCGAGCGGACCCGCAGCGGTCCGTCGTCGGATCAGAGCCGCACTCGGAAGATTTGCCAGGGCGCGACTCCGAGCTCCGGGCGCGCCCCACGAGGCTGATGCCCCTCCGTCCGACCTGGCTCTCGATTCCGATGGTCGCGGTCGCCGCCCTCCTCCTCCCGCTGCCGCTCGCGGCCCAGACGCTCCGCTACGGCGGCGACGAGGGAGACAGCTCGCGCTACCGGCTCTCGAACTCCGCCCGCATCCGGCAGGAGTTCCAGGGGACGGCGACGGACCTCACCGTGACCTCCTTCAGCCTGCTGGACCTGGTGCTGCAGCGGGCGACCGAGGACACCCTCACCTACGGCGTCACGCTGGATTCGCTGAGCCTGAGCTTCGAGGGCGCGGACGTGCCGCCGCCCGATCTGCGTCCGGTCACCGACCGCCGCATGACGCTGAAAGTCTCGCCACGCGGCCAGGTGTACGCGTTCGACCTTCCCCCCGACATGCCGCAGGCGCCGCCGGGGATCGACCTGAAGCAGATGGTGAGCCATTTCTTCCCGCGTCTTCCAGAGGGGCGCGCCCCGGCCGGCACGCAATGGACGGACCCGCTCACCCTCCCGGTATCGCAGCAGGGGATCCAGTCCGACGTGCGGGTCGTGACGACCTATACGTCCCGCGGCGAAGCGCGCACGCCCGAGGGGGAGTTCGTGGCCGTGGATTACGGCACCGAGACCACGCTGCACGGCGAGGGCGAGCAGCAGGGCGCGCCGCTCGTGCTGGACGGCACCGGGCGCGGCACGGGAACGATCCTCTTCGCGGAGGACGGCGAGCGATTCTGGAGCTCCAAGGGCACGCAGACGCTGGACCTTCAGGTCGAGATCTCGCCCGCCGGCCAGGCGCCCGTGCGCATTCCCGTGAAGCAGGAGGTCACCGCGGAGATCCAGCACCTCTGAGCGCGCCCGTCGGGCCCCTGGCGACGGCCTACCGTACGCACGCGCTGGGGGAGATCGGCGAGGCGATCACCGGCGCCGAGGTGCGAGTCGCGGGTTGGGTGGACCGCCACCGCGACCACGGCGGCATCCTCTTCGTCGACCTGCGCGACAGGCACGGGCTCGTGCAGGTCGTGGTGGACCCCTCCGACGTAGGCCCCGACGCCCTAGCGGCTGCGCAGCGGCTGCGCGCGGAGGACGTAGCCGCGGTCCGCGCGGTCGTGCGCCGACGTCCAGCGGCGATGGTGAATCCGCAGCTCGCGAGCGGTGCCGTCGAGTTGCGCGCCCTGGACGTAGAGCTCCTTTCCGCGGCCGACACGCCCCCCTTTCCCGTCTCCGCAGCCGCGGGCGAGGGAGAGGTCGCCGAGGAGCTGCGGCTCTCGCATCGGTATCTCGAGCTCCGGCGCCCGGGGCTGCAGCGCAACGTCCTCCTGCGCCACGCGGCGCTGCAAGCCACGCGAGCGTACCTCTCGGCCGCGGGGTTCGTCGAGGTCGAGACCCCGATCCTCACGAAGCCCACGCCCGAGGGTGCGCGCGACTACCTGGTGCCCTCGCGCGTCCATCCCGGCGCCTTCTACGCCCTGCCGCAGTCGCCGCAGCTCTACAAGCAGATCCTGATGGTGGCGGGCTTCGATCGCTATTTCCAGATCGCCCGCTGCTTCCGCGACGAGGACCTCCGCGCCGATCGCCAGCCCGAGTTCACGCAGATCGATCTCGAGATGTCGTTCGTGGAGGAACGTGACGTCTGGAAGCTGACGGAGGGCCTCTACGCCGAGATCTGGGAGCGCGTGCTGGGTGTGCGGATCGACCGTCCCTTTCCGGTGCTCACCTACGCGGAGGCGATGGCGCGCTTCGGCACCGACAAGCCGGACCTGCGCTTCGGCCTCGAGCTGGTGGACGTCTCGAGGGCCTTCGTCGGGAGCGGCTTTCGAGTGGTAGGTCGCGCGCTGGAGCGGCCGGACGGTCGCGGCGCGGTCGAGGCGCTGCGGGTGCCCGGCGGCGCGGCCACGAGCCGACGCGAGCTGGACGAGCTGGGAGAGGAGGCGAGGAAGGGTGGAGCCGGAGGGCTGCTCTGGGCGCGTCCCGGCGACCCGCCCGCCTCATCGGGAGGGAAGAACCTGGAGCCCGAGCGGCTGCGTGCGGCGTTCGCCGCCCTAGGCGCGGAGGCCGGCGACCTCGTGCTCCTCGTGGCCGACGAGCGGCGGACCGCGCAGCGGAGCCTGGGGCGCGTGCGCACCGCGCTGGGCGAGCGGTTGGGGCTCGCGGACCCGCACGAGCTGCGTTTCCTCTGGGTCTCGGAGTTCCCGCTGTTCGAGCCGGTGGTGGAAGGCGGCGGGCCGTTCGGGGTCGCGCCGAGCCATCACCCGTTCACGGCGCCGCACCCCGAGGACGAGGAGCGGCTCGTCCGCGGCGAGGGCCTGCTCGACCTCCGGGCGCGAGCCTACGACGCCGTGCTCAACGGCGTCGAGCTGGCCAGCGGCTCGATCCGGATCCACCGCCCCGACCTGCAGCGCCGCGTCTTCGAAGTGCTCGGGATCGCGGAAGAGGAAGCACGGCGCAAGTTCGGCTTCCTGCTCGAAGCGATGCGCTACGGGGCGCCGCCGCACGGCGGCATCGCGCCCGGCTTCGACCGCATCGTGATGCTGCTCGCCGGAACCGACTCGATCCGCGAGGTGATCGCCTTTCCCAAGACGACGCAGGCGAACGCGCTCATGGAGGGAGCGCCCGCCGCGGTGTCCGCGCGCGAGCTGCGGGACCTGCACCTGGCGGTTGACGCTCCCCGGACGCCGTCCTAACGTGCATCCTCACCGGAGCTTCCCGGAGTCCCGCCGCCGCATGCCCATCGCCTCCGCCTCCGCTACGCGCAGGCTGCCTCTCGAAGGCGTCGACCAGCTCCTCCTGTTCGGTACGAACGACCGCAACCTCAAGCGCGTCGAGGCGCTGACGGGGACGAGCGTCTTCGCCCGCCGCGACACGCTCACCGTCCAGGGGTCGGGGGAGGCGGTCGAGGCGGCCGCGCGGCTGCTCGTGCACATGATGGACCTCGTGCAGACGGGCGAGGCGCTGGAGGAGGCCGACCTCGAGCGCTATCACCGCGACCTGGACCACGGCCCCGGATTGAGCGAGCGGCTCGAGGAGAGCCGCATCGAGTTGCGCGGGGTCCAGAAGATCATCAAGCCCAAGACGCTGGGGCAGACGCGCTACCTGCGCGCCGTGGCGGAGCACGAGATCGTGGTGGGGATCGGGCCGGCGGGGACGGGGAAGACCTACCTGGCGGTCGCGGCCGCCGTGGACGCGCTCACGAAGCGCGCCGTCAAGCGCATCGTGCTCGCCCGGCCGGCGGTCGAGGTGGGCGAGAGCCTCGGCTTCCTGCCGGGCGACCTGCAGGAGAAGGTGGACCCCTATCTCCGACCGCTCTACGACGCTCTCGACGACATGCTCCCGCCCGAGCGCGTGCAGAAGCTCCTCGAGCTGCGCACGATCGAAGTCGCGCCGCTGGCCTACATGCGCGGCCGCACGCTCGCCGACGCCTTCGTGATCCTCGACGAGGCGCAGAACGCGACGATCCTGCAGATGAAGATGTTCCTCACCCGCTTGGGCCTGAACTCGCGCACGGTGATCACGGGCGACAAGACCCAGATCGACTTGCCCTCGAACCAGGAATCGGGTCTGCTCCACATCGAGCGTATCCTGCAGGGCATCGACGGCATCGCGTTCGTGTACCTGCACGAGCAGGACGTCGTGCGCCACCCGCTCGTGCAGGAGATCATCCGCGCCTACAGCGCGGCCACCGAGGAGCCCGCGCAGCGCGCCGGACGCCGCCGGTGAGCGGGGTCCGGTGAAGGGCGTCTTCGAGCGGCGTCCGGAGTCCGGCGGCGGCCCCGCCGTCCGCCCGCGGCTCCCATGGCCCGAGCTCTGGCCGCGGCTGGCGATCTTCGCCGGCCTGGCGGTCCTCACGCTGGTGCTCTTCCCGGCCCGTTCCGTCGGCCCGCTCCCCCAGCTGCAGGCGGGGATGATCGCCCCCGAGGACGTGATCGCCCCCTTCGACTTCCAGGTGGCGAAGACCGCGGTGGAGCTGGAGCGCGACCGCGCAACCGCGGCGATCACGGTGCCGCGCGTCTACCGCTTCGTGCCGGCCGACTCCGCCGGTCGCGCGATCGAGGAGTACCTCGAGAAGGTGGCGCGGATCGCCGCCGCCGTGCAGAGCGACACCGCGGGATCGCCGGCCCCGCCCGCCGGCTCGACGCTCACCTCCGAGATCGACTCGTTCGGCGGCCAGCGGCTGGGCCTCGCGCGCGGTGAGGTCGCCGCGCTCCAGCAGCCGGCCTTCCGCGATTCGGTTCGCGCGCTGCTGGAGTCCGCCACGCGCGCCGCGCACGAGGACGTGTGGCTGCTCACGCCGGACATGCTGGCGGAGATCCAGGGCACGCAGGTCACGGTCCTCCAGGACTCGGTGGAGGTCTCGGTCCTGCGGCGCGACCTGCGGCTGCCCGAGGCCGCGATCGAGGGCGCCGCCTTCCGCGAGGCGCTGGCGGACGCGTCCCCCCAGGCGCGGGCGGTGGTCGGCAAGCTCGCCGAGGTGCTGCTCCCGTCGAATCTGGCGTTCCTGCCCCTGGAGACCGAAGCGCGTCGCACGCTGGCACGCGCGGAGGTGGCCGAGGTGAAGGGCGAGGTGCTCTCCGGGGAGCTGATCGTGGGGGCGCACATGCGCGTCACCCCCGACCAGGAGGAGAAGCTCCGCAGCCTGGCGCAGGAGCTCGACCGCCGGCGGGAGACGGTGACGGCCGAGGAGGTGAAGCCGCTGCTCGGCCACTTCCTCTTCAGCGCGATCGTGCTCAGCCTGCTGCTGCTGTACCTCTACCTCTACCGGCCGGACATCTTCGATTCGCTGGCGAGCTTCCTGCTCGTCTCGCTCGGCCTGGGGATGCTGCTGGGCTTCTCCAGCCTCGTCTATCACCTCGAGGCGCTGCCGATCTTCCTCGTCCCGGCCGCGTTCCTCACGATCCTGCTCGCGATCCTGTTCGACGGCCGATTCGCCCTCGTGGTGAGCGTGATCTTCGCCGTGCTGCTCTTCGGGCAGGGCGACTACGGCCCCGACGGTCTGTTCCTCGTGCTGATGGGGGGCGTGGGCGGGGCGCTCTCCGTCCGGGTGCTGCGCCAGCGCCACCAGTTCTATGAGACGATGCTCGTGGTGGGCGTCGCGAACCTCCTCGCCGTGGCCACGCTCTCCCTGATGTACCTCTGGCCGCTGGACGCCACGTTCGCGGCGCTGGGCTGGGGCGCCCTGAACGCGGTGGTCTCCGGCCTCCTCGCGATGGGCCTCCTGCCGCTCTTCGAGACGGTCTTCCACCGGACGACCGACATCACGCTGCTCGAGCTCTCCGACCTGAACCGGCCGCTGCTGAAGAAGATGTCGATCGAAGCCCCGGGGACGTACCACCACAGCATCATGGTGGGCAACCTGGCGGAGGCGGCGGCCGAGGGGATCGGCGCGAACTCGCTCCTGGCGCGCGTGGGCTGCTACTACCACGACATCGGCAAGCTGCGGAAGCCGGCCTACTTCGCCGAGAACCAGCGCCGGGGGATGAACCCCCACGACCGGCTGAAGCCGCGCATGAGCGCGCTCATCATCATCAATCACGTGAAGGAGGGGATCGAGATGGCGCGGGAGGCCCGCCTCCCCGAGAGCGTGGTGGACTTCATCCGCGAGCACCACGGCACGACGACGATCTCGTTCTTCGTGGACAAGGCGCGCAAGCTCGACCCATCGGCCGAGATCAACCTGGCCGACTACTCCTATCCGGGCCCGAAGCCGCGCAGCAAGGAGACGGCGATCGCCATGCTGGCCGACAACGTCGAGGCGATCTCGCGCGTCCTCGTGGACCCCACGCCGAGCCGGGTGCGCAACCTCGTCGACCGGCTGGTTAAGCGGAAGATCGAGGAGCGCCAGCTCGACGACGCCAACCTCACCTTCCGCGAGCTCACGATCATCCAGGACAAGTTCACGAACCTCCTGCTGGGCATCTTCCACACGCGGCCCGAGTACCCCACCTTCGCGGTGAACGTCGAGACCGACGACGCGCCGGTCGAGTCGCATGCCGCCGACGGTTTCCCTCCACCTGCCGAGCAGGCTCCCTGAGGCCGGCGAGCTCCCTCCCGCGCGAGCCTTCGCGCGCGTCCTTGGGCGCGCCGGGGCCGCCACGGGGGAGATCGCGCTGGTCCTCGTCGACGCCGGGGAGATCCGGCGCCTGAACCGAGAGTTCCGCGGGAAGGACCGCGCGACGGACGTGCTGAGCTTCGACTACCGCGAGCCGGGGGATGGACGGGACGTGCGCGACGTCTGGGGGGACGTGTACGTCAGCGACGAGGCGGCGCGTGACCAGGCCCACGAGCGCGGGATCCCCTTCCCAGAGGAGCTGGCGCGGCTGTTCCTTCACGGCGCGCTGCACCTGCTGGGGTTTCGCGACGACACGCCGCAGGAGCTCGAGCGCATGACCGGGGTCCAGGAGGAGCTGTTGGAGCAGCTGCTCGGGCCGTCCCGATGAGCCCCGTCGTCCTGCTGGCGCTGCTCTTCGCGCTCTGTCTCCTGCTCTCCATGCTCTTCACGGCCGTGGAGAGCGCCCATCTCGCGCGCCGCTCCGCCGCGGGCGAGGGTGAGGAAGCGCCGCCCGACCTGCTGCACGCGCTCGCGCTGGGAGACCTGGCGTGCGACCTGGGAGCGGCGGCGGCGGCCGCGCTCGGGCTGCGCTTCCTGTACGCCGGCGACCCGGGTGCCGGGGCATGGACCGCGCTCGTGCTCGGGCTCACGCTCGTCCTGCTGATCCCCTGCGAGATGGTGCCCCGGCAGGTCGCGGCGGTGGACCCGGGCCGCACCCTGCGGCGTTGGGGCCCGTGGCTCCGGCCCTGGCTGTGGATCACGCGGCCCTTCGCCGGCGCGCTGACGCGCCTCTCGAGCGGCCTGCGGCGGGTAGTCGCCGGCAGCCTGCGCGTCGTGCGACTCACGACCGACGACGTCCGCTCGGTGGTGGAGACCGTGGACCAGCACCTCGAGCTCGAGAACGAGGAGCGCGACATGGTGCAGTCGATCTTCGCCTTCGGCGAGACGACGGTGCGCGAGGTCATGGTCCCGCGGCCCGACATCGTCGGCGTCCCCGAGGGCGCGGCCCTGCCGGAGCTCCTGCAGGCGGCACGCGAGGCCGAGCACTCGCGGCTGCCGGTCTACCGGGAGACCCTCGACCACGTGGTGGGTATCGTGCACGTGAAGGACCTGCTGGCCCGGCGCTACGGTCTCGACGGCGGGCAGGCACTGGAGGGCGTGGTGCGCGAGCCGTTCTTCGTGCCGGAATCGAAGAAGATCGACGACCTGCTGCGCGAGTTCCAGCACGGCGGGCGGCACATGGCCATCGTGGTCGACGAGTACGGCGGCACCGCCGGCCTGGTCACGATCGAGGACATCCTCGAGGAGATCGTGGGCGAGATCCAAGACGAGCACGACGTGGAGGAGCCACTGTGGGCTCTACAGCCGGACGGCAGCTTCGTCGTGGACGCGCGGATGGACCTGGACGATTTCGGGGAGGTGGTCGCGGCGCGGATCGAGGGAGACGGCTTCGAGACCGTCGGCGGGCTCGTCTATTCCCTGCTCGGCCGCGTCCCCGAGGCTGGCGAAGAGGTGGTGAGCGGCGGCCTGACCTTGCGCGTGACGGAGCTGGACGGGCGACGCATCCAGAAGCTGCACGTGAGCCGATTGCCGGCCGAGGCTCGCGTCGAATCTCCTGGCGCCGCTGCCGGCGCGGCGGAGGGCGAATCGTGATCGCCGGGTGGCTCGGCGTCGCCGTGGCGCTCGCCGCGCTGGCTCTGTTCTCGGCCTACGAGGCGGCGCTCACCTCGCTCAGCCGCATCCGGCTGCGGCACTGGGTGGGCAAGCAGCTCGGCGGCTCGCCCGCCGAGGAGCTGCTGCTGCGGCCGCAGCGGCTGGTCACCATGGCCTTCGTGGGGACGAACCTGGCGAAGGTGGCGCTGGGAGTGCTGGCCGCGGAGCTGCTCCTGCGCCGGGCGCCCTTCGCCGTCGAGCGGCCGGCTCTGGCGGTGCTGGCAGCCGTGGCGCTCGTCGCCTTCCCGGCCGTGCTGCTGGGGGAGGTCCTGCCGCGCACGATCGTCCGCGAGAGCCCCGGGCGCGTGCTCCCCGCGCTGTTTCGCGCCGGGCCCTTCCTGGGGTGGCTGTTCTGGCCCTACACGGCGCTCACGAGCGCGGTCGCCTCCGGTCTGTTCGCCGTGCTGCGCGTGCCCCGCACCGGCGACGCGCGCTCCCACACCCGGGATTCAGTCGAAGCCCTCCTCCGTGAGGGTGAGCGCGAAGGGCTCGTGGAGCCGCACGAGCGGCAGATCATCAGGGACATCTTCTCGCTCGGCGAGACGCCGGTGCGGCGGGTGATGACGCCGCGCACGCGCATGGTCGCCGTGCGCCTGGGCACCCCGCGGGCGGAGCTCGCGCGCCGCATCTGGGAGACGGGCTTCTCGCGCTTCCCGGTGGTGGACGGGGCACCCGACAACGTCGTGGGGCTGGTCCACGCCGTGGACGTGCTGAAGGCCCGCGACGGAGAGCGCCTGCGCCTGCGCCCGACGCTGTTCGTGCCCGAGACCACGACCTGCTCCGATCTGCTCTACGCGATGCGGCGGCAGCGGATCCAGCTCGCCGTGGCGGTCGACGAGTACGGGGGCGTCGCGGGGATCGTCACGATGGAGGATCTGGTGGAGGAGCTGGTGGGCGAGATCCTCGACGAGCACGACGTGGACGAAGGGACGCCCGCGGGGCCGGGCGGAAGCGGGGTGGCCGCCGCGCGCCTCCGCGGGGCGTCCGAGGAGGACGGACGTGGTTGAGCCGTCGCTCGAGGAGGTCCGCTCCGCGCTGGAGCAAGGGGGCGAGGCGGGCCTGAGCGAGATGGTGCGCCGGGTGCACCCCGCCGACTTGGCGGACCTGCTCGAACGGCTGGACGAGGAGGAGCGGGTGCGCGTCTTCCGGCTCCTGCCGCCCGAGCTCGCCTCCGAGACCCTCGCCGAGCTGGAGCGTGAGGACCGCGGTGAGCTGCTCGAGGGGGTCGACCCCGGGCGGGTGCAGGCGATCTTCGGCCGGCTCGAGGCCGACGACGCCGCGGACATCCTGGCGGAGCTGGGCCGGGCCGAGGCGGAGCAGATCCTCGACGCGATGGCGCCCGAGGACTCGCGCGAGATCGCCGCGCTCCTGGCGTACGACGAGGAGAGCGCCGGCGGTGTCATGACGCCCCAGGTCGTTGCGGTCAGCGAGACCGCCTCGGCCGCGGAGGCGATCGACCGGATTCGCGAGCAGGCGGGCGAGGTCGAGGAGATCCAGGGCGTGTTCGTGGTCGACGAGGAACGTCGGTTGACGGGCTCGCTCCCGCTCCAGCGGCTGATCACGGCACCCAAGCACCAGCCCGTGGCGGAGATCCTGCAGAGGGACGTGCTCTCCGTACGGCCCGACGCGGACCAGGAGGAGGTCGCGCGGCTGATCGCTCGCTACAATCTGATCGTACTGCCGGTGACCGACGCCTTTGGGCACCTCCTGGGGCAGATCACCGTGGACGACGTGATCGACATCCTCGAGGCGGAGGCCACGGAGGACCTGTTCAAGATCGGCGGCGTCGACCAGGCCGAGGAGGTCTACGCCACGGCCATCGAGATCGTCCGCTCGCGGTTGCCCTGGCTGCTCGTGACGCTGCTCACCTCGTTCCTCGGCGCGGCGGTCGTCGCGGTCTTCCAGCCGACGATCCAGCGGCTTTCGGTGATCGCCGTGTTCATGCCGGTGGTCGCGGCCATGGCCGGCAACAGCGCGATCCAGTCCGTGACGGTCACCGTGCGCCGGCTGGCGCTGCACGGTACGGAGGGCATCTCCACCTGGCGCTACGTCCGGCGCGAGATCTCGGCCGGCGTGCTGATCGGCCTGGTGATCGCCAGCGTGCTAGGCGCGGTGGCTGCTCTCTGGCAGAGCAATCCGAGTCTGGGCATCGTGGTCTTCGGCGCGATGTGGCTCTCGATCTCGGTCGGAGCCCTGTGGGGGGCGCTCTTCCCGATCCTGCTGGCCCGCGGCGGCGTGGACCCCGCGGTCGCCTCGTCCGTCTTCCTCACCACCCTCACCGACATGCTCAGCTTCCTGCTCATCCTCGGTCTGTCGACGGCCGTGCTGGGGGCCCTCCTGTGAGCGGCGCCTCGGCCACGCCCGCGGCGCACGCCTACCCCCGGCCGCAACTGCGCCGCGCAGCCTGGATCTCGCTCGACGGCGAATGGGAGTTCGCGCTCGACCGCGAGGCGCGCTGGACGCGTCCCGGCCAGGTGGCGTGGGAACACGCGATACGGGTGCCGTTCGCGCCCGAGGCGCCGGCCAGCGGCGTGGCCGCCTCGGGCTTCTTCCGCGCCTGCTGGTACCGGCGGACGTTCGAGGCGCCGGTGCTGCGCGAAGGGGAGCGGCTGGTCCTGCACTTCGGCGCGGTGGACTACGCGGCCACCGTCTGGGTCAACGGGGAGATCGCCGCGCGCCACGAGGGCGGCTACACGCCCTTTCGCTCCGACCTGACCGACCTGCTGGCGGCGGGCGGATCCCAGGAGGTCGTGGTACGCGCCGAGGACGATCCGCACGACCTGGCCAAGCCGCGCGGCAAGCAGGATTGGCTGCTCGAGCCGCACGCCATCTGGTATCCGCGCACGACCGGCATCTGGCAGACGGTCTGGCTGGAGACCACTCCGGCCACCTCCCTGGCCGCGCTGCGATGGGCATCGAACCTGGAGCGCTGGGAGATCGAGCTCGACGCGCTCGTGGAGGGGCGTTCGCGCGACGATCTGCGCCTGCGGGTGAAGCTGCACGTCGGTGACCTGGTGCTGGCGGACGACACCTATGCGGTGGTGGCCGGCGAGGTACGCCGCCGGATCGCGCTCTCGGATCCCGGCATCGACGACTACCGCAACGAGCTGCTCTGGAGCCCCCCCTGTCCCACGCTGATCGAGGCCGAGGTCCAGCTGTGGGGGCGCCGTGGCGAGCTGGTGGACGACGTGCGGAGCTATACCGCGCTGCGCTCCATCGGCACCCAGGGCGACCGCTTCGTGCTGAACGGCCGCCCGTATTCGCTGCGCCTCGTGCTGGACCAGGGATACTGGCCGGAGACGGGGCTCACGCCGCCCGACGACGAGGCGCTCCGGCGCGACGTGGAACTGGCACGCGCGATGGGGTTCAACGGCGTGCGCAAGCACCAGAAGATCGAGGATCCGCGCTACCTCTACTGGGCCGACACCCTCGGGTTGCTCGTCTGGCAGGAGATGCCCAGCGCCTACCGCTTCACGAGAGGCTCGGTGGCGCGACTCACCCGCGAGTGGGCGGCGGCGATCGACCGGGATCAGAGCCACCCCTGCATCGTGGCCTGGGTGCCGTTCAACGAGTCGTGGGGCGTGCCCGACCTGCCGGCGATCGCCGCGCAGCGGCACTACGTGCAGGGCCTCTACCATCTCACGAAGACGCTGGACCCCGATCGCCCCGTGATCGGCAACGACGGGTGGGAGAGCGCGGCCACCGACATCGTCGGCATCCACGACTACGACGAAGACCCGCAGCGGCTCGCCCACCGCTACGAGAGCGACGACCGCATCGCCCGCCTCTTCACGCGTGAGCGGCCGGCGGGGCGGCTGCTCACGCTCGAGGGGCACCCGCATTCGGGGCAGCCGATCATGTTGACCGAGTTCGGGGGCATCGCCTGCGCCGAGGAGCCGGAAGGGACGTGGGGGTACTCCCGCTGCGACAGCCCCGAGGAGCTCGAGCAGCGCTACGCCGACCTGCTGGCGGTCGTCCGCGGGCTGCCGCTCTTCGCGGGGTTCTGCTACACGCAGTTCGCCGACACCTACCAGGAACGCAACGGACTCCTGTTCGCCGATCGCACGCCGAAGGTCCCGCTGGAGCGGATCTCGCTGGCCACGCGGGGACCGCGCGGGCCCCGCGACGAGCAGATCCAGGCCGAGTGGCGCATTCGCATGATGCGCTTCCGCCGCGACCACTCGGTGCCCGACGCCGACGCGATCGGCGGGCCGTCTGCCGATGCCGGCGCGCCGCTCCCGCGCGCCGACGGCGGCGCTCCGGTGGACTCCCACCCGGGGCGTGCGCGGTCTCGCCGCCGCGCCCAGCCGCGGCGGGCCGGTGACTGAGAGCGGCGCGCGGACGCCGTCGTTCACGGCGCTGTTCCGGCGGCTGCCGGACGCCGTGGGCGAGGCACCCGGCCGCGCGAACCTCATCGGCGAGCACACCGACTACAACGGCGGGTTCGTCCTACCGACGGCCATCCCGCAGACGACGCGCGTCGAGCTCGCCGCGCGTCCCGACGAGCTCGTGCGGATCGCGAGCGCGAACGTCGAGCCCGGCGTCGTCCTGGAGTACCACCTGGGCTCCGAGGCGCGGCGCGACGGCTGGCTGGACTACGTGCAGGGCGCCACGCGCGTACTGCGGCGGCGGGCGCTCCGGACCGGCGGCTTCGAAGCGCGCGTGCACTCACGCGTGCCGCCGGGCGCGGGACTCTCCTCCAGCGCGGCGCTCGAGGTGGCGCTGCTGCGGGCGCTGCGCCAGACGTTCGGGCTGGCCCTGGACGACCTGGCGCTGGCTCGCCTCGCCCACGAAGCCGAGGTGGAGCTCACCGGCGCCCGCGTGGGCCTGATGGACCCGGTCGCGTGCAGCCTCTGCCAAGAAGGAACCGCGTTGCTCCTGGACACGCGGGAGCTGACGTTCGAGCGACTGCCGCTTCCGGCGAGCTGCGAGCTGGCGGTCGTGCATTCGGGGGTCGTCCATTCGAACGCGGCCGGCGAGTACAACGTGCGGCGGGCGCAGTGTGAGCGCGCCTGCGCCGAGCTCGGGGTGCGCGAGCTCCGCGACGTTCTCCCGGCCGACCTCCCCCGCGCGCGGCGGCTGCCCGAGCCGCTCGCGCGCCGGGTGCGCCACGTCGTGACGGAGAACGCAAGGGTGCTCGAGGCGGCCGATGCCCTGCGCCACGCCGACGCAGCGGGGCTGGGTCGTCTGTTCGACGCCTCGCACGCGTCCATGCGCGACGACTACGAGGTCTCCACGCCGGAGGTGGACCTGCTCGTCGCGCTCGCGCGAACCGACCCGGAGGTGCTCGGCGCCAGGCTCACGGGTGGAGGGTTCGGGGGCGCGGTCGTGCTGCTGACGCGCCGCGGCGCCGCCTCGGACGCCGCGGCACGCGCGGCCGGCGCCTACGCGGCGAGGACCGGCCGCACGCCCTCGGTCCTCGTGCCGCCCCGGCTGGAGGCCGCCGCGTGACGGAGCCCGTGCGCGTCGCGGTGATTCCCGCGGCCGGGCTGGGGACGCGCTTCCTGCCCGTCACGAAGAGCGTGCCCAAGGAGATGCTGCCGCTCGTAGACCGCCCGGTGATCGACGCCGTGGCCTCCGAGGCCACCGCGGCGGGCGTCGAGGAGATCGTGCTCGTCAGCGCTCCGGGCAAGCCAGCGCTCGCGGCCTACTTCGAACCGGCCCCCGAGCTCGAGGAGCGGCTCGCCGCCGAGGGGCGCGCGGCGGACCTCGCCCTCGCGCGGCGTGGACAGGAGCTGGCGCGCGTGACGGTCGTGCACCAGCGGCGGCCCATCGGCAACGGAGACGCGGTGCTGCGGGCGCGCGAGGCGGTCGGCGGGCGGCCGTTCCTGGTCCTCTGGGGAGACGACGTCACGGTGGCGGAGCCGGCCGTGGCGTGGCAGCTGCTCGCGGCGCGCGAGCGGCTGGGCGGAGGCAGCGTCGCCGCCGCGATGCGGGTGCCGCCCGGGGAGGCCCGCCGCTACGCGGTGGTGGAGGGCGAGCCCGTGGAGGAGCGGACGTGGCGCGTGCGACGCATCGTGGAGAAGCCCGAGCGGCCGGCATCCGGCGAGCCGCTGGCGGCGGTGCACGCCTACGTCTTCGAGCCCCAGATCTTCGAGGAGCTCGCGGCGCTGGGCCCTGGCCGCGGGGGAGAGATCTGGCTCAGCGATGCGATCAATGCGCTGGCGCAGCGCGCGCCCGTGTACGCCCACGTGTTCGAGGGCGAGCGCTACGACGCAGGCGACCGCGCGGGGTACGTCCGCGCGTTCGTCGCCGAGGCGCTCGCGCGGCCCGAGCTGGCGGACGGCCTTCGGGCCTGGCTGCGCAGCCGACTCGAGGCCTAGTCCCGTGCCTCTCGTGCGAACGCCCGCGCTGGTGCTGCGCGCCTACGACTACGGCGACTCGAGCCGGATCTTCCGGCTCACGACGCCGGAATCCGGAGTGCAGTCGCTCCTGGCGCGAGGCGTGAAGGGCCCGCGCAGCCGGCTGCGCGGCGTCCTCGACCTCTTCAACCTGATCGAGGTCTCGTACGTGAGGAAGCCGGGACGCACGCTGCACCTCCCGCGAGACGCCGATCTGGTGAGCACCCATCCGCGCATGAAGCGAGACCTGGACCGCACCCTGGCCTTCGGGTCCGTGGCCCGGCTGCTCCAGGCCCTCTCCGAGGAGGGGGAGCGGAACCCCGAGCTGTTCGGCTTCATGGTGGCGACCGCCTCGGCCTTCGACGCACCCGAGCTTCCGTCGCAGGCCCTCGAGCCCCTGCGACAGCACGCCTGCTGGCAGGTCCTCTCGTTCAAGGGGTACGCACCCCAGGTCGAGCACTGCGTCGCCTGCGGCGCGGCGGCGGGCCGGCGCCCCTCGTTCGCGGTGTCCGAAGGCGGGGTGCTGTGCGGGCGCTGCGCGGCGGGGCGCCCTTCGCTCTCGACGCGCGAGTACGGGGCCCTGCGGCTCTTCGTGGACGGAGAGGCGTCGGCGGCCGCGGAGTGGCGCTTCGCCGAGGGCGAGGGGCGCCGGCTGGACCGGATCCGCGAGGCGTTCGCGGCCTACCACACCGGCTTCGCTCCCGCGCGCCCGCGGTGATCCTCGGGACCGCCGGCCACATCGACCACGGGAAGACTGCGCTCGTCCACGCCCTGACCGGCGTGTGGACCGACCGCCTCAAGGAGGAGCGGGAGCGCGGGATCTCGATCGACCTGGGCTTCGCGCACTGGGACGCCGCGCCCGGCCTGCGGATCGGGGTCGTGGACGTCCCCGGCCACCAGGACTTCATCCGGAACATGGTCGCGGGTGCTTCGGGGGTGGACGCGGCGCTGTTCGTCGTGAGCGCCGAGGAGGGCATGATGCCCCAGTCGCGCGAGCACCTGGAGATCCTGCGCCAGCTCGGCGTCGGTCGCGGCGTGGTGGCGCTGACGAAGCGCGACCTGGTGGAGCCGGAGTGGCTGGAGCTCGTCTCGGCGTCCGTGGCGCAGGAGCTCGCCGGGAGCTTCCTCGAGCACGCGCCGGCCATCGCCGTCTCCGCCCGCACCGGGGCGGGTCTCGGCGAGCTACGCCGGGCGATCCTCGCGCTCTTCGCCGGCCCCGGGCCGGAGGCCGACGCCCGTCTCGAGCTCGGCTTCCGGCTGCCGGTGGACCGCGCGTTCACGGTGCATGGCGTCGGGACGGTCGTGACGGGGACCCCCGGCTCGGGTAGGCTGGAGCTGGACGACGTGGTCCGTCTCCTGCCGGCGGAGCGGACCGCGCGCGTGCGCTCGATCCAGAGTCACGGCGAGACGACGGCGCACGCGAGGCGCGGCCGGCGAACGGCGGTCGCCCTCGGCGGCGCCGAGCGCGAGTGGGCGCCGCGTGGCAGCGTGCTCGTGACGGGGGAGCAGTGGCGCGCGGCGCGGCTCTGGCAGGCCCGCGTGGAGTTCCGACCTAGCGCCGCGCGCGAGCTGCGGAGCGGCACCCGGGTACGGGTGCTGCTCGGCACGGCGGAAGTGATCGGGCGGCTCACTCTCGAGGCCGGCGCTTCGCCGATGCGCCCCGGCGGCGTGGCGTTCGGCCAGCTGCGGCTCGAGGGCGACCTCGTCGCCGCTCTGGGCGACCGGTTCGTGCTGCGATCGTTCTCGCCCCTAGAAACACTCGGCGGCGGCGAGGTCCTCTGTCGCTCGACGCGCAGGCTGGGGCCGCGGCGGCTCGCCGAGGCGGCGCCGCTCCATCGCGCCCTGCGCTCCTCCGACCCTGCCGAGCGGCTCTCGGCCGTCGTCGCGGAGCGCGGCACCCGCGGGATTCCGCTCGCGGAGGCGGCGTTCCGCGCCGGCCTGGCGGGAGAGCCGCGACGGCTCGCGCTCGCCGCGCTGGAAGCGCGCGGCGAGGTCGTCGCCGCCGGTGGCCGACTCTTCCCCGCCGCAGCGGTGGACGTCCTGCGCGGCCGGCTCCTCGCGGAGCTCGCGGCGTTCCACTCGCGGGAGCGGATCCGCCGCGGCCTCCCGCTGAGCGAGCTGCGGGAGCGCGCCCGCGCGTCCGCGCCGCTCGTCGACCGGGTGTTGGGGGAGCTGGTCACCGCCGCCCGCTTGGTGGTCGAGCACCATCAGGTGCGGCTCGCGTCCGACGCGGGAGCGCTCGGCGGCCGCGAAACGGAGTGGCGCGACGCGCTCCTCGAGCGCTACGCGCGCTCGGGTCTCGAGCCCCCCGATCCGGCGCAGGCGATCACGGAGATCGGCGCTCCGCCGCGTGAGGGTCGCGCGCTGCTGGATCGGCTGGTCGAGGAAGCGCGTTTGACAAAGCTCGGAGCGGGTCTCTACTTTCACGCGGCTCCGCTGCTCGCTGCGCGCGAGCGGGTGCGCGCGCTGCTCGCCGGCCGGCCCGCAGCCTCCGTCGGCGAGCTCAAGGACCTCCTCGGCGTCAGCCGAAAGTACCTGATTCCCCTGCTCGAGCACTTCGACCGCGAGGGGCTGACGCGGCGCACCCCCGCGGGCCGTACCCTCGCCCGCCCCTGACGCGCCTTGCTCGTGCCGACCCCGGCCCCCTCACGCGGTCGTCGCGACGACCGGGAGGACTCCGCCGGTCGCGCCGGCCGAGCACGCCGCCCGGCGCGCCGCCCGGCCGTCGCCCACGCCTGGAGCGCCGCCGCTCTCTCGCTCGCGCTGCTGGCCGCGGGCTGTGCGCACCGCGGCGGCCCGCCTCCCGAGGACGCCACACGCGACCCCGAGTTCCGGCGCGCGCTTCGCGAGCGCGATCCGGAGTTCGCGACCCAGCACGAAGCCCTCGTCGCCGGGCTGTACGAGGAGTTCGTGCCACCCGAGTCCGCCGCCGCGGCAGTGGCCGCGCCCGCCCGTCCGGCCTCCATCGAGCGCGAATCGTCCGGAGCCGCAGCGGTCGCGGACCCGCTCGCGGGGGAGGATCCTTCCACCGAGGAGCTGCTGCGTTCGCTGCCTCTCGCCCCCGGGGAGCCGCCGCGCCCCGCCGGCCGGCCGCGTGAGCGCACGACCGAGGGCGGGCCGTCGAACGTGACCGCGCCCCAGGCCGTGTGGGCGCTGCAGCTCGGCGCGTTCCGCAGCGAGGAGGCGGCCGCACAGCGGGCGGCCCAGGTCCGCGCTGCGCTGCCCGGCCAATCGGTCCGGCTGACCAGGGGCGGCGGCTACGTGCGCGTGCTGCTGGGAGCCTTCCCCACGCGCGCGGAGGCGGAGATCGAGCTGCGTGGCGTGGAGGCTCGCGGGCTCGGTCCCGCCCATCTCACGCGCGGCGCCCGCTAGGTGTCACCGCTGCGCGCGCTCTGCGCTCTAGTCGTGCTCGCCGGGCTGGTCGCGGGAGGGCTGCTGGTGCTGAGCGACGACGCGGGGCCGTTCTTCCCCGGCTCGCCCACGCCGCCCCCGCCCGCGTCCGAGCGCGGCTTCCGTCTGGAGCAGAACCAGCCCAATCCCTTCCAGCAGACGACGGTGATCGTCTACAGCATCCCCGACGAGGAGCCGGTTCAGCTGCGGATCTACAACACCCTCGGGGCGCCCGTGATCACGCTGGTGAACGGGGTAAAGCCCGCCGGATTCCACCAGGTGGAGTGGGACGGTCGAGACCGCAACGGAAACCGGCTGCCCGGGGGGATCTATTTCTACCAGCTCACCGCCGGTGACCGGCAGGAGCTCAGACGCATGGTGCTGCTGCCCTGAGCGCGGGCGAGAAACCGGGTCGCAGCTCGCGCGAAGGCGACTCAGATCTCGTAGACCAGCCGCCCGCAGTTCGGACAGCTCGCCACGCCGTCGGGGGCTTCGGCGGGCTCGAGGCGGCTGGTGGGGAAGCGGGTGAAGCAGCCGTAGCAGGTTCCTCCGCGCACCGGGGCGATCGGTCGCCGGTACTTGCGCGCGACGCGCTCGAAACGGCGCAGGAGCGAGGGCGGGAGCGAGGCGCGGAGGCTCTCGATCGCGTCCTCCATCTCGCGCGCCGCCTGCTGCCGGTCCGCGATCTCGAAGCCCATGGCCTCCAGCTGCGCGACCTCGCCCTCGTCGGACATCTCCTGTCGCAGCTCCCGGAGGTCCTGCAGTACGATCAGGCGCTCCGCAGGGCTCTCCATCCGCGCCCTCTCAGACGTCCGCGGCGTCGAGCACCGCGAGGAACTCCTGCGGCGTGCGGACGCGGTCGAGCTTCTCCAGGTTCTCGCGGTTCTTGCAGAATTGCGCGATCCGTCCCAGCACCGGCAGGTACTGGTTCGAGACCTCGAGCGGTGGCGCCACGATCAGGAACAGGTAGCGCACGGGCTTGCCGTCCAGTGCGGCGAACTCGATTCCCTGCGGTCTGCGTCCGAACGCCACGCGCAAGCGCTCCACCACGAGCGACCGCGAGTGCGGGATCGCCACTCCGCTCCCGATGCCCGTCGAGCCCAGCGCCTCACGCTTCTTCAGCAGGCTCACCAGGATCTCCTGGGCGCGCCGCTCGAGCTTCAGCAGCCCGACGAGCTCCTCCAGTGCAGCGTCCTTCGAAGCCGCGGCCAACTCGAGCCGCACCTCGTTGAGGTGCACGAACTCCGACAGCTTCATCCGAGTCTCCAGCGAGGGCTCCGGCGGCGCCGGCTTCAGAACGTGCGCTGAAGCCGGAAGAGCAGGCGCGGACCGGAGGAGGGTTCGTCCAGGTTCGAGAGCCGCTGCGCCAGGAAGACGCCGAGGTAGCCGAGCACCGTCACGCCGGATACGCCGAGACCGGCGTCCCAGCGCAGGTCCGAGTACAGCCGCGCGCGCGCCGATCGCTCCACCGCGTTGCCGACGTTCGAAAATACCTCCAGCTGCCAGAGCAGGAACACGGGCGCCGACCAGGGAGTGGTCGGGAGCTGGAACGTGTACTCTCCGCTGGCGAGGACTCCGCGGTCGCCGCCGAGGATCAGCGTGTCGAATCCGGGCAACGATCCCGGCCCGCCCAGGTAGGTGAATCGCTGGCGGGGCAACTCCTCCGTTCCGAGGACGGGGGCCGACAAATGGAGCCGCGCGTTGAGCCAGTGCCGCTCGGCCAGTCGCGTGTAGCGCCGGACGTGGAGCGTTCCACGCCAGAACGAGTGGTCGCCACCGAGGACGGCCCCGGCTCGCTCCAGGGACCCGGTCAGGCTCCAGCCGGGAACGCGCAGCGCTGGCGACTGGCTGGCGGCGGTGACCAGCCGCGCCTCGAGCGCAGCGGAGGTCACGCGCCCCTCCGCGATCGACGGGTTGGGCCGGAAGGCTCCCTCGTCGCCGAACAGGGTCGGGAGCGTGAAGAAGCCATCCTCCTGGACCGATTCGTTCGTCTCGGTGAGCAGCGTCAGCTCGAAGCCCCACGGGCGCAGGTCGGAGGTCGAAGCGCCGAGACGCACGCCGTTCGCCTCGTAGTAGTTGCGCAGGTCGGAGTGGGCGAGAAAGACCCAGAAGTCGTTCTCCCGGGCGCCGATCTTCCACCCATCGGGGGTGTGCGTGTCACGGTAGCCCTCGACCCATACCCGCAGCCGGTCGAGATCGGAGAGGATCTGGGTTGCCGTTGCCCGGACCCACGGCTCCTCCAGCCGGTGCGTGCGCATTCCCGCGGAAACCTCGAGCGTGGGCAGCGCGTTGGGCCGCACGCTCAGGAGCGAGAGGCCGAAGCCGGGACGCCAGCCGTCCACGCGGTTCAGGTGCCCGATCTCGAAGCCTCGCAGCCCCGCCAGCGACACCTCGTAACCCCGCGCCGAGGCCCGCTCCACGAACGCGGGAATCGATGGCGGGGGATGGACGGCAGCGGAATCGGCCGCCGTCGAGTCCGCGGCAGAATCGGGCGGCCGTCGGTTCGCCGCCGCGGAATCCGCGGGCCCCGCCGCGGCCGTCGTGTCGGGGAGCGCGCTGGGCATCTCGGCCGGGGGCGGCTCGCCCCCGGGTTCCTGCGCGGCAGAGACACGAGCGGGAGTCAGGCAGATCGCGCCCGGGAGCAGCAGGGCTGCGACGAGGGAGAGGCGCGGCAATGGGGGAGGTCCGGGACCGGGTTGGGGCGTGGGACGGGCCAACATAGCGGCCCCGTGTGAATGCGTCAAACGAATGCCCGGCAAGGATCTACGTGAACGAACGCGGATTGCGGGAGCCGGCATCCACCATCTATACTGCCCCGCACCCCAGCTCTGGATCCTAGCATGGAGATCCCCTCAACCTCGCGCACGGCGTGAGACCGGCCGAGCTCAAGGCTCTCCTCGAGCGGGTTCGCGACGGCGCGACCGACGTCGGCGGCGCCGTCGAGTGCCTGTCGGCGTTCCCCGCCGAGGACCTCGGCTTCGCGGTGCTCGACCACCAGCGCGAGCTGCGCACCGGGATGCCCGAGGCCGTCTTCGCGCAAGGGAAGGCCGCGGATCAGGTGGTCGCGATCGCCCGGCGCCTGTGGGAGGAGCACGGCCTGCTCCTGGTCACGCGTGCCGAGCCCGACGTCGCCGAGCGCGTGTGCCAGGCCGTCCCCGGCGCGCGATACAACGCGCTCGCGCGCACGGTCTCCGCCGGGGGGGGCGAGCCACGCGGCGACGCGAGAGTGGCGATCGTATGCGCCGGGACGGCGGACCTGCCCGTGGCGGAGGAGGTGGCCGAGACGCTGAGCGTCCTGAGCGCCCCGCTCGAGCGCGTCTATGACGTCGGGGTGGCCGGCCTGCACCGCCTGACCCGCAGGCTGGAAACCCTGCGCGCGGCGCGGGCCATCGTCGTGGTCGCGGGCATGGAGGGCGCGCTGCCCTCGGTCGTGGCGGGTCTCGTCCCGGCTCCGGTGATCGGCGTGCCCACGAGTGTGGGCTACGGCGCGAGCTTCGGCGGCGTGGCGGCGCTCCTCGGCATGCTGAACAGCTGCGCGGCTGGACTCGCGGTGGTGAACATCGACAACGGCTTCGGCGCCGCCTGCATCGCGAGCCGGATCGTCACGGGGACCCGGTGACGCCGGCCGGTCCCGACGTCGCCGGCGAGTTCCACGTCTTCGCGGTCAGCGACGGGACGGGCGATACCGTCGAGAAGATGGCGCGCGCGGCGTTGCTGCAGTTCGACGAGACGCACGTGGTGCTGCACCGGATCAACCGGGTGCGCTCCATGAGCGAGGTGAACGAGGTGCTCGAGCGCGCCGCGGCGACGCACGGAATCGTGATCCATACGCTCGTCGACGAGTCCATGCGCAGCCACCTCAACGCTCGCGCCCGGCACGCCGGCATCCCGGCGGTGGACCTGCTGGGGCCGCTGCTGGGCGACCTGGGTCAGCTCTTCGCCGCCCCGGCTCGGGTGCGGCCCGGCGCCTTCCACCAGGTGGACGAAGCGTACTTCCGCCGGATCGACGCGATCGAGTTCACGCTGAAGCACGACGACGGGCAGGCTCTCGAGACGCTGCCCGACGCCGAGGTGGTGCTCGTCGGCATCTCCCGGACGTCCAAGACGCCGCTCTCCGTCTACCTGGCGCACGAGGGCTACCGCACCGCGAACGTGCCGATCGTGCGCGAGATCGGGCCGCCGCGCGAGCTCTTCGCCGCCGACCAGCGACGGGTCGCAGCGCTCACGATCGACCCCGAGGCGCTGCAGGTGATCCGTCGCGAGCGCCTGCGCCGCTACCGGCACCCCGACGGCACGAGCTACGCGGACCTGAGCCAGATCGAGGAGGAGCTGGAGTACAGCCGCGAGGTCTTTCGCCAGAACCGGCTCTGGCCGGTGATCGACGTGACGGGGCGCGCGATCGAGGAGACCGCGAACGAAGTCCTGAAGGCGCTGGGTCTCGTGTCGGTGTAGATTGGGGTGGACGCGACACCCGGAGGATGCGCATGCAGCTGACGCACAGGCCGCACCAGCCGGAGGGTATCGAGCGCGAGGAGCGATCGCTGGCCCAGGAGCTGCTGATGCTCCTGCCGAACTTCGTGCGACTGGCCAGGGGCCTGCTCACCGACCGGCGCGTCCCCGCGCGCCGCAAGCTCCTGCTCGCGGGCCTCGTCGCCTACCTCGTCTCGCCCATCGACGTGATTCCCGACTTCATCCCCGGGCTCGGGCAGATGGACGACCTCCTAGTCGTCGTGCTCGTGCTGCACGGGCTGCTGAGCAGCGTGGACGAGGAGGTCCTGCTGGAGCACTGGCAGGGACGCCCCGACGTGATCCTGCTCATTCGACGGGCGGCGCAGGTCTTCGCCCGCCGGCTGCCGGTCCAGCTGGGCCGCTGAGGCGCCGCTCTCCGCGGCGTTCCTCCGCGCGACACGATTTCTCACGGTCTGCCGGGCCTAGCTCGCTAGCGGCTCATTCCAGTCCTGCATCTTCGAGAAACCGAGTGAAGCGCGGGTCCCCTCGGAGGGGGTCGTACAGCGGATCCACCTTGGGAAAGGTAAAGCCTCCCAGACTATCCCAGATCCGGACGTCCAGCCAGCGAAAGGCGCCGTCGTAATCCTTCAGGGCGACGTAGATCTCGGCGATGCAGGGAACGCATGGCTCGGCGTCCGCCTCCAGTTCGGCCAGCAACTCCAGAGCTTTGCGGCGCTGGCCGAAGCGCGCGTGGGCGCGGGCGAGAGCGGCCCGCGGTATGGCGCCGTCCGGGGAGAGGGCGACCGCCCGCTCCGCCGCTTGCAGGGCCTCCACCCCCCGACCCTGCGCAGCATGGATGTCGCTCAACATTCGAAGGGGACCGGCGAGCTCGGGAGCGAGCTCGTTCGCCCTTCGAGCCATCTCTTCCGCCCGATCGAAGTCGCCGCTGAGCCAGAGCGCCGTGGCGTAGGAGCCGTGCACGGCGGGCGCCAGCGGATCCAGCTCGACGGCGCGGCGGAATATCCGGAGCGCCTCGTCCAACCTGCCCAGCTCGGTGAGTGCAATCCCGTACCAGTGGTAGGCGCTGACGTAGCTCGGCGCGAGTTCGATGGCCCGGCGAAAATCCGCCAGAGCGGATTCCCATGCGTGGTCGACACGAGCACGAAGATGCCCCCGCGTGGCGAGGGCCTCGGCCAGCTCCGGCTCGAGGGCGAGCGCTCGCTCGACCTCCTGCCGCGCCCGCGGCAAAGCCTCCCCACGCGAGCGATAGCGATATCCCGCCAGCTGGGTGTACGCGTCGGCCAGGCCGGCGTGGGCTTCGGCGAACGACGGATCGCGGGCGATGGCTCGCTGGAAGTGGTCGACCGCCAGCTCGAGTCCCTCCCGGGTCCGCCGCCTCCACGCATGCCGTCCCCGCAGGTACAGCTCGTACGCCTCGAGATCTGGAGGTTGCTCGCGGAGCCGGAAGATCTCCAGCCCCCGGGGCAGCCGCAGATCGAGCGCCCCGGCAACGGCCCGCGCGATCTCCTCCTGGACCGCAAATACGTTGGCCGGCTCGCGGTCGTAGGTCTCCGACCAGAGCTGATACCCGGTTCGGGCGTCCACGAGCTGGACCGTGACACGGAGCCGCTGCCCGGCCTGGCGAACGCTTCCCTCGAGGACGGTGCCCACCGCGAGCTTCTCGCCGATCTCGCGCGCGTCGACATTCCCTCCTTTGAAGGCGAACGAGGAGGTGTGGCCGGTTACCCGCAACCGCTCGAGGCGACCCAGGGTACCGATCAGCTCCGCGGTCATACCGTCGGCGAAGTACTCGCTCTCGGGATCGGGGCTCAGGTTGTCGAACGGCAGAACCGCGAGCGATGCGGTAGCCGCCGCCAGGTCGCGCGTGACGCTGGGCCGCGAGGCTAAATCTCGGTCCCCGGTCTCAGCCCTCCGGACGAGGAGGCCGAAGACGAGAAGCACGGCGCTCGCCGCGGCGGCCACGTAGAGGATCCCTCGCCCAGGTATCGCGCGGCGAATCCAGGCCGTGGCGCGGTCGCCGCGTCGCGCGGCCGGGTCGCTCGGCGCGACCTGAAAGGCGCGGAGGGGCGCCGCGAGACCCTTGAGCCGGCGCTCTCCGAGAGGGGTGAACCAGAGCTCGGTTCTTTGACGCAGCGAGCGCCACACGTCCTCGCTGACGACGACCTGTCCCGGATCGGCGCTCTGCTGAAGCCGCGCCGCCGTGTTCACGCCGTCTCCGTAGAGATCGCCGCCCGCGCCGGGAACGACCTCCCCCACGTGGATTCCCACCCGAAGCCGAGCCCCCGGAACGAGAAGACCGGCCCGCTCCGTGAAGCGCCGCTCCAGAGCCAGGCCGGCGCGGACCGCAGCCTCCGCGCTCGCGAACTCGGCCAGCCCGCCGTCACCCGTGGCTTTCACCAGCCGCCCGCCGTGCTCGGCGAGGACCTCGTCCATGAGCCCTCGCAGCTGCTCGACCAGCGCGAGCGCGGACGTCTCGTCACGAGAGGCCAATCGGGAGTATCCGACGATGTCGGCGAACCACACCGCCGCCAGGCGGCTGGAGATGTTCGCGGACACGATTAGAGCTGACCGAGCAGGTACGTCATGCGAGGTGTTCTCGAGAGACGCTCGCGGTCGGCTCCGACCGAGCTGGCGTGTTTGACCAAGATGTCGAAGCTGCCGCGGTCGAGCAGAGCCGGGGACACTACCGATGGTGGGTCAGTTTGAACCTACGAGGGGTGCAATGTCCTTCACGGACCACGCAGCTATCAAACTGACCCACGACCGATCCCCAGCCGAGTTTGTGTTTCCAGCGCATACGCGTACATTCAAAGGTTTTCGGAGGAGAGCGCCTTGGTCCGCAGCATGACCGGCTTCGGCCGGGGAGAGGCGTCCGCCGACGGGCTGCATCTCACCGCCGAGGTGAAGACGGTGAACCACCGTTTCTTCACGTCGACGATGCGGCTGCCGCGGGAGTACGCCGGGCTCGAGCAGCGCCTGACGGCCCGGGTGAAGGAATGCGTCGAGCGGGGGCACGCGAGCATCAGCTTCGAGCTCCTCTCGGACGGGCGGCCCGACGCCGTGTCCGCGCTCAACCGCGACGTCCTGCAGGGCTATCTCGCGGCCCTCCACGAGCTTCGCGACCTGGTGAAGGTCGAAGGCCAGGTCGACCTGACGCAGATGCTCTCGCTGCCGGGCGTCCTGGAGCGTGGCGCGCGCCCGTCTCCGGCCGAGGACCAGTTCCTTGCCGCGGCCGGCGCTGCCCTGGACGGGGCTTTGCAGGGGCTCGTCGCGCTGCGCGAGCAGGAGGGCGCACGGCTGCGCGCGGATCTCGAGGCGCGGCTGGCGGAGGCCGAGGCGGCCGTGGAGCGCATCGCCATCCTCGCCCCCGAGCGGGAGCGCCGCGAGCGCGTGCGCCTGGCGGGCAAGCTGCAGGAGCTGCTCGGCGGCGTGGACGTCCTCCTCGAGGGCAGGATCCTGCAGGAGGCCGCGATGCTGGCCGACCGCGTCGGGATCGACGAGGAGCTGACCCGGTTCCGGGCGCACCTGGCACTCTTCCGCGAGACGATGGACGGCCCCGCCGCGTCCGGTCGCCAGCTCACCTTCGTGCTGCAGGAGATGCTGCGCGAGGTGAACACGATGGGCTCGAAGGCGAACGACAGCCAGATCGCGCAGGAGGTCATCGCCGTCAAGAACGAGCTCGAGAAGCTGCGCGAGCAGGTGGAGAACATCGAGTGACGGGTTCGGCGGCCCCGGCCGCGCTCGGCGCCGAAGACTCGATCGCGCCGCGGCGCAGGTCGTTCCCCGTCGTCCTGTCGGCGCCCTCCGGCACGGGGAAGACGTCCGTCGGCAAGGCGATCCTGAAGCGCTTCCCGGAGCTCGCGTTCTCGGTTTCGGCGACGACGCGGCCACCCCGCGCCGGCGAGGTGGAGGGCCGTGACTACGAGTTCCTCTCGGAGGAGGCGTTCCTTCGGGGCGTGGACGGCGGCGTCTTCGCGGAATGGGCCCGGGTGCACGCGCACTACTACGGCACGCCGCGTGACGCCGTCGAGCGGCCGCTCGGCGAGGGACGGCACGTCCTGCTGGACGTGGACGTCCAGGGGGCGCGGTCGCTGCTGTCGCTCTACCCGTTCGCGGTCTCGATCTTCCTGCTTCCGCCCTCGCGCCGCGCGATGGCGGAGCGGCTGCGGGCGCGCGGGACCGAGGACGAGCAAGCGCTGCGCGAGCGGCTCGCGGGCGCGTTGCAGGAGGTCGCGCAGGCCAAGCTCTACCAGTACGTGCTCGTGAACGACAGCCTCGGGAGCACGATCGACCTGTTCGAGCACATCCTGCGCGCGGAGGAGCAGCGGCGCAGCCGGATCGCCAACTGGACACCCTGGATCGAGGCGGCGTTTCGCGCCGCCGGAGGAGGCGAACGCACATGAAGGTCTTCACCCCGGGTCAGGTCGCCACCGAGACGGGCAGCAAGTACGAGGGCGTGATGGTCGCCGCCGCGTACGCGCGCAAGCTGAACGAGCTCCCGAAGGTGGGCGGCAAGGAGTGGAAGAAGAAGTACACCACCCGCGCGCTGGAGGAGCTGACGCAGAGCAAGCTCCAGTACGTGGTCCGGGAGAAGCCGAAGCGCCTGGGCTGATGCCGTGGAACGCGCCTCGAGCTCGCTCAGCCGCCGTTCCGGCGCCCCCGCGTCGCAGCCGGCCGAAGCCGTCGGCGGGGAGCCCGGAGCGCCGCCGTTGCGCTCGATCACGCTGGGCGTCTGCTCGGGCATCGCCTGCTACCGCGCGTGCGACGTCCTGCGGGAGCTGCGCCGGCGTGGCTTCCGCGTCCGCGTGGTCCTCACCGGCAACGCCCGCCGCTTCGTGGGCCCCGAGCTGTTCGAGGCGCTCTCCGGGGAGCCGGTGGGCACCTCCACCTTCGAGACTCGTGGCCTCGAGGGACGCTATGCCCGCTACCCCCACCTCTTCTTCGCCCGCGACGCCAGCGCATTCGCGGTCGTGCCCGCCACCTACAACCTGATCGGCAAGCTCGCCGGCGGCCTCGCCGACGACCTGCTCACGACCGCCCTCGCCGCCACGGACGCCCCCGTCGTGCTGTTTCCGGCGATGAACGCGCGCATGTACGCGCAGCCCGCCGTGCAGGAGAACCTCGCCCGGCTGCGCACACGCGGTGTGCGGGTCGTGGAGCCGGACCGCGGCGAGCTGGCGTGCGGCGACGAGGGGGAGGGACGGCTGGCTGCCACGGAGCGGATCTGCGACGTCATCACGGCCGCGGCCGCTCCGGTGCGCGCGAGCCTCTCGGGAAGACGCGTACTCGTCACCGCGGGCCCCACCCGCGAGCCCATCGACCCGGCGCGCTTCCTCTCCTCCGGGTCGACGGGAGCGATGGGCTTCGCCCTCGCGGCCGAGGCCGCGCTCCGCGGGGCACGGGTCGTGCTGGTGTCCGGGCCGACCCACCTGGCGGCGCCCCCCGGCGTGGAGGTAGTGGCCGTGGAGACCCACGCGCAGATGCGCGAAGCGGTGCTGGCCCGCTCCGCGGACGCCGACGCCGTGCTCATGGCGGCCGCGGTCTCGGACTACCGGCCGGCAAGCCCGAGCGCGGGGAAGATCAAGAAGACGGAACCGGCGTGGAACCTTCCCCTCGAGCGCACCGAGGATATCTTGCAGGAGGTCTCGCTGCGTCGCGACGAGGGAACGCTGCTCGTCGGGTTCGCTCTCGAGACGGAGCGGCTCGAGGAGAACGCGCTCGAGAAGCTCCGGGAGAAGCGGCTCGACTGGATCGTGGCCAACCCCGCTCTCGAGGAGGGCGCGGGCTTCGGCGGCTCGACGAACCGGGTCGTGGTGCTGGGGAAGAACGGGGAGCGCGTGGCCTTCCCCCTCCTGCGCAAGACGGAGCTCGCCGGGCGGCTCTGGGACCTGTTCGCCGCGCCCAGGCCGCAGCCCGCCGCGGCGCCCTAGCCACCGGCCTTTCCCGCTCGCACGGCAAGGGTCAGCAGCTCGTCCCGGACCCGTGCACCGAGCGTCCGCTCCGCGTCGGTTCCAGCCGCCGCACGTCCACGTCGAGGTTCATGCCGGGTTCTCGCGAGCGCCTGATCCACGTCCTGACCCGGATCCAGAGAAACGGGGAGCGCTCGCTGTTCTTCGTGTCACCGCGGCCCGGGAGCGGGTCGCCCGCCGGCGCGGCGGAGGGGATCGCGAGCGAGGATGTACGGGGGCGGGCCGCCGGAGATCCGAGGTCCGGCCCCGGAGCCGTGCCCGGATCCGCGGCCGAGCGCCACGTGCAGACGTCGTGGACCGAGATGGAAGAGCGCGTGCGCACCTGCACGCGGTGCCGGCTCTGCCAGACGCGCACGAACGCGGTCTTCGGCAGCGGCACGCGTCGGACGCGGCTCTTCATCCTGGGCGAGGGACCGGGAGCGCAGGAGGACCTGCGCGGGGAAGCCTTCGTGGGCCCGGCGGGCGAGCTGCTCACGAAGATCCTGCGGGCGATCGGATTCGAGCGCGACCAGGTGTTCATCACGAATGTCGTGAAGTGCCGCCCCCCCGCCAATCGCGCTCCGTTGCCGGACGAGGTCGCCGCCTGCGCCTCCTACCTCGACGCGCAGCTCGATCTCGTCCGGCCCGCGGCGATCCTCTCCCTGGGGGCGTCGGCGACGCGGCGGCTGCTGGACACGACGCTGCCGATCGGCCGGCTGCGCGGCCGCGTGCACCTCTACCGCGAGATCCCCGTGGTGCCCACCTACCATCCCGCCGCCCTGCTCCGGAGCCCCGAGTACAAGCGGCCGACGTGGGAGGACGTGCAGCTCCTGCGGCGAGTGTACGACGAGCGGCTCGAGGCGGCGCCGGCGAGCGCCGGCACCCGCGCTTCGGGCTCCCACCCGTGACGAGGGCGCACCGGTGAGCGTCGAGCCCACCACGCTCCCGCTGCGCGACGTTCCGCAGGGACGCCGGCTGCCGCAGTCCGTCGAAGCCGAGGTCGCCGTATTGGGTGCGATGCTGCTCGATCCGGCGGCGATCGGGCGCGCGGTGGAAGCGAACCTGCGCGAGGACGACTTCGTGCCGGTCGCGCACCGCGTGATCTTCCGCGCCGTCCTGCGGCTCTACGACCGCCGGCAGGCGGTGGATCCGGTGACCCTGAAGGAGGAGCTGCGACGCAGCGGCGACCTGGAGCGCGCCGGCGGCGACCCCTATCTGGGCGAGGTGATCGCCTCGGTGCCGACGATCGCCAACGTGGAGCACCACGCGCGGATCGTCCTCGACAACTCCACGAAGCGCAAGCTGATCAACGTCGGGACCCAGATCGTGGCGGACGCCTACGAGCGTCCGGAGGACGCCGACGTGCTGCTCGACCAGTCCGAGAAGCGGATCTTCGAGATCGCGGAGCGGCGGCTGCGCGAGGGCTTCGTGCCGATCAACCGGCTGCTGCACCGCACGATCGAGCTGGTCGAGAGCCTCAGCCAGAATCCCGACCGAGTCACGGGTGTGCCCTCCGGCTTCAAGGACCTCGACAACCTCACCGCCGGCTTCCAGCTCTCGGACCTGATCATCGTCGCGGGACGACCGGGGACGGGCAAGACGGCGTTCTCGCTGAACGTCGCCCAGAATGCATCGATCCGGAAGGACATTCCGGTCGCCGTCTTCAGCCTGGAGATGTCGAAGGACCAGCTCGTGCAGCGGATCCTCTCCTCCGAGGCAGGCGTGGACGCGCAGAAGATGCGCACGGGCCATCCGTCCCGCGAGGAGTGGCAGCGCATCGTACGCGCGTGCGACCGGCTGATGAACGCCAAGATCTACATCGACGACACGCCGGGGCTCACGATCCTCGAGATGCGCGCCAAGGCGCGGCGGCTGAAGAGCGAGATCGACCTGGGACTGGTCGTCGTGGACTACCTGCAGCTGATGGAGGTGGGGACGGGGCCGATGCGCGCGGAGAACCGCCAGCAGGAGATCTCGATCATCTCGCGCTCGATCAAAGGCCTGGCCAAGGAGCTCAACATCCCGGTGATCGCGCTCTCGCAGCTCTCGCGAGCGCCGGAGCAGCGGGCGGATCACCGGCCGACGCTCTCGGACCTGCGGGAGTGCGTCACGGGGGAGACCCTCGTGGTGCTCACGGACGGGCGGCGGATCCCGATCGCGGAGCTCGTGGGGACGACGCCGTCGGTCTACGCGATGGCGGCGAACGGACGGATCGTGCGAGCCGTGGCGGACAGGGTCTGGCGCGTAGGCCGGCGCCCCGTCTTCGAACTGCGGCTAGCGAGTGGGCGGCGGTTGAGAGCCACGGCGAAGCACCGCGTCCTGACTCGAGAGGGTTGGAAGCGACTCGTCGACCTGGCCCGGGGCGATCGAGTTGCGTTGGCGCGGCGCATCCCGGAGCCGCTCGAGCCGATCCGCTGGCCGGAGCAGCGCCTGATCCTTCTCGCCCACCTGATCGGTGACGGCAGCTACCTGTCCAACCAGCCCATGCGCTATGCCAGCGCCTCGGAGGAGAACAGCCTGGCGGTGGAGACCGCGGCGCGCCTCGAGTTCGGCGCGGACGTGAAGCGCCATCGCGGGCGCGGCAGGTGGCACCAGCTCCTGATCACCGGAAACGGAAATCGCTGGCATCCGGCGCGGGTGAACGAATGGTTGCGCGAACTGGGTATCTTCGGTCAGCGCTCGCACGAAAAGCGCATTCCGCGCGAGGTGTTCCGGCTGGAGAACGATCAGATCGCGACGTTCCTGCGACACTTGTGGGCGACGGACGGTACGATCTGTTTGCGGAAAGGTGGGCGCCGGCTGCAGGGAGGCATGGACTTCTGCACCTGTAGTGAAGGATTGGCCGGAGACGTGGCGGCGCTGCTCCTCAGGATGGCGA
>JBHENL010000061.1:0-14607 GCA_046262075.1 Gemmatimonadota bacterium
CCTGCACGTCCGGGTCCAGCCGGATGCGCATGCCGCGTGCGCGCATCCGCCGGCCCAGCTCGATGTCCTCGATGCTGGGAACGGGGTAGCGAGCGGCGTCGAAGCCTCCGACGGACTCGAAGGCCGCGCGGCGGACGGCCCCGCACCCGGCCCAGAACGTCTCGGCCTCTCCGCGGCTGGTCAGGTGCACGTGGTGGTGCAGCAGGTTGCGGTACTGCGAGACCAGCGAGGCGTGCGCCGGCTCGGCGTCGTAGGCGCCGAACACGGCGTCCAGCCCCGGGTCCTCCAGCGGCTGCAGCAGCCCGCGGATCGTGCCCGGGGCCGGCACGACGTCGGCGTCGAGGAACAGCAGGACGTCGCCCCGCGCGGCGGCCGCGCCGGCGTTGCGGGCGGCGGCCGGCCCCGCGGCCCGTCCGCGCAGTCGCAGCACACGGTCGGCCCAGCGCCCGGCGAGCTGCGGGGTCGCGTCACGCGACGCGTCGTCCACGAACACCACTTCGTAGCTGGCGCGCGGCACGTCCTGCGAACCGAGAGCCGAGAGGCACGCCTCCACGGTCGCCGCGGCGTCGTGACCGGGGACGATCACGCTGACGCGCGGCCCGCCGCCGGCCGCCATCCGATCCGGGTCCGGCCACTCCGGCTCGGGCGCCGGTGCGGCGCTCTCCCGCAGGTCCGGAGGAAGGAGGCTGCCGGCCGAGCGCGCCAGGATCCGCAGCAGCTCGAGCGCGGAGCGGCGCCAGCCGAGCCCCCGCGTCCGCTCCAGGCCGAGGCGTCCGAGCCGCCGCCGCAGCGCCTCGTCCGCCAGCACGCGCCGCATCGCGTCCGCGAGCTCCCCCGGCCGCTCGGGGTCGACGAGCAGCGAGCCGCCCGCGAGGAGCTCCGGAGCGGCGCTGGCGCGGGTCGCGATCGTGGCGCCGCCGCAGGCGGCGGCCTCGAAGACCGGCAGCCCGAATCCCTCCTGGAAGCTGGGCAGCACGGTCGCTCGCGCCGCGGAATAGAGATGGACCAGATCGGCGTCGGGCACGTAGCCGAGGATGCGCACCTTCCCCGCCCGGAGCGCTCCCGCGCGGGCCCGAAGGTGGCCGGCGTTCGTGTGGAAGACGTCTCGGGAGGCATCCCCGACCAGGACGAGACAGGCGTCCTCGCCCCCCGGCTCGTCCTCGAGGAGCTCCAGCGCGTCGAGCGCGGCGTCCAGGTTCTTGTGCGGCGCCAGCCCGCCCACGAACAGGAAGAAGGGCAGATCCGGCGTCAGGCCGTAGCGCCCGAGAACCCCCGGGTCCGGACCCCCCTGCGGAGGCGCGAAGACGGCCGCCGGCGCTTCGGGCACCACCTCCACGCGCGTAGGGTCGAGCCCGTGGTGGCGCAGGACCTGCTCGCGCGCGAAGCGCGAGACGGTGACGACGCGATCCGCGCGGCGGAGCGCGGCGCGCACCTTCAGCGACCAGAGCAGCCGGTCGCGGCGGTGGGGGAAGACGAGCTCCGGGACGGCTTCGGGGATCGCGTCGTGGACGGCGACCACGGCCGGGACGCCGCCGCGCAGGGGGAAGTACGTGTAGACGGAGGGGAAGAAGAAGACGTCCAGCTCGTCGGGCCGGACGGCGGCACGGAAGGCCGCGAGGTCGCGCAGGCTGCGCCGCCCGCCGTCCCGCGCCGCCCGGGAGGCGGCCTCGCGCGTCGGCACCTCCACCAGCCGGGCGGAATCCGGGAACCCGCACGTCTCGGCGCTCTGCCGGTCCACGAAGAGCCGCACCTCGCCGAGTCGATGCTCGGCGATCCATTCCACCAGCCCGCCCACGATCTCGCGCGTGTACCGGCCGTACCCGCGCGCGTTCGACCAGCAACCGCCGTCGACCCCGATCCTCACCGTTCCGTCGGAAGCGTCGAGGGCGGAGCCGGGACGTGCCCGTCCGGGGAGCGCTCCGCCCGGAGGTCCTCTCCGATCTCCTCGTGGTACTCGCAATCGGCGTTCACCGACCAGACGTCGTGGTGCTCGTCGCGCAGGATGTTCCGCACGGCCAGCATCGAGGTGAACATCGAATGATCCTGATTGTTGTACTTGTGGAGGCCGTTGCGTCCGACCGGGTGCAGGTTGACGAGTGTATCCAGGTAGGCGCGGATCGTGGCCAGGTGCTCCAGGTACTCGCCCTCGTAGACGGGGTACGCCTTGGGCATCCGCACGACGACGCCCTCGGCCACCGCCTCGCGCGGGACGAGCCCGAGCTTCGCCGCCTCCTCGCGAGCGAGGGCCACGAGGTCCTCGTCGCGCATCGTCCACAGCCCGTCTCCCTCGAAGCAGAAGTACTCCAGGCCGAGACAGCTCCTTCCGGCCTCGGCTACGAGCGCGGGCGACCAGTTCCCGAAGTTCTGCACACGCCCGACGCGCACATCTCCGTCGTGCACGTAGATCCAGTTGTCGGGGAAGAGGTCCGGCCGGTCGACGAGCAGCGCCACGGTCAGGAAGTCGCGGTAGCGAAGCGCCCGCGCCGCGGCGAGCACGTGCGGCGGCGCGGCGGGGTCGAGCTTCTCGACCAGCTCGCGCAGCGGCATGCTGGAGACCACGTGCGCCGCGGCGAGCTGCCGGAAGCCCTCGGCGTCGCGGGTCTCCACGGCGAGGATGCGTTCGCCGTCGTGCAGGAGACGGACGGCCTCGGTCTCCATCCGGACGGGACAGCCGGCCGCCGCGAGGCGAGCGGCCACCGTCTCCCACATCTGGCCCGGTCCCAGACGCGGGTAGTCGAAGGCGTCCACGAGCGACTTGATCCCACGCGAGCCGCTGGGCACCAGCGCGGCCATCACCGCGCGCGTGAGCGACAGCCCGCGTATGCGCTGCGCCGCCCACTCGGCTCCGATCTTCGAGCAGGGGATGCCCCACACCTTCTCGGTATAGGTCTTGAAGAAGATCCAGTAGAGGCGCGCCCCGAAGCGGTTGGTGACCCAGTCCTCGAGGCTCACCTCCGGAAGGCGCGGCCAGACCCGCGCCTTCACGTAGCTCAGCAGGACCCGGAAGGAGTTGAAGAGCCCCAGGCCGCGCAGGACGTTCAGCGCGCGGAGCGGGTAGTCGAAGAACCGCCCGCGATAGAGGATGCGCGAGAGGCGCGGGCGGCGCAGGAAGTCCGCCCCGAGCACCTCGCGCCACATGCGATCCACCGCCGGGACCTTCGTGAAGAACCGGTGACCGCCGATGTCGAAGCGGTAGCCCTTGTGGCAGACGGTGCGGGCGATGCCGCCCACGATGTCGTCCTTCTCGAGCACCACCGGGAGCTGCCCCGCCTGCTGGAGCTCGTACGCCGCGGTGAGCCCCGCCGGGCCGCCCCCGATCACGACGACCTGTCTTCCGGCGTCGCAGGATGCGTGGCCGTTCGACCCGGACGAGCGTTGCGGGAAAGATCCGGGAGTGATCACGGGGGACATTGGCACGGGCACCGGCCGGTGTTCCATCGGGCCGGCGGGGGAGGACGCATCGGACGATGGGCTTACGATCGGGCGCATGCCGTCTCCCCGCCTCCCCACCGAATCGCTCCGCGGTCGCCGTCCGCGCTCGGGCCGAGATTGACACTCGAGCCCCGCGCTCGCTACGATCGTCCCGCAGTCCACTGCGGCCCTCGGCAGCCCTGCGGTCCCCGGGCCCAAAACCCGAAAAGCATCCACGATACGGGGCGCGTTGGCAAGACATTCGACGTCGGAGCACAGCCTGCCTCCCGTTCGGAGTCATTCATCCGGCGTCGAAGCCCGTCTGGTCACCCGCGCCCTGGCGCGGCTCGACGTCCTGGCACTCGGCGCCGCCGCCGGCGTCGTGACGGGATCGGCCGTCTTCCTCGCCACCTCCTGGCTGCTCCTCAAGGGCGGACCGGTCGTGGGGCCGACGCTGGCACTCCTGGCCCAGTACTTCCCCGGCTACCGCGTCACCTGGCCCGGCAGCCTGGTGGGCTTCCTCTACGGCGCACTGGCGGGGTTCTCCTGCGGCGCGGCGCTGGCGCTGCTGCGCAACTGGATCCTCGACCTCTTCGTGGCCCGCGCGCGCCGCCGCAGCGAGCGCGAGGCGGAGCGGCGGCTGCTCGACTATGTCTGAGCACCACCCCGCCGCGGACCTGCCGGGGCGGGAGGAGCCCACCCCCGACGAGATCCGTCGCGCCGTCGCGCGGCTGAACGCCCGCATCCTGGGCACGGCACTCGGGCTGATCTCGGGCTTCGGGCTGTTCCTGGCGACGGCCGTCCTCCTGCTCAAGGGAGGTCCCCGGACCGGAGCTCACCTCTGGCTGCTGTCGAATTACTTCCCGGGCTACTCGGTCACCTGGCCGGGCGCCTTCGTCGGCTTCGCCTACGCGTTCTTCCTCGGGTTCCTCGCGGGGCACCTCATCGGGCTGCTCTACAACCGGATCGTCTCCCTCCGCGGCTCGTGACCGCCCCACCGCGCGCCCCTTTGCGGGGCGTGCGCCGCGAGCCACCGGTCGCGCGCCGCGCCCGCGGGTGGCCCTCGGCCCCGCGGACGGCGCTCTCGTCCCAAAGCGCGATGCGCCCAGAGCCGGACGGGCGGTAGTGTCCCGCGCGACCCCGCGCCTCGAGCCGGCCGAACCATCCGGGCCCGAGACCCGCGTGCCCCGCGAATCCAGCGCGCCGGCGAGCCGCCGGCCAGCGAGCCCGCCATCCCGCAGTCCGGAGGCTGCGCGTTGACCTTTCGCGTGCGCCCGAGCGAGGCGACGGGGACGTGGGTGGCGCTGGCGCTGGTCACCGCGCTGGCCGCCGTGCTGCGGGCGGCCGGATCGGACCGGGAGCTCTGGTGGGACGAGGTGTACAGCCTCGTCGACTCCGTGCGCCGCCCGCTGGGCGAGCTGCTGACCGTCTTCCGCGACGACAACCAGCATCCGCTCTACGCCGTGCTGGCCCACCTGTCGATCGGCTTCCTCGGGGAGACCCCCTGGACCTTCCGGCTGCCCGCGCTGCTCTTCGGCGTGGCCTCGGTGCCGCTGCTCTTCGCGCTGGGGGCGTCGCTCACGAGCCGCCGCGAAGCCCTGCTCTCGGCGACGCTCCTCGCGGTCTCGTACCACCACGTCTGGTTCTCGCAGAACGCGCGGGGGTACACCGCCCTGGCGTTCTGGACCCTGCTGACGACCCTTCTGCTGCTCCGGCTCGTGCGGGAGCCGCGCCGCCGCTGGATCGCGGCGTATGCCGGGGCCGCCGCGCTGGGGACCTACACGCACCTGACGATGGCCTTCGTGCTGGCGAGCCATGCCGTCGTGTGCGCGCTGCTGCTCGTCGCGCCGGCGTGGCTGCAGTCGGAGCGGCCGCGGGCGGTGCTGTCCGCCCTGGCCCTGGCGGCGGCCGCGACGCTCGCGCTCTATGCGCCGATGCTGGGGGAGGTGCGCGACTTCTTCCTCCACCGGCCGTCGACCCTGCGCGGGATCTCGACCCCGGGGTGGGCGCTGCGGACCGCGCTCGGCGGCCTGCAGATCGGACTGGGAACCGGCACCGGCGTGGCAGCTGCGGGGGTCCTCTTCGCCTGCGGGGCGGCGAGCTTCCTGGCGCACCGCCGGCTGGCGTTCGCGCTGTTCGTGCTGCCCGGCGTCCTGACGCTCGCGGGCACCATCGGCGTGCGCGGCACGATGTACCCGCGTTACCTGTTCTTTCTGGTCGGCTTCGGCATATTGCTGATCGTCCGCGGGGCCTTCGCCCTTCCCGGTCTCTTCGCGCAACGGCGGCTCGCCGTCCCCAGCCGCTCCCCGGGAGGAGCGGCCGCCACCGTGCTGGTCGCGCTGATGATCCTCGTCTCCGCGCTCTCCCTCGCCCGCAACTACCGCTACCCCAAGCAGGATTTCGGGGGCGCGGTGCGGTTCGTGGAGGAGCGGAGGGCGGAGGGCGACGCCGTGGTCACCGCCGGAGTCGTCGACTACCCGCTCCGGGAGGTGTACGGCCGCCGCTGGCCGAGCGTGGAGAGCGCCGAGCAACTGGACGAGCTGCGGGGGCGCACGGACCGGACCTGGCTGCTGTACACCTTCCCGCGCTACCTCGAGCACAGCTCTCCCCGGCTGATGGAGGCGATCCGCCGCGACTGTCCGGTCGTGCGCACCTTCCGGGGCACCGTGGGAGGCGGTGACGTCGTGGTCTGCGCCGCGCCGGCCGCGACCGCGGAGCGCGCGCGCCCGCGGGGTGCGGCGCTCGACGACGGCGCGCCGCGGAGCTCCCGCTCTTGAAGCTCATCATCCAGATCCCCTGCTACGACGAGGCCGGCTCGCTCGCCGCCACGGTCGCCGCGCTGCCGCGCCGGATCCCCGGGATCGACGAGATCGAGGTGCTGGTGATCGACGACGGGAGCCGCGACGGAACGGCCGCCGTGGCGCGCGCCGCGGGCGTCCATCACGTGGTCTGCCTCCCGCGCCACGTGGGGCTCGCGGCGGCGTTCGCCGCCGGGCTCGACGCCTGCCTGCACAGAGGCGCCGACCTGATCGTCAACACGGACGCCGACAACCAGTACCGGGCCGACGACATCCCGCGCCTCGTCGCGCCCATCCTCGAGGGGCGGGCGGAGCTCGTCGTCGGCGATCGCGGCGTGGCCACGCTCTCGGCGTTCTCGCCGTTCAAGCGCCGGCTGCAGCGGCTCGGCAGCTGGGTGATCGCGCGCGCGTCCGGCCTGCGGACGCCCGACGCCACCAGCGGCTTCCGCGCGCTGACGCGCGAGGTCGCCCTGCGGACGCTGGTCCTGAGCGACTACTCCTACACGCTCGAGACGCTCATCCAGGCCGGGGCGCGACGGCTGGCGGTGGTCTACGTGCCGGTGATGACGAATCCCCAGACGCGCCCCTCGCGCCTCATGCGCGGGATCTCGGACTACCTGCGCCACTCCGGCGTCACGATCCTGCGCGCCTACGCCACGTACCGGCCGCTCCGCGTGTTCTCGGTCGTGGGCCTGGCGCTGATCCTGGCGGGCATGGTCCCCGGAGTGCGCTTCCTCTACCTGCTCTCGATCGGCCAGGGCGTAGGTCACGTGCAGTCGCTGATTCTGGGCGCGATCCTGGTCACGATCGGCTTCCAGGTGCTGCTGATCGGGCTGTTGTCGGACCTGATCGGCTCGAACCGCAAGATCCTGGAGGAGGTGCTCTACCGCACGCGGGCCCTCGAGCTGGGCGGCGCGCCCTCCGCCGCGGACCGCGGCTCGGACGAGCCCCTCCCGCGCCAGGTGGCCGGCGGACCGCGATGAGCCGGCCCGGCGCGCGCCGCGCGGCGTTCCGCATCGGCGGGAGCGTGCTCGTCCTGGCGCTGCTGCTCGCGTTCCTTCCCCGGGAGGAGCTCTGGGAGGCTCTGCGCGGCGTGCCGATCGCCGTCTGGCCGGCCGCCCTCGGCGCCTACCTCGCGCTGCACCTCCTGGGGGTCGCGAAGTGGCGCCGGCTGGTGAACTCGGCGGGCGGCGGGCTCTCCTGGGCGGGGGCCGTTCGCTGCTATTACCTGGGGCTGTTCGGAAACGTCTTCCTGCCGTCGCTGGTCGGCGGCGACGTCGTGCGGGCGGGTCTGGCGCTGCGCCTGAGCCCCTCCCGGAGCGGCGTGCTGCTGGGCAGCCTCGTCGATCGCATGCTCGACGTCGTGGCCCTCGCGGGGCTCGCGGCGGCTGGCGCGCTGCTCGCTCCCGGCACGGTCGACCCCAAGAGCCGCACGATCTTCCGAGTCCTGGCGGCGGGAGCGGCCGTGGGCGGGCTCGCGCTCGCGGCAGCGGCCATGGTCATCCGCGCGCGCTGGTTCTCGCGGCGCATGCGCGAGCGGCTCGTGCACGCGCGCCGCGCCGTTCGCGCGCTGTCGCGGCAGCCACAGGACGTGCTCCTCGCCTTCGGCTCGGGCGTGCTCCTCCAGGGGCTGCAGGTCGTCCTGAACGCGTGGATCGGCGAGGCCTGCGGGCTGCACCTGCCGGCGGCGGTCTGGCTGTTCGCCTGGCCCCTGGCCAAGCTCTCCGCCCTGGTACCGGTGACGCAGGGCGGGATCGGCGTCCGCGAGGCCGCGCTGGCGGCCCTGCTGGCGCCCTTCGGCGCGCCGGCGGTGCTCGCCGTCGCGGTGGGTCTCGCGTTCGAGGCCGTGGTGATCACCGGCGGTCTGATCTCGGGCGTGATCTCGCTGCTCCTGGGTCGCTCGTCGGGAGCGGTCTCGGGCGCGGCGGCCACGGCGCGGGCGTGGCGTCGCGGGCCCGATCCGGCGATCCGGGAGCTTCGGCGATGACCCTCTCGCCCGCGCCTCCGGCGAGCCTCGAGGACACCGGCCCCACGCGCGTCCCCGCCAGCGAGCGAGCGGCGCGGCCGCGGGTGGTCGTCCTCGGAGCGGGTCCGGCGGGGGCCGGGGCGGCGTATCGGCTGGCGCGCCTGGCGCTCGCCCGGCCGACGGTGCTCGAGCTGCGGGACGGCGTGGGTGGGAACGCCGGAAGCTTCACGCTCCACGGCGTCCACTGCGACTACGGGAGCCACCGGCTGCACCCGGTTGTGGACCCCGTGGTCATGCGCGACCTGCGCGAGCTGCTGGGTGACGACCTGCAGCTGCGCGTGCGGCACGGCCGGATCCTGCTGCGCGGCCGCTGGATCCACTTCCCGCTGAAGCCGCTGGACCTGCTGCTGCGGCTGCCGAAGACCTTCGCGCTCGGCGTCGCCGCCGACACCGCGCGCAAGGTCCTCCCGCGCCCGTCCCGCGGCCCCGAGACCTTCGCCAGCGTGCTGGAGCGCGGGCTGGGAGCCACGATCTGCCGCGAGTTCTACTTCCCGTACGCGAGAAAGCTCTGGGGCGTGGAGCCCGAGGAGCTGGCGGCGACCACCGCGCAGCGCAGGGTGTCCGGGAGCTCGGTGGCCAAGATCCTGCGCAAGGTGGCCGCGCAGGTCCCCGGGCTCAGGCCCGCCCACGCCGGCCGCTTCTGGTATCCGCGGCGCGGGTACGGGCAGATCTCGGCGGCCCTGCACGAGGCGGCGGAGCGCGAGGGAGCGGAGTTCCTCTTCCGCTCCCGGGTGACCGGCATCGAGCGCGACGGCCAGCGCGTGACCGGCGTGCGCTACGAGAAGGACGGCGAGGAGCGCGGGATCCGGACGGACCACGTCTGGTCCACGCTCCCCGTCAGCCTCGTCGCCAGCATGATGCGACCGCAGCCACCCGCGGAGGTGCTCCAGGCGGCGGCGAGCGTTGCGTTCCGCGGGATGATCCTGGTCTACCTGGTGCTCGAGCAGGACCGGTTCAGCGCCTTCGACGCCTACTACTTCCCCGAGACGGCCATCCCCATCTCGCGCATGTCCGAGCCCAAGAACTTCTTCGGCTCCCCGGAGCCTCGCGGCTGCACCGTGCTCTGCGCCGAGCTCCCCTGCGATCCCGGGTCCGCCGAGTGGGAGATGAACGACGAGGACCTCGGCCGGCAGCTCCTCGAGTGGCTGGACCGGGCGGGGCTTCCCGTACGCGCCCCCGTGCGCGAGGTCGTCACGCGCCGGCTGCGGCAGGCGTATCCCGTCTACCGCCGGGGCTTCGAGGCGCACCTCGACACGCTGGAGCGCTGGCTGACGGACATCGAGGGGCTGCTCACGTTCGGGCGCCAGGGGCTCTTCGCCCATGACAACACGCATCACACGCTCTACACGGCCTACGCCGCGGCGGCGTGCTTCGCGCCCGACGGAACGTTCGACGAGGAGCGGTGGCGCGCGTTCCGCCGCGTCTTCGAGACCCACGTCGTGGAGGACTGAATGCACCCGGACCGGTCCCGCGAGAGGGAGCCCGTGGCTCCCGAGGCGCTCTCCGGAGCGCAGTCGCTCTCGGTCGTGGTGGCCTCGTTGGTCGGCGCGCCGTTCATCGACGGGTGCCTGTCGTCGCTCGAGGGGCAGGCGCACGAGCTCGGAGCCGAGGTGGTGGTCGTGGCCTGCGGGACGGAGGCGTACGCGGAGCGGATCCGCCGCGAGTTCTCCTGGGTGCGAGTCGTCCACCGGCCGGAACGCGAGAGCGTGCCCCGGCTCCGGCGGCACGGGGTGGAGGCCGCGCGGGGCGAGATCGTGGCGGTGATCGAGGAGCACTGCGTCGCCGCCCCGGACTGGCTGCGCCGGGCCGCGGCCGCCCATGGCGCGCGGACCTGCGCCGCGGTGGGGGGACCCGTGGCCGACCTGGGCTACCGCCGGATGCGCGACTGGGTGGTCTACTTCTGCGAGTACAACGGCTCGCTCCCCCCCGCGCCGGCGGGCGAGGTGGCCGAGCTGAACGGCGCGAACATCGCGTATCGCCGCGAGGTCCTGCTCCGTCACAAGGCCCTGCTCGACGACGGCTACTGGGAGGCGTCGCTGCACCCCCGGCTGCTCGCGGAGGGGGAGAGCTTCGTGTCCGACCCCCGGATGGTCGTGTTCCACTCGGGGCCCTTCGACCTCGGCTACTACCTGCGGCAGCGCTACTGGTTCAGCCGCGCGTACGCCGGGGCGCGCGCCGGAACGCTCCCGGCCTGGCGCCGCATGGCCTATCTCGCCGCCGCGCCGGCCGTGCCGGCCCTGCTCCTGGCCCGCATGGCGGGCCGCGTGTGGCGCAAGCGTTGCCACGTGGACAGGTTCGTGCTCGCCCTCCCGCTCTTCGTGCCCGCTCTGGCGGCCTTCGTGGCCGGGGAGTGGATCGGCTACCTGGCGGGACCGGGCGACGCGCTCTCGAAAGTGGAGTGACGGCGCGCATCCCGGCCACGGCCGGATCCTTCCGCGAGGGCGCATGAGCCGCGCGGCCGCGGCGCGTCCGGAAGCGCCCCTGATCTCGGTCGTCGTCGTGGTCGTCAGCGACACCACCGGCGGCGGCGGCACGCTGCACCTGGAGCGGAGCCTCGACGCCCTGCGCCGCCAGGTGGATCCCCCGGCCTTCGAGGTGGTCGTGGCGCATCCGCCGGGGCTTCCCGGCGTCGAGGAGCTCGCGCGGCGGTTCCCGGAGGCGACCTTCGTCCGGGCCGAGGGGTTGCGCGGCTTCACCGGCCGCGGCGGCAGCCGCGAGCACCACGACGAGTTGCGCGCGCGCGGGCTCGCCACGGCGCGAGGCGAGATCGTCGGCTTGCTCGAGGACCACGCCGTGCCCGACCCGCACTGGTGCGCGCGCGTGGCCCAAGCCCATCGCGAAGACGTCGCCGCCGTGGGCGGTGCGATCGAGAACGGAGTCGACCGCCCGCTCGCGTGGGCGGTCTACTTCTGCGACTTCGGCCGCTACCAGAACCCGCTTCCGCCGGGCGCGCCCGCGACGGTCAGCGACGCCAACGTGGCCTACAAGCGCCCCGCGCTCCAGGCCGTGCGTCCCGTCTGGCAGGACTCCTTTCGGGAGCCCGCGGTGAACGCCGCGCTGCGAGCCGCGGGCCAGAGGCTGGCGCTCGCCCCGGAAGTCGTCGTCTACCAGCACCGCGACGACCTGCGGCTGCGGAGTGCGGTGGCCGAGCGCTTCATCTGGGGGCGCTCCTACGCGGCCGCACGCGCGGGCGGCACGGGCCTCTCACGCCGCGCCACCTACGTCGCGCTCTCGCCGCTGCTGCCCGGCGTCCTGCTGCTGCGCATGATCCGCAACGTGCTTCGGCGGGGACGCTGCCGAGGAGCCTTCGCGAAGGCGCTCCCCCTGACGGCGCTCCTGACGGCCAGCTGGTCGGCGGGAGAGCTGATCGGTTACCTCAGCGGATCGGCGGGGAGCTCGCGAGCGAGCTGAGCCGGCCACCTCTTTCACGAGCAATCGCGTGAAACCTGGGCGGCACGGCCCGCAACGCGATCGGCGGTGACCGATTTCACGGCAATCACCGCGGTTCTCGCGCGCGGGGCTCGCGTGATCCTCCCCTCTCGGGGATCGGACGCACTAGCTTCACGGCTGCGGATTCCGTGACGGAAGATCCTGCGTGGCGGGGGGGCCGACGGCCCGGGCCAGGCGACCGGTGTCCGCAGCGGCGCGGAGTTCCGTCCCGAAGGCGAACAGCGTAGGTCCGTGGATGCAGGCGACATCGTCCGAAACGGCGAGGCCGGCCCGACTCCTGGTCGGTAGCCTTCTCGTCCACGGACGGCGTACGATTTCTCGCGCCGCGCCCCATGCCTGTCCGACTCGGTCACAGGGCACCGGGGACCGCCGCCGAACGGGACCCCCGAGCACAGTCGTGCCACGACGCTGAACGCGCAGGAGACGATCGCGCGAACGAGATCCCGCGCGACCGCCGCGAACCGAGGAGCCCACGCGACAGCATGAGCCGCCCGCTCAACTTTCTGCACCTCAGCACGTTCTACCCGGCCTACAGCTTCGGCGGCGACGCGATGTACCTCTATCGCCTCGCGCACGCGCTGGGCGACGCCGGGCACCACGTGGACGTGGTGCACTGCCGCGACGCCTACCACCTGCTGCACCCCGGCGCACCCCCCAGCGCCTTCACGGAGCACCCGAACGTGCGGCGCCACGAGCTGCGCAGCGGCTACGGCTGGCTGTCGCCGCTCCTCACGCAGCAGACGGGGCGGCCGCACCTCAAGGCCCGGCGCATCCGCCGGCTCCTCGACGGTGGGCGCCACGACGTCGTGCACTTCCACAACATGTCCCTGCTGGGCCTGGGAATCCTCCCGATGCAGGCGCCGGGGGGTCAGGCGGTCAAGCTGTACACGACGCACGAGCACTGGCTCGTCTGTCCGATGCACGTGCTGTGGAAGTTCAATCGCCAGGCGTGCGACAAGCCCGACTGCCTGCGCTGCACCGTGGCGGGCGGGCGCCCGCCGCAGACGTGGCGCTACACCGGTCTGCTCGAGGAGGCCTCCGCGCACGTGGACCGGTTCCTGTCTCCCAGCCGGTTCACGGCGCGCATGCACGCGGAGCGCGGCTTCCCGCGCCCCGTCGAGGTCCTGCCGTACTTCCTCGACCGCACCGACGACTGGCGCTCGCCGGGCCCGCGACCGCAGGAGCGGCCCTACGTCCTGTTCGTCGGGCGGCTCGAGCTGATCAAGGGGCTGCAGACGCTGATCCCGCTGTGGGATCGGGTGCCCTACGCCGATCTGCTCGTCGCGGGGACGGGCACGTACGAGAGCGAGCTGCGCCGGATGGCGGCCGGCAACCCGCGCATCCGCTTCCTGGGACACCTGACGCAGCGCGAGCTGAGTGGGCTCTACGCGCACGCGCTGGCCTGCGTCGTGCCGTCGGTGACCTACGAGACCTTCGGGATCATCGTCATCGAGTCGTTCGCGCGGAAGACGCCCGTGCTCGTGCGCGACCTGGGTGCGCTGCCCGAGGTGATCGAGGAGAGCGGCGGAGGCTTCGTGTACCGCCACGAGGACGAGCTCCTGGACGGGCTGCGGCGACTCGCCGAGTCACCCCGCCTGCGCGAGGACCTGGCCGAGAAGGGCTACCGCGCCTTCCTGCAGCGCTGGACGCGCGAAGCGCACCTGGAGCTGTATTTCGAGCACCTCCGGAGCGTGGCCTCGCGAAGGCACGGCTGCATTCCGTGGGAGGAGAACGGCCGCGCCGCCGGGCCCGCCGGCGCGGGGTCCGGGCCGAGCCTCTCCACCGCGGCGCTCTCCCAGGCGGCCGCGTCGTGAGCCCCGGCGTGCATTCGGCAGTGGACATCCTGATGTACCACTCGATCGCCGCGGGGCGGGGGCCCACCTGCACGAGCCCCGAGACCTTCCGCGAGCAGCTGCGCATCCTCGCGGGCGAGGGATATCGCGCGATCCCGCTGCGGGACCTCGCCCGCGCGCTGCGCGGTGAAGCGGTCGAGCTGCCGGAGCGGCCGGTGGTGCTGACCTTCGACGACGGCTTCGCGGACTTCGCCGACGTGGCCGCGCCCGAGCTCGCCGCGCGCGGGTGGACGGCGACGGTGTTCCTGCCGGCCGGGAAGCTCGGCGGCGTCGACGACTGGGAGTCGCGGGCCGGCCGGCGTCCGCGCCGGCTGCTGACCTGGGAGCGCGCCTCGGAGCTGGGGCGGGCGGGGATCGACCTCGGCGCGCACGGCGTGTCGCACGCCGACCTCACGCGCCTCGCGCCGGAAGCCGCGCGCGCGGAGGTCTCGGGCGCGCGACGGCTGAGCGAGGAGCGCACGGGCTGCCCCGTGACGAGCTTCGCGGCGCCCTACGGCCGCAGCGACGCGGGCGTGAAGGCCGAGGCCGCGCGCGGCTACGAGGCGGCGGTGGGCACCATCCTGGGGCGCGCCGCGCCCGGCTCGGACCTCTACGACCTGCCGCGCATCGAGATGGCGTACTTCCGTGCCCCGCGTCGGTGGCGCGAGTACCTCGCCCACGGCTCGAGCGGCTACTTCATGCTGCGGCGCGAGCTGCGGCGCCTGCGCGGCCTCGCCGCCGGCGCGGGAGCGAGGCGGCGTGGCCCCGTCTCGGCCGTGGCGGCGGGCTTCTCACGTTCACCCGACGGAGGTTCCCAGGGTCCATGGCCACGTTCCTGATCACCGGCGGAGCCGGGTTCATCGGCTCGCACCTCGCGGAAGCCCTGCTGCGCCTCGACCAGCGCGTGCTGATCCTGGACGACCTGTCTTCGGGGAGCGTGAGCAACCTCGCCGCGGTGCGGGGGGATCCCCGGCTGACGCTCGTGATCGGCGGGCTGGACGCCCCGGGCGTGCTCGCGGAGATGGTGGACGCCGCGGACGTCGTCTTCCACCTGGCCGCCACCGTCGGGGTCTTCAACATCATCCAGAGC
>JBHENL010000062.1:0-10141 GCA_046262075.1 Gemmatimonadota bacterium
TCATGTCGTACGATCCGCGCAGGAGGCCGTACACGACCGGATTGTCGGGATCGGCGCGGAAGTGCAGCAGAAGCGCCAAGGCGAGGTCCAGGTTCGTCCGGCTGACGTCGTCGTCGTCGCTGTCGTCGGTGGGGTCCTCGATCTTCAGGTAGTCGAGACCGACCGACGGCTCGATCGAGAGGTAGTCGGAGGCGTGATAGCCCACCCGGAAGCGCTGGATGGGAAGCCCCAGGTTCGTGCGGTCGCCGAACTCGAAGCTCACCGGGTCGCCGTCATCGTCCTCGAACTCCAGGTCCTCGACGTTGCTGAACTCCACGCCGCCGTCGAAGCCCAACTCCACGGCACCTCCCCGCCCCTGGGCCGCGAGGGACGCGGGGGCGACCAGCAGCGCGATCGCCGCCACCAGAAGCAGCCTGCAGGTCATCTTCGCTCCTCTGCGTAAAGGGGGTAAGTACGGATCTCGCAAGCCCCTGAGTTAGGTCTCCTGCAGTACGGTGTCAACCGCTGTTTCGTTTGGCGACAGCTGGCGAGGCGATTCTACGCCTGGGAACGGCAGGGTAGGTGGGTGGCGAAGACTCAGGGCGTGGCAGGAAGACCATCGTCCTCCCACTTGAGGTATTCGAAGATCGTTCGGCAGGAGCTGCACCAGTACTGGGTGAGGCCCAGCGTCGAGCCGAATGCAGACTCGAGCGCGGTATCGGTGCCGTCGCAGAACGGACAGCGCGCGGGTCGCGGCGCCGGTGGCGGAGCCGGCTCGGACGTCAGCTCGGCGGACGCTTCGGTGGCGTCAGGCGCATGCGGACCTCGGTGGCGGGCGGACATGGAGAGCTCCGTCGGGAGAGCAGGGACGTCGGGCGTACGGACGATGCGGCTCCGAGGCATGAATGTGAACGGCAACCTTTCGACGGAGAACACTACGTCCGCCGGAACTCCACGTTCCTGGCGCCCGAGAGGTGCTCGAGGAGCTCGTTCGAGGGACCGCCGGGATCGACCCGCCGGCGGTCGGGGTCCCAGCGGCTCCAATCGAGAACCGCGTCTTCGGGCCACAGCTCGCCGCCCGGCCGCTGACTCGCCGCGCCGAAACCTGCTTCCGCCGCCAGCCGGGTGGCACGTGCGAGGAAGTCCTCGCGGACGTCGTCGTCGGGACGCGTCTTGACGCCGCTCTCCAGGAGCGTCGCGTCGTGTCGCGAACCCGGCTCGCCGAAGAAGGCGAGCACGCCGGGGAGCGCTGCGCGCACGGCGCGCGCGACGCTCTCGCGCGATTCGGCGTTGCGCCCGGCGGCGAGCACGAACCAGGCGCGGCCGTGCTCGTCGTGGAAGCGCTCCTCCTGGAGCATCTTGTCCACGACGCGGCGCAGAGCGCCGAGCGACGAGCCGCGATGGGCGGCGATCTCGAGCGTCGCCGCCAGATCCACGAGCGCGTTCGCGGCGACGAGGTCGGCCCAGGATCCGAAGCCGCGGTCGAGGAAGGCGACGTTGGCCCACTCCGTGCCGGCGCGCTCCTCCACGAGCGCTTCCTGGGTGAGGCCGAAGAAGTGGTCGAGGAGCCCGTGCAGCAGCCGCGCGTGACCGAGCTCGTCCTGCCCCATCGAGCAGGCGGCGATCGCGGCCTCCAGCGCGGGGGCGCCGAACGTCCACTCGCCGTAGTGATAGCCCAGCAGGAGCTTCGTGTCCGCGCAGGCCAGGAGCCCCGCCCGCGTGCCGCGACGGGCGGGCTCGGCGATCAGCTCCGCGCCCTGCTTCGCACCGGCGGACGCGGCGGCCTCAACCATGCGCCGCGGGGCCGGAGCGCTCGGCGGCGGCAAAGTCGAAGGGCGAGGATTCGTCGGGGTGCGCCACCAGGATCTCGCCGCGCGGCACCACCCACATCTCGGACCAGCGCTCCTCGTCGTAGATCCGGCGCGCGTACACCTTCGCAAGCTCGAGCCCGGGCGCGTTCAGGTTGCCGATGTGCGAGATCGCTCCGCCCGGCTCGATCTGGGCGAAGACCTCGAAGACGTTGCGCTTGACGTGCGCCTGCATTCGCAGCTCAGAGCCCCACGCCGCAGGTGAGCAGGAGCATGCGGCCCCGCGGGGTGAGCCGCGCCTTGGTCCACGGCGGGTCCCAGACGGTGTTCACCCGCACGTCGACGATCCCGGGGAGTGCCCGCAGGGCAGCCTCGACGTCGTCCTGCATCATCTCGATCGCGGGGCAGCCCAGTGCGGTGTGCGTCAGGTCCACCTCGACGGCGCCGTCGGACACGCGCACGCCGTAGACGAGCCCCAGGTCCACGAGGCCGAGCGGGAGCTCGGGATCCTGCACGCGTGCGAGGGCCGCCCAGACCGCTTCTTCCAGGTCGTCGCGCGGGAGCCCCGCCGCGGGCACGGTCACGCCGGGCTTCTTCCGGCGGCACCCGTGCGGGCGTGTCCGTTCCCGCCGCCGCCGGCCGCGGCGCTCCCGCCGTTGCCGGCCCGCTCGCCTTCGCTCCAGAGCCGCGCGCCGAAGAGGTCGTCGGCACGGCCCTGGATCATCTCGGCGTACTCGCGGTTCATGGGCCCGCGGTTCTTCCAGCGTTCGAAGACCTGCTCCCACGTGATCGGCTGGTCGAAGAGCCAGCGCTTCGCCTCGGGGTCGAACTGGCAGGGCAGCGCGTACTCGAGCACGTACTCGCCGCTCGCCTCGTCGAAGTGCGCCGGCACCGCGATGCCGATCTCCTCGCACAGGGGCACCACGGCCTTCATCCACTCCTGCCGCAGCTGGTCGTTCGTGAGCCCCTTGAGCTTGAAGGCGAGCTGCGCCGAGTGGCGCTTCTTCGAGTCGGGCATCCCGAACCACTCGATCCCGGTGGGGAACATCCAGTCCACCGCGCGCTGCAGCTTGTCCTTCACCACGCCACCGGCCTTGGAGAGCCGGCGCATCCAGGACTCGCCGTGGCGCAAGTGGAAGTACTCCTCCTTGTCGATCTTCGTGAGCGCGCGCTTCCAGGGCCCGTAGGACGTGTTCTTATAGATGTCCCCCAGCAGGCAGATCCCGGCGCGGTCGAAGAACCCGTTCGCCACCGCCATCTCGGCCCAGTTCTCGAGCGGCTGGTCGAAGCCGTAGGGATTCTTGAACTCCTCGGGTGCGCGGCCGTAGACCAGGTCGTGCTTGGACTCGCCGAGGTCCTCCATGATCCGGTAGGCGATGTTCGCGTGGCCCAGCTCGTCCTGGATGATCGCCGACACCGCGATCCGGCTGGCGAGCGTGGGCGCGTCCTTCGCCGCCGAGTAGTAGGCCGGCGCGCTCATCAGCTCGGTGTCGGCCTGGACGAGCAGGATGTTCAGGAGCGCCTTCTTGTAGGCGGGAGTCATCTGGTCCTCGGACTCCACGATGAAGCCCTTGTGGACGCGCTCCTTCAGGTCGGCGTCGTGGGAGGCGTCGAGCATGTCCGCTCCTTCCAAGCCGTTGCGGGGACGATCCTTCGCGCCGTCCCGGCGTCAATCTAGGCCGCCGACCGGCGGTTATCAAAAGCCGCCGTGCGGCCGCGCCGCGCGCGGGCCGTACCCACGGTGGCTTGCCGTCCACGTGGCCGCCCGCGTCGCCGCCGAGGCCGGCGGCGGCGAGGTGCTGGTCTCCAGCACGGTGCGCGACCTCGTGGCGGGCTCCGGTCTCGAGCTGGAGAGCGTGGGCTTGCGGGCCCCAAGGGGGTGCCGGGAGACCGCGAGCTGTTCCGGCTCGCCGGCTGACCAAGCTCGGTCACGACTTCGCGACGAGCCCCCCCACGTCCTCGGGCTTCACGATGCCGCGCTCGGTCAGGATGCCGGTGACGTAGCGCGCCGGGGTGACGTCGAAGGCGGGGTTCGTGGCGTGGGCGGCGGCCGGCGAGACCCGCACCCGGCCCGCGGCGCGGCCGGGCCCGCGGCCGTGCACCCAGTGGAGCTCGGCGGGGTCGCGCTCCTCGATGGGGATCGCGTCGCCGTCGGGGCAGGCGGGGTCGATCGTGGAGGTGGGTGCCGCGACGTAGAAGGGGACTCCGTTCTCGCGCGCGAGCACTGCCTTCTCGTAGGTGCCGATCTTGTTCGCCACGTCGCCGTTGGCGGCGATGCGGTCGGCGCCGACGATGCAGAGGTCCACCTCGCCGCGGCGCATGAAGAAACCGGCCGCGTTGTCGGCGATGATCGTGTGCGGCACGCCCTCCTGCAGGAGCTCCCAGCTCGTCAGGTTCGCGCCCTGGTTGCGCGGACGCGTCTCGTCCACCCACACGAACACCCGCCGCCCGTGGCGGTGGGCCAGGTAGATCGGCGCCGGCGCGCTGCCCCAGTCCACGAGCGCCAGCCAGCCCGCGTTGCAGTGTGTGAGGACGCGAGACCCGTCGGGCACGAGCGGCAGTCCCACCTCGCCGATCCGGCGGCCGCGCTCGGCGTACTCGTCGGCGATCGTCCGCGCCTCTTCCAGCGCGGCCTCGCAGGCGCGCCGCACGGCGACGGGTCTCGCCTCGAAACCGCCCGCCCCCGCCCCTTCAGGGGCGGCCCGGCGAGATCCCGCCGCCCGTCCCGGATGCAGGATCGGCGCCCCCAGCGCCTCACCGGCGCACGCCGCAACGCGATCCACCGCGTGCTTCAGGTCCGCCGCCGTCGGGCGAGTGGCGAGCAGCGCGGCACGGGCTGTGCACACGCGCTCCGCGAAGGCTTCTTCGGCCGAAGCGCCCGCCGCCCGCCCGCGGGCGCGCGAGGCCGCAGCCTCCAGGCAGGCCTGGACCAGGCCGTACGCCGCCGTCGCGCCGATCGTGCCGGCACCGCGGACCACCATCGTGCGGATGGCGTGAGCGGTCCGCCGGTGATCCCTCAGCCGGAGCAGATCGAAGCGGTGGGGGAGGAGCGGCTGGTTGACCACGACGACTTCGCGACCCTCCATCCAGACCGCGCGGTAGTCCCTTCCGCGAACCTTCATGGGCGAGCCGCCTCCGGCGGATCGTGGGCGCGTTCGGAGAGTCCTCCATGCGCCGGCGAGATGCGTTCGTCAAGGTCGCGCGCAGCCCGCCCGCACATCAGCCGCTGGCTGGCCCGGGCGGGCGCGCCGGGGCTGGCGGCCCTAGATTGGCGGCTGCCCGGACGGGGCCGCGTCCGGCGCCCCTGCCTCCACCCGCACGCCCGGAGACCCCCTGCGCCACGCTACTCGCAAACGGCACCCCGCTCCCGCGGAGTGGAAAGACGAGATGCGTCCGCCAGGCGATGTCCATCCCTCCGCGGCAACCGGGCTGCCCGGCTCCGTCCAGCCCGCCGAGGTGCCGCGCCGGGGGCTCCGACGGACGTTCACCGCCTTCGGCTCGCGCAACTTCCGGATCTTCTGGGCCGGTGCTCTGATCTCGAACGTCGGAACCTGGATGCAGTCGGTGGCGCAGGGCTGGCTCGTGCTCGAGCTCACCGACTCGGCCTTCCTTCTCGGGTTCACGGGGTTCGCAGCGAGCCTGCCCATGGCGTTGCTGCTGCTGCTGGGGGGCGTCTTCGCGGATCGCGTGGACCGGCGACGCCTCCTGATCGGACTGCAGGTGGGGCTGATGGGGGTCGCGCTGACGCTCGCCGCCCTGACCGCCCTCGAGTGGGTCGCGATCTGGCACATCCTGGTCCTGGCGCTGCTGACGGGAGTGGCGTTCGCCTTCAGCGCGCCGGCGTATCAGGCGCTGATCTCCGAGATCGTGCCGCGGCGTGACCTGCTGAACGCCATCGCGCTCAACTCCACCCAGTTCAACCTCTCGCGCATCCTGGGGCCGGCCCTCACCGGAGGCGTCGTGGCGATGGGCGGGCTGGCGCTCTGCTTCTTCCTGAACGCGGCCAGCTTCCTGGGCTCGATCCTGGCGCTCTCGGTCTTGCGCATGCCGCGCGTCGAGCGGCCCGCTCCCGCGCCGCTGTGGGACAGCTTCGTCGCGGGCGTGCGCTACGTCAGGGGCCGGCCCCGCGTGCGGACGATCCTGCTGGGGGTGGCCGCGATCAGCGTGCTGGCCATGCCCTACGCGACGATGCTGCCGCTCTTCGCCTGCGACGTGCTGCGGGTGGGCCCCGCCGGCCTCGGCTACCTCATGGCGGCCACGGGCGTGGGGGCCGTGTCGGGCGCCCTGCTGCTCGCGGCTCGCAACCCCATGCCCCGGCGCGGGTGGAACGTTCTCGTCGGCGTGGCGCTCACGGGTGCCGGCGTCCTCGGCTTCTCGCTCGCGAAGGAGTTCGCCGGCGCCGCCTTGTTCCTGTTCGTGATCGGCTTCGCCGCGACCTCGACCGTGGCGCTCTGCAACACGCTCATCCAGGAACTCGTCACGGATGAGATGCGCGGCCGCGTGATGAGCATGTTCGGCCTGGCGTTCATGGGGACGCTGCCGGTGGGCAACCTGCTGGCGGGCGCGGGCGCGCGCGCCGTGGGTGCGCCGCTGGCGTTCACCCTCGCCGGGGCGCTGCTGATCCTGATCGCTGGCCTCCTGGCCTCGCTCAGTCCGCGGCTGCGCGCGCTGGCGTGATCCGCTTTCCCCGGCCGCGCCGTGGTCGGCCGATCCGCCGCTGCGCCGGCGTCGCGGCGCATGCGGCCGCAGCCGCCCCGCGGTGAGCCTGCTCGATCGCCCGGCCCTGCTCGGAGGGCTGATCGCGTTCCTCTGTCTGATATGGGGCTCCACCTGGTTCGCGATCAAGGTGGGGCTCGAGGACATACCGCCCTTCTTCGCGGCCGGCGTCCGTTACGTCTCGGCCGCGGCGATCATCGCCGGGCTGGCCCTGGCGCAGGGCGTGCGCGCCCCGCGCGGCAGGCGCGTGCATCTCGCACTGCTGGCGCTCGGCCTGGGTGCCTTCGGGGTGAGCTTCGGGGTCGTCTACTGGGGCGAGCAGTACGTCCCGGCCGGGCTCGCGGCGGTGCTCTTCTCGACGCATCCGCTGATCGTCTCGCTGGTCGCCGCACGGATGCTGCCGGACGAGGAGCTCTCGTTGCGCAAGCTGCTCGGAGTCGCGACAGGCTTCGTCGGCGTCGCGGTCCTGATGCTGGACGACGTCTCCTTGTCGGCGCCGCGGGCGCCCCTGGCCGCGGCGGTCGTGCTCGTCTCGCCGGCCGTCTCGGCGGTCGCGAACGTCTCGATCAAGCGCTTCGGCACCGCACTGCATTCCTACAACCTGACGGCGCTGCCCATGTTCTACGGCGGGTCGGCGCTGCTTCTGCTGAGCGCGCTGGGAGAGGACTGGGGGAGCGTGGAGTGGACTCCGCGGGCCGCGGCCTCGATCGCGTTCCTGACGACCTTCGGCAGCACGCTCGCCGTCGTGACGTACTACACGCTCCTCAAGCGCGTCTCGGTGAGCCGGCTGGCGCTGATCTCCTACCTGTTCCCGGTCGTGGCCGTGGTGCTCGACGTCCTGCTCGCGGGGGAGCGTTTCGGCGCGCGTGCCTGGATCGGCTCGGCGCTGGTGGTCTGCGGCGTGGCGGTGGCGGGGATCCGCCGGCGCGCGGCGGTGGCGCCGGTCGGCGGGGCGCGGGCCTGAGTCGCGGATGGCCCGCCGCGCGCGGGCTCGCGCTCGTGCGACGCCGGCGCCCGCCGGGCAGGCCCCGCGCGTGAAGCCGTGCGGCGTCGCCGGCCTCCGTCCATCCCGGGAGCAGCTCATTCCGGCCCCTTGAAACGCGCCACGGCCCGCGGGAGTAGAAGGAGATGCGGGCCGGTGCATCTTTCCCGGCCGTACGCGGCGCGATTGCCGATTCCAACGTCCAGCGGAGCTCTCCCGTGACCCTTCCCTTGCCTCCGGCCCGTTTCCGACCGCTCTCCTTCCCGGTGGCGTTGCTCGCGTTCGTGGGAGTGGCGTTCCTGGGCGCGTGCGCCCAGGCCACCCGCTCGCAGCCCGCCGGATCGGCTTCGCAGCCGGCACCGCGCCCGCCGGGCGAGGCGACCGCCGCCGGGCCGACCTCGCCCGAGCTCACCCGGGCCGACCTGCGCGCGCGCATGGCGATCGTGGCCGCGGATTCCATGATGGGTCGGGAGGCGGGGACGCTCGGAAACGTGATGGCGACCGACTACATCGCGGCCGAGGCCCGCCGTACGGGTCTGGAGCCGGCGGGGGAGGACGGGACCTTCTTCCAGGAGGTGCCGATCAAATCTCGCGCGCTGGACCCCGCCGCCTCGCTCACCGTGGACGGCCGCGCTCTGGCGCCGGGGGAGGACTACGTCCCGGTGCCGCCGGGGAGCCTCTTTCCCTTCGGCCTCAGTCTGACGGGTGAGTCCCTGCCCACGATCTACGGCGGGCGCATCGGCGACATGGCGGTCCCGCTGACTCCGCAGCAGGTGCGAGGCAAGCTGGTCGTGCTCTCACCGCACGTCGTGGGGGGTCGGCCCGCCTTCCAGTTCTGGACGCAGCCCGGCTTCGAGCGCTTCGCGGGCGCGGCCGGAATCGCGATCGCCACGCTGGACGTCTCGCCACCTGAGCTGGTCGGGTTCTTCCGGCAGCCGGAGGAGGGGCTGATGGATCCCGCCGACGACCGGACGGGGATCCCGCTGGTGATGATCGTCTCGGCGGACGCCGCCGCGGCGCTGCTCGGCGCCGCGCCCGAGACGCTGCAGCCCGGGGCGACCGGACGGCCCGTGCGCGCCGACATCGAGTACGTCGACACGTCGACCGAGCACCCGGCGCGGAACGTCGTCGCCGTGCTCCCGGGAAGCGATCCCGCTTTGCGCGGCCAATACGTGGCGATCGGCGCGCACAACGACCACGTCGGCTTCGAGACGTCGATGGAGCACGACTCGCTGCGGGCCTACGACCTCGTGCTGCGCAGGGAGGGCGTTCAGTCCGCCGTGGTCGAGCCCACGCCGGAGCAGGCCCGGCAGGCGCAGGCGATCCTCGACAGTCTACGGGCAGAGCGCCCCGCGCGGGTGGATTCGATCGCCAATGGGGCGGACGACGACGGTTCGGGGATCGTGGCGTTGCTGGAGATCGCCGAGGCTTTCGCGCGGGGAGAGGAGCGCCCCCGGCGCTCGATCCTCTTCGTCTGGCACACGGGCGAGGAGCTGGGGCTGCTCGGCTCACAGTGGTTCACGGACCACCCGACCGTGCCGCTCGACTCGATCGTCGCCCAGCTGAACGTGGACATGATCGGCCGCGGGACGGCCGCGGACCTGGAGGGCGGCGGTCCAGGCTACGTGCAGCTGATCGGCTCGCGCCGACTGTCGACCGAGCTCGGCGACCTCGTCGAGACCGTGAACCAGGAGCAGGGCGGCGCGTTGCGCTTCGACTACCAGTTCGACGCCGACGGACATCCGCAGAACTACTACTGCCGCAGCGACCACTACATGTACGCGCGCTACGGCATCCCGATCGTCTTCTTCTCTACCGGCTCGCACCCCGACTACCACATGGTGACCGACGAGGCTCAGTACATCGACTTCGCGCAGCTCGAGCGCGTGGCGGGCTTCATCGGCGACGTCGCGCTCGCCGTCGCGAACCTGGATCGTCGTCCCGTCGTGGACAAGCCGAAGCCGGACCCCGACGCCCCGTGCCAGCAGTAGGCGGATGAGGCGAGGGGCGCCGAATTCGCGTGCTGATCCCCGACGGCGATTCCGGGCGAGGACGTGCTATCGTGGAAAGGCGTCCTTGACCCCGCCGTCCACGGTGATCGTGCAGCCCGTGGTCTTCGCCGCGCGGTCGGAGGCGAGGAAGAGCACGGCCTCGGCGACGTCCTCGGGCCGGACCGGCGTGGCGAGGAGATTGCGCGTGCGGTAGAAGTCCTCGAGCTCCTCGACGGAGATCCCCTGCGCCCTCGCGCGCTCGCGCCGCACGTCGGCGGACCACAGCTTCGAGTCACGGAACACCGCATCGGGGTTGACCAGGTTCGACCGGATGCCGTGTGCCCCGCCCTCGAGCGCCAGCACCTTGGCGAGCTGCGCCTCGGCGGCCTTGGAGGCCGAGTAGGCGGCGAAGTCCTTGCCCGGCGACATGACGTTCTTGGTGGCCACGAAGACGAAGGCGCCGCCCAGGCCCTGTGCTTCGAGGATGCGCAGGCCCTCGCGCGCGACCAGGAAGTGCCCGGTGGCGTTCACCGCGAAGCTGCGCTCCCAGTCCGCCAGCTCCAGCGACTCGATGGGGGCGCAGTGCGCCACTCCCGCGTTGGAAACCACCACGTCCACCCCGCCGTACTCCAGGGCGGCGCGCTCCAGCGCCGCCTCCACCCGGT
>JBHENL010000063.1:0-5552 GCA_046262075.1 Gemmatimonadota bacterium
CAGCGTTACCTTGAACAGTCTTTCCGGCGCTGACCGTCGGGTAGCGACCTGGCCCATCCAGACGATCTTTCCATTCATTGCAAACCCTTCCGATCACCTGTTCCTCAAGCCTGAGGTCACGAAGAAGGCGGCGGCGGCCCGCCTATCTGGGCGACAGGCTTCTACGTGTGATGGTTGGATGGGCCGTGGGGACATGGCACGCCTCCTTGCCTCACGCCCACAGGATCTCCACGTCGTAGGCCGCCAAATGCCGGTCGGAAGTGAGAATCGGCAGTCCCTCGACTCGTGCCTGCGCGATCAGGATCCGATCGAACGGATCGCGATGGTGATGCGGCAGGTCCGCGACCGCCAGCGCGTGCGAATGATGAACCGGCAGAGAGGACGTCGTGGTGCGTGCGAGCAGACGGGGAACCAGTCGCGCCGGTGCCTGGGGCAGCGGGAGTCTCCCCAGCGCGTGCTTGATGACGATCTCCCAGGACGAGACGGCCGAGAAGAACAGCTCGTTTTCGAGGCTCCGGAGGATGCTCCGACTCCGGCGCGAGAGGCGACCTGGTTCACCGATCATCCAGAGCCAACACTCGGTGTCGACGAGCACTCTCATGAGTCGAAGTCGGCGAGCACGTCCTCCGGCAGGGGATCGTTGAAATCGGCTGGTACCTTGATACGGGGGTCGATCCCCAGCGGCCGCTTTCCGCTTTGCGGACCAATCGCGACAAGGCGAGCGATCGGCGTGCCGGCCTTCGAGATGATGACCTCCTCGCCCGCGGCCACACGGCGCAGCAGCCGGGAAAGGTGAGTCTTGGCTTCGTGGACGTTCACGTTCATCCTGAGTCCTCGGGGCGGCGAGCCTCTCTAGCCTTCTCCTACTTCCCGGCATGTGGCACCCATCGTGATCTAGTCCGATTACTTAGTCAAGCCGCCGGGATCTTGGCCTCGGTGAGTTTCCCGATGTCCGCTCCACACAGCCGGTCGGTTGACTGCGCAGAGCGCGTCCAATACGTTGCTACGCTTGCACCTGCCGCTTTTCTCCGCATGCCCGCGGAGCACCCGTTCCCCTTCCAGGAAGGCCTCGCGTGGAATCCGTCGGACTGATCCTCGACGAGCTGCTCCGCTTTTCGGGTGTACGCAGTGCGCTGCTGGCCGGACGCGAAGGGCTCGTCATCCAGATGCGCGGCGAGCGGGAGGTGGACGGGGAGACGCTCGCGGCGATCGTCCCCGGGGTGATCGCCTCCTCGGTCGAAGCCGCCGACGCCATGGAGGCGGGCGGCTTCCGCCAGGGCGTCTTCGAGTTCGAGAGCGGCCTGCTCGTGCTCTCGGCCGTCGACGCCGAGAACTTTCTCGCGGTCGCGGTCCGCTCCGGAGAGAACGTCGGAGAGCTCCTCTTCACCCTGGAGCGGGAGCGCACCCGGCTGAAAGAGCTGGTGTGAGCCGCTTCGCCGCGATCCTCTCGGGAGGCGTCGGCGAGCGATTCTGGCCTGCTTCCACCCCCCAGCGCCCCAAGCAGCTCCTTCCCCTCCTGGGACGGCGCACGATGTTGCGCGAGACGCTCGAGCGTCTGGGGCCGATGTTCCCGCCCGAGCGCACGCTGGTCGTCACCTCCGCCGCGCTCGCCGCGGCGGTGGCCGCGGAGTGTCCGGAGCTGCCGGCCGCGAACGTCGTCGCCGAGCCTCTTCCGAGGAACACCGGACCCGCGGCCGGGGTCGCGGCCTGGGCCGCGCTCGCGCTGGGCGGCGAGGACGCCGTGGTCGCGCTCCTCCCCTCCGACCACGCGATCGGCGACGCCGTGGCGTTCCGCGCCGCGCTGGCTGATGCTTTTCGACTGGCCGAGGCGGGATCGTACGTAGTCACGCTCGGCGTGCGGCCCGATCGGCCCGAGACGGGCTACGGGTACATCACGGTGGGCGATCCGCTGCCTGTGGGAGGCCACCGGATCGCCGCGTTTCACGAGAAGCCCGATGCGGCGCGCGCCCGGGAGCTCGTGGCCGACCCGCTCAACCTGTGGAACCCGGGGATGTTCATCGCCCGCGCCAGGACCGTCGTCGAGGAGCTCTCCACGCACGAGCCCGTGCTGGCCGAGCCTCTGCGGCGCTTTGGCCAGGCGGGTGGTCTGGTCACGACTTCCAGGGGCGAGGAGGCGTTTCGTGCCCTCTACGCGGAGGCGCCCTCTATCTCCTTCGACTACGCGGTCATGGAGCGCACTCGGCGAGGAGTCGTGCTGCCGGCGGAGTTCGGCTGGGACGACGTCGGCTCGTGGGAGGCCATGGCCCGGCTGCTCGCCTCCGATCCGGATGGCAACGTCGTGCGCGGCGCGGGCCGCATGGCGGAGGCCCGCGACAACATCGTGTTCGCCGAGGAGGGCCGGGTGACGATCGTCGGCGCGAGCAACCTCCTGGTCGTGCGCTCGGGGGAGGAGACCTTCGTCTGCTCGCGCGAGCGGCTGCCGGAGATCCGCCAGATCTTGCGCGACCTGAACGGCGGGGGTTCGTGAGGGCTCCGGCGCAGCGGCTCTTCGCCCCTACCCTCGCCTGCCTCGCGCTGGCGGGCTGCGCCGCCGCGACCTCGGGAGGGGCGGGAGGCGGGCGCACGGAGGAGGCGGTGCCGACGCACGCCCCCGGTCCGCGGCCCGCCGCCCCGCTGTCGGAGCCACGCGACGGGGCGCCGGCCGCCGAGGCGCCCCTGCGCGACGCGCGAGCCGTCCACGGGACGATTGATCCGGCGACCGGCCGCCGCACCGAGGAGCCGGCGCTGGAGGGACGGCTTCGGGAGCCCCGACGCGCCGAGCTCCAGGCCGGGAGGATCCGGCAGGCGGCCGCGGAGTACGAGCCCTCGGGGGGCGAGCTGCCCTACGGTTATCGAGTCCAGGTGGTGGCCTCGCCCGACTTCGCCACCGCGAGCCGGCAGGCCGCCCAGGTGAACGAGCTGCTCGGAGGCCGGCTGCCCGTCTACGTCGAGCTCATCGAGCCGTTCTACAAGGTGCGCGTCGGGGATTTCGCCTCGCAGGAGGCGGCCCAGCCCGCCCTCTCGGAGCTGCGCTCGCTCGGGTTCCCGGACGCGTGGGCGGTACGCACGACGATCAAGCAGGCGGCGCCGTGAAGCTCTACCTGGTCGATGGACCCCAGAAGCCGTTCCGGCCCCTGAGCCTCACCCGCCCGCTCTGCGAGCTGGCATTCGGCGTCGAGAGCTTTCGCGAGCGCATCGAGCGGCTCGCCGGGAGACGGGTCGACGGGGTCTTCTCCGGCGGTCGCTTCGAGGGCCTGCCGTTCTCGCGCCTGGGCAGCTCGCCCCTGCGCGTGAACCCGCGTGAGGCGACGGACGAGCCGACGCTCCTGCTGGAGTCCGTCTACGTGCCGGCGGGAGCGACGGATCCCGCGCTCGCCCGCCACACGCGCGGAGCGCGGTTCTGGCTCGAGGGCGCGCTCGTCGGGGCCTGCCTGACGAGCTCCGCCGCGCGCCAGGCGATGGAGGCGCTCGCGGCGCGGGAGGACTGGCGGGCGGCAGCGCGCGACGGCGAGGACGTGGAGCTGCCAGGCAGCCGCCCGGCGGCGCTGCACGAGCTCGTGGCGGGGAACCGGCAGCGGATCGTCGCCGACCTAGAGGAGAGCGACGGCGGCCGCCCGGCCGCGGCCGTTCCGGAGGGGGTGGAGGTGGAGGGCCCCGCCGAGCGGCTGCGCGTGGCGCCGGGCGCTGAGATCGCCCGGCGCGTGCACGTGGACGTGCGCGAGGGACCGGTCCGGATCGAAGCCGGCGCACGGGTGGAGCCGTTCACGGTGCTGCGCGGGCCACTCGTCGTGCGCGCCGGTGCGCGGCTCCTCGGGTCGGACGTGGGAGCCGGCTCCACGATCGGACCCGGCTGCAGGGTGCGCGGCGAGGTCGCGGGCTCGATCTTCCTGGGCTTCTCCAACAAGGCCCACGAAGGATTCGTAGGCGACAGCTACGTCGGCGAATGGGTGAACCTCGGCGCCGGAACGACCACCAGCAACCTGAAGAACAACTACGGGCTGATCCGGCTGCGGCTCACCGACGAGGTCGTCGAGACGGGGCTGCTCAAGCTCGGGTCCTCGATCGGTGACCACGTGAAGACCGGCATCGGCACGCTGCTCCCCACGGGTGCCATCGTCGGCCCGGGGACGAACCTCTACGGGACGCGCGGCGTCGCCCCCGCGCACCTTCCGGCGTTCTCCTGGGGCACCGGTTCGCGGCAGGAGACGCACCGCCTCGAGGCGTTCCTCGAATCGGCGCGTGTGATGATGCAGCGCCGCGGCGTGGAGCTCGATTCCGAAGAGGCCGGCATGCTCGGCGCGGTCTTCCGCGCCACGGAATCCGAGAGGATCTCCGCCTGAGCCTGCGGGTCCTCATCACGGGCATTGAGGGGTTCGTTGGCGCTCATCTGGAAGCCCGCCTGGCTGCCGACGGGTACGAGGTGTGGGGGACGACGCTCGAGGAGCCGCCGGAGGGTTTGGAGCGGCGGGTGCGCTGCGACGTGCGCCAGCCGGAGCAGGTGCGGAGCGCATTCGAGGAGAGCGGGGCGCAGGCCGTCGTGCACCTGGCGGCCCGCAGCTCGGTGGCGACCTCGCACACCGACCCGCTGGGCACGTACGACGTGAACGTGGGGGGCGCCCTCAGCGTGCTGGAGTGCGCGAGAGAGGCGGAGCTCTCCGGGCCCGTGCTCCTCGTGGGATCGGGGGAGGTGTACGGGAACCTCGCGAGCGACTCGCCCGCGGCGGAAGAGCAGCCGCTGGCGCCACTCTCGCCGTATGCGGGCTCCAAGGCGGCGCAGGAGGCGATCGGCGGCCAGTACGCCCGCACGTACGGCCTGCGCGTCGTGATGACGCGCAGCTTCTCGCACACGGGGCCGGGCCAGGACGCCCGGTTCGTGTTCCCGAGCTTCGCGCGCCAGCTCGCGCGGCTGGAGCGCGCGGGCGGCCGGGGGACGCTGCGGGTGGGCAACCTGACGCCGGTTCGCGACTATCTGGACGTGCGCGACGTCGCGCGGGCGTACGCGCTGCTGCTCCGCTGCGGCGCGGCGGGCGACGTGGTGAACGTCTGCAGCGGGCGCGGCTTCGCGTTGCGCGAGCTGCTGGACGAGCTGCTCGAGCTCTCCACCGCCGAGGCCCGGGTCGTGGAAGATGCGGGGCTCGTGCGCGAGGTCGAGATCCACCACCTGGTGGGGGACCCGACGCGACTGCGCGCCCTGGGCTGGGAGCCGGAGATCACTCCGCACCGGATGCTGGTGGACCTGCTGGAGCACTGGCGCTCGAGATGCGAGGACCAACCGACGTGAGCAAGCCGATCCCCCGCCGCACCCCGACGAGACGCCGCACGCCATGGCTCCGGCTCGCCGTGCTCCTGCTCGCCGCGGGCTGCGGCGACGAGGACCTCACCGGGAACCTGGACCCCGACGTGCGGGAAGGCGGAGACCGCATCTGGGAGGCGAGCGCCACGGACCTGCCGAGCGCCTTCGACTTCCTGAGCGGCCGGCGTCTGTTCCTCGGCAGCGGCAACGTGAGCTCGACGTTCGGGGACGTGTTCCTGGAAGGCCCGGGCGATTCGGC
>JBHENL010000064.1:0-6611 GCA_046262075.1 Gemmatimonadota bacterium
GCGTACGTGATCGGGCTGCTCCTGCTGGTGATCACGATCATCGGCATTCCGATCGCGGTGATCTGGGCCTTTGGCTTCTTCCTCGTCGGCTTCGCCGCGTTGCTCTTCGGCTTCACCGCGGTCGCCCGCAGCACCGGCCACGTCGTGGCGGGCCGTCTGGGCCAGACGCTGCACTCACCATACATCGCCCTGTTCCTGGGGCTGGTGGCCGTGTTTGCGCCGAGCTTGCTCGGGACCCTGTTCAGCTTCGGCCCCGGCTTCATGGACGTGATCTCCATCCTCTTCCACGTCACGGGGTTCCTGGTGCTCTACCTGGCCGCGACGGTCGGCTTCGGGGCGGTGATCCTCACGCGGTTCGGCACCCGCACGACCTGGAGCGGCGAGCCGCCCGCGGCGCGTGGCGAGCCGGCCGCCCCGCCGCCGCCACCTCCGCCTCCACCTCCGCTGGAGCCGTTCCCATCCGCCGCCGGAGCGCGTGGGGAGCCTCTGCCGCCGGCCTACGGGGCGCCCCTGGAGTCGGGCGAAGACAGGAACGACCCGCGCCCCGTGGGGTAGGAAGCAACGTCCCCCAACCCATTCGGAGGCTCGCTCTCATGCGTATGGCACTCGCAGCACTCGCCGCCCTCGCGATCACCCTGTCCGGGGCCGCCGGTGCAGGCGCGCAGCAGGAGGGTGTCTCCGGGGCCGGTGCGAGGACCTTCAAGGCGCTGCTGTTCCTCGTCCCGGGCTCCGACCCGGGTGGCCTGCGCGTGGAGAACCTCCAGGAGGTCTGGAGCGAGGGGGAGAGCCTCGCCAAGCTCCGTGCGCACCTGAACGGCGGCGAGCCGCGGCAGCTGCAGGCGCTCACGATCGCGCCGGGCCAGGACAACGCCGTCGTGCAGTACGAGGACCTCACCTTCCGCGTCTCGGGCCTCTATCGCGGTCCTCAGAAGGACCGCATGTACCTGAAGGTGAGCTTCGACCAGGCCGGTCAGGCGGCGGTGAAGGAGTTCCTGGCCGGGCTCGACGAGAGCGTGATCGTGGCCTATCCCCTCGTCGGGGCCGAGGGCGGATCCATCATCGCGGTGCTCGTGCCGACCGGCTGATCGCAAGCGCGGCGCCCGTCGTTCGTTCGAGAGGCCGCGGAGCCCTTCCGCGGCCTCTCGCGCGTATATTCCCGCCCCATGTCGGGCCGCTCTCACACGCCACGGGCTCCTGCCGGTGCAGGCGCGCGGCTCGCTCTCGTCGCGCTCCTCGCGGCGGCGTGCGCGCCGGACGAGGAGTCCGCCTGGCCGACACGCAACTACACCGGCACGTACGCCGTGCGCGCGCGCGTCTCGGCGAACGAGTGCGAGGCGCCGGTCTTTGGGTCCGCCGATACGCTCCTGCTGGAGGTGTCGCACGCCGTCGACAACCGGGCCTCGGTGCGCGTGTCGCCGGTCGTGCTCGTGCGCGGCGAGTTCCGCGGCGATCGCCTGGAGGCGTCCTCCGCCGTTGCAGCTCCGCCGGGAACCCAGTCAGCCGATGGCGCCGGGGCGCGTGCTCCGGACTCCGTGCGCTACCGGGTCGTGTTCGAGTTCGACGGCGAGGAGCTGGCCGGCGACTATCACGTCGCGCAGCCCGCGGTGGGCGCGTTGCGCGCGTGCAGCCAGAGCTTCGAGCTGGAAGGGCACCAGGTGCAGAGGCGGCCGGCGCCGGCGATGCCGGCGGACTGAAGCCGAGGGTGGCGAAGCGCCTCCACGTGGGCCGGCAGCCTGGAGCGGCGCCGGTCCGCCTCTAGAGGACGCGGCGGAAGGCGACCGCCGTGCGCGAGAGGGCGGGGGCGTGCAGCGGATCGCTCGGGTCGAGTCCGTCCACCCCCACGCCGGCGCGTCGCGTGGACGAGTGAACGAAGCGGCCGCTCTGGCCGAGTGCGAGCGCGACGTGCGTGACGCGCGTGCCGCCCTCGGCGAAGAGCAGCAGGTCTCCGGCCTCGAGGCGCGAGCCGCCGGGACCGGGATCCACCTCCACACCCTCCCCCGCCTGCTGCCACGCGTCGCGTGGCAGCGGAACCCCGTGAAGCTCGAACACGCGCTGGACCAGGCCCGAGCAGTCGAGCGCCTTGCTCGACGTGCCTCCCCAGAGATACGGCGCGCCGCGGAGCGAGAGCGCCGTCTCGACGACGGCGCGCCCTTCCCGCGGCCGCAGCCGGGGGAGGTCGCCCGCTTCGGCCCAGCCCGCGGCCTCGGCCCAACCGCGCGTCCCGTCCGGCAGGAGCACCTCGAGAGCGCCGCCACGCGTTCGATCCGGCGCGCCGCCGGCGGCGGCGGCGCGCGCGCCCAGCGTCAGGTCGCACAGCGGGGAGGAGCCGCATTCAGGTCGCGCGCGCAGCACGCCGTCGCGCCGGAGCCAGACGAGCTCCGGCCCGCTCTCCCGCGCCTGCGCCCGCGCGAGCGCTCCGGCGTCCACCCACCCGGGGTAGCCGTCTCGCCCCGCGACGCGCACCCACCCGTCGCGCCGCTCCAGCTCGGTGGCCGGCTCGCCGAGCACGAGCTGCGAGACCAGCTCGGCGGCGTGGGAGGGATCGCGACGCAGGTTCGCGAGCGCCGAGCGGACCCGCAGCGGCGCGCCCCCGGCCATGGAGCCCGGCGGCTGCGCCGGGGCCGTGTGTGGGACCGGCAGCATGGGATCCGCAATATAGCTGGCGCGGGCGAGCGAACGATGCGCGCCGCCTGCCGTGGCCGCCCACGAGCGGTGGGCGGAGTCCGCCTCCGGCGAAGCCGCGCTGGTCGGGCCATCCGGCGGCCGGGTATATTCGGACACGGGCCCGGGATCGCCACCGGCCGCTCAGGTCGAAACGCCACCCTTGGGAGGACGCATGCGCACGATCGCTTTGCTCGCCCTGCTGGTCCTGGCCGCGGGAGCCCCGCTACGCGCCCAGGGTGAGGCCGGGGACGCGGGTGCCGCGGAGCACAAGGCGCCCGCCGGAGTGGCGGCGGGGCACGGGGGCTTGGACCTGGCGGCGGACTGGAAGCAGATCGAGGCGCACTGGGAGATGGTGCAGTCGATGCCGGGGCCGGAGAAGGCGGAGCACCTGCAGATGCACCGCGAGATGCTCGGCGAGTTCATGGATGCGCTCTCGACCCATGCGGCGGTGCCCGGGGCGCAGACGCGCGAGGCTCGGCCTCCGGCCGTCGGCGACCGGATGGAGAAGGCCGATCGAGAGCCCGTTACCGACGAGCGCGACGAACAGGCGGACGCCGCGGCGGAGGCCGGCGCGGGGGACGCGGACGGCAAGCCCGGCGAGCGCATCGACCCCGAGCGCAGCGCGGAGGCCGCCGCCGCGGGCGAGGCGCGCTCGATGGCCGACGTCCTGGAGGAGGCGCAGCGCCACTGGGCCGTGGTCGAGAGCATCGAGGATCCCGCCGAGCTGGAGGCGCACCTGACGATGCAGATGCGGCTGCTCGAGAAGATCACGACCCCGATGAAGGGGCCGAAGTCGCACGAGGAGATGCGGCACGAGGAGATGGAGCACGAGGGCGCGGAGCAGGGTGCTCCGCAGGGGCGTGGCGGCGAGACGAGCGGGACTCGCGCGTCGGGCGCCTGACGGCGGGCGCTGCGCGACATCGACGACACGGCGCGGGCCGGGACTCCGAGGAGGAGCATCCCGGCCCGCGCCGTTGGGCGAGCGCTCCGGTGCGGTGCCGGAGCGACGAGTCAGGCGGGGGCTCCCCGGGTCCGGAGCGAGCAGCCGAGCTCGTGACGGTGGTCGGCCACCAGCCGGTAGATCCGCCGCGCCAGCGCGGCAACGCCGGGAATCTCGAAGCAGAGCCGCAGCGGCGCCCCACCCGGGAGCAGGCTGAGGAGCCGCGGCAGCGCGTCGGCGCCCTGGTAGCGCCGCCCGCGGGGCCCGACCAGCAGGATCGCCCGGGAGAGCTCCTGCCGGGACACGTCCGGCAGGATCCGCGCCGTGAAGGGATGCTGATAGGGGAGGCACACGACGCGCCCGGTGCGGTCCCAAGCGCGCACGAGGTCCATCGCCCGCAGGCACAGCCTGCACTCGCCGTCGTAGAAGAGGAGCGCTTCGCCGGTCATGCGCGCAACGTAACCGGCGCGGGACCGGTCCACAATCACGCCGGGGTCGAGAATGGCCGACGCTTCCGTCACGTCCACCGGCGGAGCGCCGCGTGCCGGCGCGCGCGCGGGCGCCGAGGAGCTCGTGCGGATCGACTCGCTCGCCTTCGGCGGCGACGCGGTGGCGCGCCTCGCCGACGGCCGCGTCGCGTTCGTGCGTGGGGCGCTGCCGGGCGAGCTCGCGCGCGTGCGGGTCGCGCGCGTCAAGCGCAACCACGCCGAGGCGGAGACCCTCGAGGTCCTGGAGCCCGCCCCCGACCGCGTCCGTCCTCGCTGCCGCCACTTCGGCGTCTGCGGCGGCTGCCGGCACCAGGACCTGGCGTACGCCTCACAGCTCGCCTGGAAGACGCGGCAGGTGTCCGAGACCCTCGAGCGGCTCGGCGGCTTGCGCGGCGTGCCGATCGAGCCCGCCGAGGGCATGGCCGAGCCCTGGCTCTACCGCAACAAGATGGAGTTCGGGATCGCCGCCAGGCGCGGGACGCCCGTCATCGGGCTGCGCGAGCGCGGCCGGTTCGACGCGGTGTTCGACCTCGAGGAGTGCCCGATCTTCTCGCGCCATGCGGGACCGCTGACGGCCGCAGTCGAAGCACACGCCCGCGCGGCCGGGTATACGGTGTACGATCCGCGCCGCCACGCGGGCTTCCTGCGCCACCTCCTCGTGCGCGAGAGCGAGAACACCGACGACCTGCTGGTGGCGCTCGTCACGAGCCCCGGACCGCTCGACGAAGCAGGACTCGTGGCCGAGCTCCTGCGGGCGGCGCCGGTGACGAGCGTCTGGCACGTCGTCACCGCCTCGCGCGCCAACGTGGTCGAGTTCGGCGAGAGCCGGCTGCTCCACGGCCGCGCGCGCATCACCGAGCTCATCCCTCCCGTGCGCTTCGAGTTCGGGCCCGAAGCGTTCTTCCAGACGAACACGCGCATGGCCGAGACGCTCTACGCCCGGGTGCGCGAGGCGGCCGCGCTCTCCGCGGGCGAGACGCTGGTGGACCTCTACTGCGGGATCGGCGCCTTCGCGCTCTACCTGGCGCGCGATGCGGGGCGCGTGCTCGGGCTGGAGGCCGTCGCCTCGGCGGTGGCCGACGCGCGCCACAACGCCGCGCTCAACGGGGTGACGAACGCGGAGTTCCACGTCGCCGACGACCGCCGCGGCTTCCCCGCGCACCTGGGGAGCCGCGCACCCGGATCGGTCGACGCCCTGCTGCTCGATCCGCCGCGGGCGGGCGTCCACGCGCGCACGCTCGAGGCCGTGTGCCGGCTCGCGGCGCCGCGGCTGCTCTACGTCTCCTGCAACCCGGCGAGCCTGGCGCGCGACCTCGCCCTGCTCTCCGCGTCGTACGCGGTGGAGCGCGTCCGGCCCTTCGACCTCTTCCCGCACACGCCCCACGTCGAGACCCTCGTCACTCTTCGCCTGGCGGCCTGAGCCGTCTCACCGGGGACCGGGGCGGCTCTCCGCTCACCAGGCCCTCCACGGCGCCGGAAGGCCCTGGCACGGGCATGGTGACGCGCTCCTCGCGATACCTCGGCAGCGCCCGCCGCAGCAGGACGGGGGCGGCGAAGGTCGTGATCATGACGACCAGCACGATCGCACTGAACTGCTCGTCGTTCAGGAGCCCCGACGTGCGGCCCACCTGGGCGAAGATCAACCCCACCTCGCCGCGCGGCACCATGCCGAGTCCGATGGCGTTCTTTCGCACCCGCAGCCAGAACGGGGCGAGCCCGGCGGCCCACTTCGTCACGATCGCGACGAGGGAGATCCCCACCACCCCGCCGATCAGTGGCCAGCTCTCGCGCACCAGCGGGTTGAACGGCCGCAGGTCCACCTGTGCGCCGACGGCCACGAAGAAGATCGGTACGAAGAGGTGCGCTACGGGCCGGACGTCCTCCTCGAGCTGGTGGCGGCGATCGGTCTCGGCCAGGATCAGCCCCGCCGCGAAGGCGCCGATGATCATCGCCGACCCGGACTCGGCCGCCAGGAACGCCAGGCCGAAGGCGAGCGTCATCGCCGCGGGCACCAGCGCTCCCTGCACCCGCAGGCTGGAGACCAGGCGCAGGCCGTGCGGGACCAGCAGGCGCCCGACGACCAGCGCTCCCGCGAGGAACGCCACGGCGACCGCGGCGATGCGCACGCTCCCCCCGGGCGTGAGCGTGCCGCCGGCGAGCACGCCGGTGATGAGGCTGAGCAGGATCAGCCCGAGCACGTCGTCGATCACCGCCGCGCCGAGGATGATCCGCGACTCCGGCGACGCCAGCTGTCCGAGGTCGCGCAGCACGCGCGCCGTGACTCCCACGGAGGTGGCGGTGAGCGTGGCGCCCAGGAAGAGCGAGAGCAGGGCGCTCTCGCCGAGGGCGATTCCGATGCCGTAGCCCGCGGCGAACGGCAGCACCACGCCCGTCAGCGCGACGGCGGCCGCCGCTCCGCCGACCTTCAGCAGGTCCCTCAGCTGCATCTCGAGCCCGATCTCGAAGAGCAGGATGAGGACTCCGACCTCGGCGAGCAGGTGGACCACGTTGTCGTTGGG
>JBHENL010000065.1:0-11874 GCA_046262075.1 Gemmatimonadota bacterium
CCGCGAGCGCGGCATCCGCCTCCCCGGCCGGGACGACGGCGAGGAGCTTGCCCTCGTTCGCGATGTGCAGCGGGTCCAGCCCCAGGATCTCGCAGGCCCCGCGCACCGCTTCCCGCACCGGGACGCGCTCCTCCTCCACGATGATCGAGACCTCCGAGCGCCGGGCGATCTCGCACAGGCTGCTCGCCACCCCGCCGCGGGTCGGATCCTTCAGCGCGCGCGTCCCCGGCGCGGCCTCGAGAAGGCGCTCGACCAGCTCGTGGAGGGGTGCCGTGTCGCTCAGGATCTCCGCCTCCAGCTCCAGCGCCTCGCGCGCGAGCATGACCGCCATGCCGTGGTCGGCGATCGTGCCGCTCAGGATCACGACGTCGCCGGGCATCGCGCCGCGCGTCGAGAGCGCCGCGCCGTCGCGCACCAGCCCCATCCCGCTCGTGTTCACGAACAGCCGGTCCGCCTTGCCGCGGGGCACGACCTTCGTGTCGCCGGTGACCACCCGCACGCCGATCAGCTCCGCCGCCTCCGCCATCGAGGCGACGACCCGCCGCAGGACATCGACCTCCAGCCCCTCTTCGAGGATGAGCCCCACCGAGAGCCACAGCGGGCGGGCGCCGGCCATCGCGAGGTCGTTCACGGTGCCGTGGACCGCGAGGCTGCCGATGTCGCCGCCGGGGAAGAAGAGCGGGCTCACCACGTAGGAGTCGGTCGTGAACGCCACCCTGCCGGAGCCGTTCCCCGACGGCGAGACGAGGGCCGCGTCCTCCCCGCCGTCCAGCAACGGCTCGCGGAAGCCGGGGACCAGCAGCCCGTCCACCAGGTTGTGGCTGGCCTTGCCTCCGCTCCCGTGGCTCAGCGTGATGTGCTCGTCCTTGAACACGGTCCTGACCTGCCGGGCCTGTCGCAGCCGCTCCATTCGCTCCAGCTGCGCGGACAGCGACGATTCGGTGCGCGCCGTCACCGCAGGGCCTCGGCGAGCCGGTCCGCCCCGCGCGGTGGCACGCTCCCGGGCAGGGGGTCCGCTGCGGTAGCCTGCGTGCCCGCCGTCGCGGCGCCCTGCTGCATGAGCGAATAGCGCCCGTAGTTGTAGTACGCGGCACAGGCTCCTTCGGGCGAGACCATGCACGAGCCGATCGGCGTCTCGGGGGTGCAGGCGGTCCCGAACACGCGGCACTGCCACGGTTTCAGGACGCCCTTCAACACCTCGCCGCACTGGCAGGCCTTGGGGTCCGTCACCCGCAGGCCGGGTACCGCGAAGCGCGCCTCGGCGTCCCACGGCGCGAGCTCCGGCCGCAGCCGCAACGCGCTGTGGGTGATGAACCCGAGCCCGCGCCACTCGAAGTAGGGGCGCAGCTCCATCGTGCGCGAGAGGACCTCGAGCGCCTTGGGGTTCCCCTGCGGGCGCACCACGCGCGCGTACTGGTTCTCGACCCGTGCCTCGCCGCGCTGGAGCTGGCGCAGGACCATCGCGATGGCCTGCAGGACGTCGGCCGGCTCGAAGCCCGCCACGGCGACCGGCTTGCCGTAGTCGCGCGCGATGAACGCATAGGGCGCCAGCCCGATGATCGTGCTGACGTGCCCCGGGCCGATGAAGCCGTCGAGCCGCATGTCGGGAGAGTCCAGGATCGCCTTGATCGCGGGGATGATCGTCACGTGATTGCAAAAGACCGAGAAGTTGCCGATGCCCTCCTCCTGCGCGCGCAGCAGCGTGGCCGCGGTGGAGGGTGCGGTGGTCTCGAAGCCCACCGCGAAGAACACCACGTCCGTCTCCCGCGCCTCGCGCGCGATCTTCAGGGCGTCCAGCGGGGAATAGACGAAGCGCACGTCGGCGCCCTCGGCCTTGGCATCGAGCAGGCTCCCGCGCGAGCTGGGGACGCGCATCATGTCGCCGAAGGTGGTGAACACGACCCCGGGCGTGCGGGCGATCGCGATCGCGTCGTCGATGCGCCCCATGGGAATCACGCACACCGGGCAGCCGGGGCCATGCACCAGCTCGACGTTGGGCGGCAGCAGGTCCTGCAGCCCGTGCTTGTAGATCGAGTGCGTGTGACCCCCGCAGACCTCCATCAGCTTGTACGGCCGGCCGGCCGCGAGCCGCTCGATCTCGCGGCTCAGCCGCCGGATGGCGGCGGGGTCCCGGTACTCGTCCACGTAGCGCATGCTCATGCGCGGGCCTCCGCCACGCCGCGCGCGGCCAGGCTCTCCTGGACGAGCTCCAGGAGCGCGTGCCAGATCGTCGCCTGCCCCTCCTGGATGCGCGGGACGTGCTCGAGCCGCGCGACGAAGCAGAAATCCACGGCACCCGCGCGGGCTGTCGCACCACCGTCGTAGCCGGCGAGGCCGATCGTGAGCAGGCCACGCCGCTTGGCCTCGGCAAAGGCGGCGAGCACGTTCGGCGAGCTGCCGCTGGTCGAGATCCCCAGCGCGACGTCGCCCCGCTCGCCGAGTGCGATGATCTGGCGCGAGAACACGTTCTCGAAGCCGACGTCGTTGCCCACCGCCGTGACGACCGCGACGTCGGACGTGAGGGCGAGAGCCGGCAGCGCGCGCCAGTACGGAAAGGCCGGCAGCATGCAGTCGGCCGCGGCGTCCTGGGCGTCCGTCGCGCTCCCGCCGTTCCCGAAGGCCAGCAACTTCCCGCCGGCGGCGAACGCCGCGGCCATGGCCACGGCGGCCTGCACCAGCCGTGCGGCGTGGTCGGCGAGGATCTGCCGGCGCAGGGCGATCACGTCCTCGCACTTCTGCAGCGTCGAGCGCCGGACCTCCGCGAGCACGCCCTGCAGCGCGGCGGCGGGCTGCGGCGGCGCATCGTACAGGAAGGGGTACAGCTCGCGCCCGAAGTCGCGTGCGGACCCGTTCACGGCGGCGCCACGCGGCCGATCGCGAAGCCCTGGTGCACGAGGACCTCCTCGCCCACGGCCACGTCATCGAGCAGGTCCAGGGCCACTTCGATCACGACGCCCTCCAGCGCCACCGCGGCCGTGCCCGCGGCGCTCCCGGTCGCGATCACCCGCCCGGGCAGGGCCACGTCGCCACAGAGCGCGCACCCGCCGGCGGAGTCGGGTGCGCACGACGGCGGCGCTGGCTCGAGGCTTCCCGGCCGGCCTTCCTCGCGGGGGGGCGGCCGTCGCGCGGCGGTGGGCTGCGCCGCGGGTGGAAGCCGCCTCACGTGACTGCCCGATGCTCGAAGAAGACGTGCACCAGCTCCCACAACACGTGGTAGAGCGTCTCGTGCACCTCCTGCACCACGAGCGGGTCGCTCGAGGACACCGCGAAGACGAACGAGGTCTGCTCCCCACCGCCCTCGCTCACGGTTCCGTCCGCGGAAGATCGCCACCCGCACTCGGGACCCCCGCCCTCGCCCGTGCCGCCGGCCGCGGCACCCAGCAGCGCGAGCGTGAGCAGACCCATCTCCCGCGCCCGCTCCAGGCCGCGCAGGACCCGCGGGCTGCCGGCACCCCCGCTGATGCCCATCGCCATGTCGTTCGGCCGGCCCAGGATCCCGAGCGCATCCGCGAAGGCACTCTCGGCGCCGGCTGCCGGGCCGCCTCCCGTGAGCACGGCCACGTCGTTGGGCAGCGCCACCGCGGGCAGCGCGCGCTTGCCGACCAGGACCGGGTGGACGAACTCGACCGCCACGTGCTGCGCGTCCGTCGCGGCGGCTCCCTCCCCGAAGACCAGGAGCCGGCCGCCGAGCTGGAAGCGCCGCGCCATCTGGCAGCAGGCCAGCGAGACGGCGTCGGCTTGCGACTCGAAGAAGTGCTGCGGTACTTCGATGCTGCGCGCGAAACGCTCGACCACGAGGCGGCAGGCACGCTCCGCCGGCGGATCCTGCACCCCTGCGGGAGCGGCGATGGTCATTCGATCCGGCTCTCCTCGATCTGCTTCAGCTCGTCCACGTAGAGGTCGCCGAGCTGGACCAGGTACTCCGTCGTCCGCCGGGCCTCCTCCTCGTCGATCTTGCTGAGCGCGAAGCCGACGTGGATCAGCACCCAGTCCCCCACCTCCAGGCCGTCGGGCAGCACCAGCCCCACGTTGATCGTGCGCTTCACGCCCGAGACCTCGGCGCGGGCCAGGTGGCGCGTGGGGTCTGCGAACTCGACGATCCGGCCCGGAACTCCCAGGCACATCAGGCCACCTCCGCGGCTGCGCCGGCCGTCATTCCCGCCACGTATGCCTGGCCGAGTGCCAGGCCGCCGTCGTTGCACGGCACGCGGCGATGCAGGAGTGCCTCGAAGCCTCCGCGTTCCAGCCGGACCGCGGTGCGCTCCGCGAGCAGCGCATTCTGGAACACGCCGCCGGTGAGCGCCACCCTGCGCACGCCGGTGCGCGCCCGGACGCGGCGCGCGACGTCCAGCACCAGCTCGCTCAAGGCGTTGTGGAAGGCACCCGCGATCTCCGCCGCGGGACGTCCCGCGCCCACGTCCGCGACGACGCCGCGGATCAACGCTCCCGGGTCCGCGATCCAGCCCTCCGGTGTCTCACGCACGTCGAAGGCATAGCTCCGCGTAGCATGGCGATCGGCGGCTGCCTCGAGCCGCAGCGCCGCCTCGCCCTCGAAACGCGCGACGTGGCAGAGCCCCAGGAGCGAGGCGACGGCGTCGAACAGCCGCCCCACGCTGGAGGTCGGGGGCGAGTGCAGACCGCTGACCAGCATCTGCTCGACCAGGGCGAGCCTGCCGACCTCGACAGCATCCCGGACGACGGCCGGGAGCCGATCGAGGTTGCCGCCGCACGCCGACCAGACGTGCGCGGCGGCCATGCGCCAGGGCTGACGCGCGGCCGCGTCGACGCCCGGCAGCGGGACGTACGCGAGGTGCGCCAGGCGCTGCCAGCGGACGCCCTCGACCAGCAGGAACTCCCCGCCCCAGATCGCGCCGTCCGTCCCGAGACCCGCGCCGTCGAAGGCCACGCCGAGCACCGGCTCCCCCACTCCGTGCTCCGCCACGCACGAGGCGACGTGCGCGTGGTGGTGCTGGACGGCCACGCGCTCGGAGGCCGGCAGCTCGCCGGCCAGCTTCGTGGACAGATACTCGGGATGTAGGTCGTGCGCCACCACCTCGGGACGCAGGTCCAGCAGACGGCCGTACACCTCGAGCGCCTCCCGCAGGGCACGGTAGGCCTCGAGGTTTTCCAGGTCGCCCACGTGATGCGACAGGAACGCGGAGCGCTCGCGGGCCAGACAGAAGGTATTCTTCAGGTGTCCGCCCACTCCCAGGACCGGCACCCGCAGCCGGACCGCGAGCGGGATCGGCCGCGGCGCGAAGCCCCGTGAGCGCCGCACGAACGAGCGCTCCCCCCTGACGACGCGCACGACGCTGTCGTCGCAGCGCGTCGCGATCGGCCGGTCGTGCGTCAAGAAGAGATCCGCGATCTCCTCCAACCGCTCCAGCGCCTCGGCGTCCTCGAAGGCGATCGGCTCGTCCGAGCGGTTTCCGCTCGTCATCACGAGCGGCCGATCCAACGCCGCGAGGAGCAGGTGGTGCAGCGGCGTGTACGGAAGCATGATCCCCAGCTCCCGGCTGTCCGGCGCCACCTCGCACGCGACGGTACCCGAGGAGCGTTTCGCGACGAGCACGATGGGACGCTGCACCGACTCGAGCAGCTCCGCCTCCCGCGGTGCGATCCGGCACAGCGGTCGCGCCGCCGCCAGATCGGCCACCATCAGGGCCAGAGGCTTGGCTTCCCGCCGCTTGCGCTCGCGCAGCCGCCGCACGGCCGCGCCGCTCGTCGCGTCGCACGCCAGATGGTAGCCGCCCAGTCCCTTCACCGCGACGATCCGGCCCTCCCGCAGCGCGTCCACGGCTCCCGCGAGGGCCTCCTCGCCGGCCGAGATCGTCCCGCGGTAGCGTCCCGGAGCGCGCAGCGCCAGGGTTGGGCCACAGTCGGGGCAGGCGGTAGGCTGGGCGTGGAAACGCCGGTCGCGAGGGTCCTCGTACTCCCGGCAGCAGGCGGCGCACATCGCGAAGCCGGCCATCGTCGTGCGCCCGCGGTCGTAGGGCAGCGCGCGCACAATCGTGAGCCGCGGCCCGCAGTCGGTGCAGTTCAGGAACGGGTAGCGAAAGCGCCGGTCCGCCGGATCGAAGAGCTCCCGGAGGCACGCCGGGCAGGTCGCCGCGTCCGGAGCGGCCTGCGCCACCCGGCGCACCCCGTTCTCACTCGGGGCGATCGAGAAACCGGGATACGCCCGAGCGGGAGCCGGCTCGGACCGGATCCGGTCGATCGCCGCCAGCGGAGGCGGCGCGGACGTGAGAAGCTGGAGGAAGTCGTCGAGAGCCGGCGGCGTGCCTTCGACGTCGATCAGCACGCCCGCCGAGTCGTTCCGCACGAGGCCATGCAGGTTCAGCCGCCTGGCGAGGCCGTAGACGAAGGGCCGGAACCCCACCCCTTGAACGCTCCCTTCGACCGAGACGAGCCGGCGCTCGAGCACGAGCGGGCTATCTCTTCTCGCCATCGGACTCGACGGCCGGACGCACGCCACGACGCATGAGCGAGTCTAGGCCGCCGGCTTCAGGCGCGGCAACCATGCTGCGGAAAACCGAAGTCCAGGCTTTCGCTCTCGCACCGTGGGGACCGGTCAGGCCTGCAGGCGTCATTCCAGCCAGCCGCCCTCGAACCCAGCCCGCCGGAGCCCGCGCAGGACGTGCGGCGACTTCTGCATCAGCCGCCAGAGGAGGCCCGTGCGCACGTTCTCGATGCTCATCACGATCGGTCCCTGGTTGAGGCCGAAGTTCCAGGGCGACACCCAACCGTGGGCGCTCTCCCCGCCGGCGGGGAACGTCGGGTTGAAGGTGGCCTTGAAGCCGTAGGTCTCCGCCCGCTCGAGGTGCAGGTTCTCCGCGAAGTGGCGGACCGTGGGCAGGACCACCTCGGGCGCGAACGGCAGCGAGGCGACGACCGCCCAGGGGGCCAGCGTCCCGTCGTCCGGCCCGAACGGGACGCCGCGGGCGACGTAGTCGTGGCACTTCCGTTGCACGCCCTCGATCCGGAGCGTCAGCGGCCCCGGGCCGTCCGACGCCGTGATCCCCCAGCACGCCTCGCCGTAGCCCACGAACTCCCGCGGATTGCGGATGGCATACTCGCGCTGGACGTGCGTCGCGCGCCGGCTGTTCTCGAAGTAGTCGAGGCTCCTGCCCTTCCCGCGCAGAAAGTCGTCGTGGAGCCCGCGGAAGTCGATCCACAGGTGCGAGAGCTGGTGGATGAAGAGTGGGCCGGCGTAGATCAGCTCCCGCCCGTAGATCGTCTTCCACGAGTACGTCGAGAGCCAGGCCGCGTAGCACTCCTTGGGGATCGGCGAGGTCGGCGAGCCCAGCGCCAGGACGTAGAGCAGCAGCGCCTCGTCGTAGCCCTCCCAGCGCCAGCGCAGGAACCCCCGCTCCGGTTTCCACCCGTGCGAGACGGTGGCACCCCCGTTCAGCGCCCAGTGCCAATCCGCGCGGCCGTAGAGAGCCTCGGCGAGGTCACGGATCGCGCTTTCCTCTACGGTGTCGCCCTCGAAGTAGAGCCCGGCCGTCAGGGCGCCGGCGAGGAGGAACGCCGTGTCCACCGTGGAGAGCTCGCAGCGCCAGGCGCGGCGGCCCGTCCGCATGTCGAGGAAATGATAGTAGAAGCCCTTGTACCCCGTCGCGTCCGGCTCGGGCCCCTGCGGGCTGTCGTGGAAGAAGCGCAGCGTCGTCAGCGTCCGCGCCGCGGCCTCCTCCCGGCTCAGGTAGCCGCGCTCGACGCCGATCGGGTAGCTGGCGAGTGCCAGCCCCGTGGCGGCGATGCTCGCCGGCCAGTCGGCCCGCGTCTTGTCGGCGATGAGCCCGTTCGAGGGCTCGACCTCGCGCAGAAAGTACTCGAAGGTCTCCCACTGAAGCCTGTCGAGCAGTTCCACGTCCTCGGCCGTGAATGCGGCCGCGGTCGCCCGATCGGTCCCTCCGGTGCCGGTCGCCGGCTTCATGCCTCCGGCGCCGGAGCCGACGCGGAGCATGCGAGCTCGATCGTGACGGCGGCGACGGCGTGCGGCGGCAGGGACACATCGAGGCGGATCGCCCCCTCTCCCACGTTCCGCCACGGCAGCGGCTCCCGGATGAGCGCCGAGGCGGCCTGGAGGCCCTCGACCTCGCGCGGGCTCAGGTACTCGGGTGCTCCCATCTCCTGCCAGACCCGCCGAGGGTTCGCGTGGTCCTCGTCGACGCGCTCGAGGAACGCCCCGCGCGGAGCTCCCGTGATTCCCGCGAGCACCAGCTCCACGAGCTCGGTGCGGATCGGATGCCGCGGCAGCGCGTGATTGGTCACGAGAACGGTCACGGACCCCCCACCGCGCACGGCCCAGGCATCCACGGTGGCGTGGAGCGCCTCGGACCGACTACCGGCATGCTCCGCGGCGCCGGACGCCGCGCGGCCCCCAACCTCGCCCGGTCCGCCGCGAACCTGCGGGGCGAGCCGCTCGGTACCGAGCCGGTGCAGCAGCTCGAAGACGCGATAGGTGGGCTTGGTGATCCCGTGCAGGTTGAGCAGGCCGAACCCGCCGTGGAAGGGCACCGACGGCCAGTAGTTCTCCGCGAAGACGTCGGTGAACGTCCAGAAGCTGTAGCCCTGCACCAGCTCCGCCGCCTCCATCACCGTCTTGCCCACGAAGGCGGCCGCGTACGGTTGGTCGTGGAGCGGGTCGCGCGGGTTCGACGACGAGTTCCACTCGGTGTAGTAGAGCGGCTTGGCCCCCGCCTGCCGTCGCGCCTCGCGCGCCTGGTCGCGCAGCACGCTGCGGCGGCTCTTGGAGAGCTGCGTCACCGTGTCGTCGCCGGGCTTGCCGAAGGCATCGGTGGGATAGTGGTGCGTGGTCACGAAGTCGGCGGGCAGCCCCTCGCGGGCGCAGAACTCCAGGAACTCGGGGATCCATGCGTTCTTCGCCGAGGACGGCCCGCCGACCCGTAGGTCCGGGTCCACTTCCTTGATCGCCCGCGCGGTGTGGCGGTAGAGCTCGAAGTAGTCGGCGCGCGTGCCGGTCCAGAAGGCCTTCAGGTTCGGCTCGTTCCAGACCTCGAAGAACCACTCACGGACCTCCTCCGCCCCGTAGCGATCCACCCAATGCGCCACGAGCTTGCCGATCAAGGCACCCCACTCCGCAGGGTCGCGGGGCGGAGTCACGTTGCCGCGGTAGCGGAAGACCGTCTTCCCCCCGGAGGCCAGCCGCGTCGGCATGAACGAGAGCTCGACGAACGGCCGCATCCCGATCGAGAGCACGAAATCGAAGATCTGGTCCGCGTTGAAGAACGAGTGCAGCGGCTGGTTCTTGTGCGTGATCAGCGTCCCCATGTCGTCGGAGAGCAGGCCGTGGAAGCGCACGTGGCGGAAGCCCAGCTCGCGATGGCAGCGCGCGAGCTGGGCCTGCCAGTCCGCGCGCAGCGCCACCGGGGCGTGGTCGCTCCCCACCGTGTGCTCCCAGACGTGGGGCAACGGCAGGCCGGGATCGGTGACGCAGAACTGGAAGCGGGGGCTCACGAAGGCCGGGGAGGGCGCCGGCAGGCGCGGGCCGGCTCCGGGGATCGGGAAGGCCCGCCGCGGCTCACGGGCCAGCGGTTTGCGCTACACCGATGACACCCTGCACCGAGCGGCCGGCCAGGTCGATCACGGGCCCGGGAAAGATCCCGAGCTGGAGAACGCCGAGGAGGGCGATCACCAGCGCCGTCACGAGCAGCGGCGCGGGGCGCAGCGACGCGGTGGCCCCACCCTCCCACATGTACATCGCCACCGTGACCTTCAGGTAGTAGTAGACGGACACCACGCTCGCGAGGACCATCACGACAGCGAGCCAGCCGAGCCCGGCGTCCAGCGCGGCGCTGAAGATGTAGAACTTCCCGATGAAGCCGGCGGTGGGCGGGATCCCGGCCAGAGAGAACATGAACACCGACATGGCGGCGGCGAGGAACGGGTGGCGCGAGCCGAGCCCGGCCAGGTCCGACATCTCCTCGTTGGCCTCTCCCCTCCGCCCCAGCGCGATCACCACACCGAACGCACCGAGCGTCATCAGGGTGTAGGCCAGCAGGTAGAACAGGAAGCTCGAGGCGCCGAGCTCGTTCCTGGCGACGAGCGCCACCAGCAGGTAGCCGGCGTGCGCGATGGACGAGTAGGCCAGCAGGCGCTTCAGGTTGGACTGCGCCAGCGCGGCCAGGTTGCCGACGACCATCGTGGCCACCGCGAGCACGGCCAGCAGCGGCACCCAGCTCGCGGCGTGGCTCTCGAACGTCGTGAGGAACACGCGCACGAACGCCGCGAACCCCGCCGCCTTGACGGTGGCCGCCATGTAGGCCGTGACCGGCGTGGGCGAGCCCTCGTAGACGTCGGGCGACCACATGTGGAACGGCACGATCGCCACCTTGAAGGCGAAGCCCACGAGGAGCAGCACGATGCCGGCGGGGAACAGCAGTCCCTCGCCGGGCTCCGGCGCGCGGGCGGCGACGACCGCCAGGTCCATGCTCCCCGTCGCCCCGTAGAGCAGCGCGATCCCGTAGAGGAAGAAGCCGCTCGAGAACGCACCCAGGAGGAAGTACTTGAGCGCCGCCTCGATCGAGCGGGCGCGCGTGCGGTCGAATCCCGCCAGCACGTACACCGCGATCGAGAGCAGCTCCAGCCCCAGGAAGATCATGATCAGGTTCGTCGACTGGGCCATGAGGATCCCCCCGGCCGTCGACATGAGGAGCAGGAAATAGTACTCCCCCACGTGCAGCCGCTCCCGGCGGGCGTAGTCGACCGTGAGCAGCATCACCAGCAGCGTGCCGATCAGGAAGATCGCCGTGAAGAACAGGCCGAATCCGTCGACGGTGAACATGCCCGAGAAGCTGCGGCCCCCGAAGCGATCGAGCGTGCCGGCCTGGAAGCAGACCAGGAGGAGCGCGGCCCCCACTCCCAGTAGCGAGATCCAGAAGGCCAGCAGCGGCTCGTCGCCGGCCTCGTCCTCGTGGCTCGTGCCCCGGGCGAAGAGGTCCGTCACGAGCGCGAGCATCGCCGCCAGCGACACGAGGATCAGCGGCGCCACGCCCCCCAGGCTGGGTGCGACCAGGTCCAGAGGCTCGTTCACCGGGCGCCGGCCCCGGTGGGCGTCTCTCCGGCGGCGATCGCCGGAGGCAAGGCGTCGGAGGTCGCGGCGAGCGGCGCCTCCGACGCCTCGACCTGCGCCAGGAATCCCTGCACGGCCGGCTCCAACTTGTCGAGGAACGGCTTCGGGTAGACGCCGAGCCACACGATCAGCACCGCGATCGGGACCAGGATCGCGAGCTCGCGGCGCCCCAGGTCGGGCACCGACCGGTTCTCCTCCTTGTCGAGGCCGTTGAACATCACCCGCTGGTACATCCGCAGCATGTAGACCGCCGCCAGGATCACGCCGACCGCGGAGGGGATCGCGTACCACGGGTTCGCGCGGAACGCGCCCAGCAGCACGAGGAACTCGCCCACGAACCCGTTCAGGCCCGGCAGCCCGATGGACGAGAGCGTCACGATCAGGAAGAACGTGGCGAACACCGGCATCGGCTTGGCGAGGCCGCCGAACTGGTCGATCTCGTAGGTATGACGCCTCTCGTACAACATGCCGACGAGCAGGAAGAGCGCTCCCGTCGAGAGACCGTGGTTCACCATCTGCAGCACCGCCCCCGAGACGCCCTGCGCGTTCAGCACGAAGAGACCGAGCGTGACGAAGCCGAGGTGCGAGACGCTGGAGTACGCCACGAGCTTCTTCACGTTCGGCTGCACCGTCGCGACCATCGCGCCGTAGAGGATCGCCACGATCGAGAGCCCGATCAGCCACGGCAGGAAGCGCAGCGTGGCGTCGGGGAAGAGCGGCATCGCGAAGCGGATGAAGCCGTAGGTCCCCATCTTCAGGAGCACGGCCGCCAGCAGCAC
>JBHENL010000066.1:0-7680 GCA_046262075.1 Gemmatimonadota bacterium
GTCAGCGCCGTCTTGCCCGCCCCGAGCGGCCCCTCGAGGAGCAGCACGGCACCCGGGAAGGCCGCCTCCCCCAGGATCCGGCCGAGCTCCTCGGTCTCCTCCGGACCGGACGTTCGCACGCAGGTCGCCGGCGCGTCCTCCTCAGCGTCGCGCACGGGCGCCCGCGGGTTCGCGGCGCCGCCGCTCCGGACGGGACGTGGCGGCTCCGGGCCCGAGCGCGGCCCGCACTTCGAGCAGCTGGTCGCGCAGCACCGCCGCGGTCTCGAAGTCGAGGCGACTCGCCGCGGCCTTCATCTCGCCCTCGATGGACTTCGCGAGCCCCTCGAGGTCGACCTCGCGCGAGAGGTCCAGCCGGCGCTCGCGGCCGCGGCCCTCGCCCGTGCGGCTGTCGGCGACGGCGGTCGAGCGCAGCACCTCCTCGCGTGACTTGAGGATCGTCACCGGCGTGATCCCGTGCGCGGCATTGTGCTGCGCCTGTACGCGCCGGCGGCGCTCGGTCTCGGAGATCATGAGCGCCATGGAGTCGGTGACGCGGTCCGCGTAGAGCACCACTCGGCCGCGGACGTTGCGCGCCGCGCGTCCGGCGGTCTGGATCAGCGAGCGGGCCGAGCGCAGGAAGCCCTCCTTGTCGGCATCGAGCACGGCGACGAGCGCCACCTCCGGCAGGTCCAGACCCTCGCGCAGCAGGTTGATCCCGACGAGCACCTGGAAGGCGTCGGTGCGCAGGCCGCGCAGGATCTCGATGCGCTCGATCGCGTCGATGTCGGCGTGCATGTAGCGCACGCGCACGTCGAGCCGCTGCAGGTAGTCCGTCAGGTCCTCGGCCATGCGCTTCGTGAGGGTGGTCACGAGCACCTTGTCGCCCGCCTCCTCACAGCGGCGGATCTCCTCCAGCAGGTCGTCGATCTGCCCCTTCACGGGACGCACGAAGACCTCGGGATCGAGCAGGCCCGTGGGACGGTTGATCTGCTCCACGACGACCCCGCCGGACCTCCGGAGCTCGTACTCCGCGGGTGTGGCCGACACGAACAGCGTGCGCGGCATCATCGCCTCGAACTCGTCGAAGCGCAGCGGGCGGTTGTCCAGCGCGGACGGCAGCCGGAAGCCGAACTCGACGAGCGTCTCCTTGCGCGAGCGGTCGCCCTCGTACATCCCGCCGACCTGCGGGATCGTCACGTGCGACTCGTCGAGCACCAGCAGCCAGTCGTCGGGAAAGTAGTCCAGCAGGCACGCCGGGCGCTCGCCCGGCTCGCGGCCGCTGAGCGGGCGCGAGTAGTTCTCGATCCCCGCGCAGGTCCCCATCTCCTGCAGCATCTCCATGTCAAAGTTCGTGCGCGTCTCGAGGCGGTGCGCCTCCAGCAGCTTGCCCTGGCCGCGCAGGACCTCGAGCCGTTCCGCGAGCTCCGCCTCGATCTTCCTCACCGCCTCCTGCAACTGTGGATGGGTGGTGACGAAGTGCTTCGCCGGATAGATCGCGGCACGGTCCAGCTCCTGGATGGTCGTGCCGTTCAGGACGTCGATCTTCGTGATCCGCTCGACGACGTCGCCGAAGAACTCGATGCGCACGCCCTGCTCCTCGTACGCCGGGTAGACCTCCACGACGTCGCCGCGCACGCGGAAGCTGCCGCGCTCGAAGATGAGGTCGTTGCGGCTGTACTGGATGTCCACCAGCCGCCGCAGGAAGCGGTCGCGGCCCAGCGTCTCGCCGCCCTGTGCGACCGCCAGCAGCTCGCGGTACTCGCGCGGCGCGCCGAGGCCGTAGATGGCCGAGACGCTCGCGACCACGATCACGTCCTCGCGCTCCATCAGCGCCGAGGTCGCGCGCAGCCGCAGCCGGTCGATGTCGTCGTTGATCGTGGCGTCCTTCTCGATGTAGGTGTCGGACGCGGGGACGTACGCCTCGGGCTGGTAGTAGTCGTAGTAGGAGATGAAGTACTCGACCGCGTTGTTCGGGAAGAATCCCTTGAATTCGCCGTAGAGCTGCGCCGCGAGCGTCTTGTTGTGCGAGAGCACGAGGGTCGGCCGGTTCCAGGCCTCGATCACCGATGCGAGCGTGCGCGTCTTGCCGCTGCCGGTCACGCCCAGCAGCGTCTGGAACCGCTCCCCGCGCTCCAGGCCGCGGACCAGCTCCTCGATCGCCGCGGGCTGATCCCCCGCGGGGGCGAGCTCGGTGACGAGCTGGAAGGCGGGCACGGTCAGGCGAGATCGCTTCGCCGGCCGCCGTCGTACGGCGACTCGGGGCGCTCGTCTCCCGCGGCGCGCAGCAGCAGCTCGCGCAAGCCGGGTGCGAAGGCGATCCCCTCGCGATCGAAGGCCTCTTTCAGCCGCCGCCTGCACTCGATCGACGCGCGATTCACGGTGGCGCCGAGGGAATGGGTCCAGTAGCGCACCTGCAGCCCCACGCCGCGCTCGTCGAAGTCCGTGACCGCGACCTCGACGGCGGGATCGGCCTCGACGTCGGGGTGGGCGCGTACCGCTTCCGCCGCCACGTCCAGCGCCCGGGCCAGCTCGGCTCCGTACGGGATCCGCAGGTCGATCGTCGTGCGGGTCGCCGGATAGGCCGTCCTGTTGAGGATGGGCTCGCGCAGGATCGCCCCGTTCGGCACGTGCGCCTGTTCGCCTCCATACGTGCGGATGATCGTGCTCCGGATGTTGATCTCGGTGACCGTCCCCTCGATGCCGTTCGTCATGATCCGGTCGCCCGCTGTGTACGGCTGCCGGATGAGGAGCACGATCCCCGCCATGAAGTTCTCCAGCGGGTCCTTCAGCGCGATGCCGAGGACGAGCCCGACGACGCCGACGCCGGCGACCAGGGGTGCGAGGTTCAGCCCGATGACCCCGAGCGCGAGCGTCAGTCCGACGAGGCCGAAGATCACCCGCGCCACGATGCCGAGCAGGTTCTGGACCCCGTACTGCGCCCCCGTGCGCGCCACCCACCGGCGGACCTGCCGCGCCGCGACGATCCCGACGAAGAAGGACAGCAGCAGGACGAGCAGCGCGATTCCGTAGTTTGGGAGGCCGGCCAGCACGCCCTCCACGATCTCCCGAAAGCGGTCGACGGCGGGGCTAAGATCGAACTTCATCGGTCTTATTCTAAGCTCTTGGTGTGATGCAGGATGATCTCTGACGCCTGCGGGCGCAGCGCGAGCCCCGCCAGCATCCAGCCAGCGAGTTGCAGCCTCCACCCCGCACTTGCTTTCCTCTCGTGTCGCATGCGTCCCGTTGCGCTCCTGGCCCGGAGGCCCGCTCGGCTCACGCCACGGTCTCGATCCCGCGCTCGTTGTTCGACAGGTATTCCTTCCGCTCCACGGCCAGCACGCCCTCCACCCGGCGCATGGCCGCCAACACCCGGTTCAGGTGCTGCAGATCGTTCACCTCGACCACGAACGTCCCCTCGAACCCGGCGTCGAGTGCCGTCAGCTCGCCGCTCTTGATGTTCGTGGAGGTGCGCGAGACCGCCCCGGCGACGTCGGCGAAGAGTCCCCGGCGGTCCGTGCCCGAGACGACGAGCCGGACGAGGAACGAGTGGTTCTTGTCGCTCTCCCAGACGATCTCCACGCGCCGGTCGGCGAGATCGGGCATGCCGAGCAGGTTCGGACAGTCGCTGCGGTGGATCGACACGCCGCGGCCGCGGGTGACGTAACCCATCACGGAGTCGCCGGGTACCGGCTGACAGCACTGGCTGTAGCGGACCATCATGTTGTCGATGCCCTGGATCTTCAGTCCACCCGGGGCGCCCTTCACGCGCTCGACGAGCCGCTCGAACGCCGAGGGCGGCCGCCGCCGCACCTCCTGCTCGCTCGGGAAGAGCTCGTTCCAGACCTGCGAGAGCGAGATGTCCCCCGCTCCGACGGCGGCGTAGAGGGCTTCGACCGACGGCTGCTTCAGGCTCTGCGCCACGGCGAGCAGCTCCTCGTTCTCGGGCCGCGAGACCCGCAGGCGCCGCAGCTCCTTCTCGAGCATCTCCCTGCCGAGAGCCAGGCTGTTCTTGAACTCCTCTTCGCGCACCCAGCGGCGGATGACCTGGCGCGCCTTGGACGTGCGCACGAAGTGGATCCAGTCACGCGAGGGCCGCTGGTTCGGGCTCGTCAGGATCTGGACCGTGTCGCCGCTGCGCAGCTGCTTGTGCAGCGGCACGATGCGGCCGTTGATCCGCGCGCCGGAGCAGTGCAGCCCCACCTGCGTGTGCACCATGAACGCGAAGTCGATCGGCGTCGAGCCCGAGGGCAGCTGGATCAGGTCGCCCTTGGGGGTGAAGACGAAGATCTCGTCCTTGAACAGGTCGATCTTCAGGTACTCCAGGAACTCGCGCGGGTCGGTCATGTCCTTCTGCCAGTCCAGGATCTGACGGAACCAGGCGAGCTTCTCGTCGAGCTCGGAGTTGCCGTTGCCCCCCTCCTTGTACTTCCAGTGGGCGGCGATCCCGATCTCGGCGGTGCGGTGCATCTCGCCGGTTCGGATCTGGATCTCGAAGAGGTGCCCCTCCGGCCCGAACACGGTGGTGTGCAGGGACTGGTACATGTTCGACTTGGGCGTGGCGATATAGTCCTTGAAGCGCTCGTGCAGGGGCGTCCACAGCGTGTGGATGATACCCAGCGCGTGATAGCAGTCGCGCACGGAGTCGGTCAGCACGCGGATGGCGAGCAGGTCGTAGATCTCCTCGAGCGGCTTGTCGCGCACGATCATCTTGCGGTAGATCGAGTACAGGTGCTTCGGGCGGCCACCGATCTCCGCCCGGATCCCGGCCTCGGTGAGCGCGCCGATCAGCGGCTCGGCCACCGACTGGATCAGCCGCTCCCGCTCCTTGCGCTTGCGGGCGATCTTCTTCGCCAGGTCGCCGTACGGCTCAGGCTCCAGGAACTTGAACGCGAGGTCTTCCAGCTCCCAACGGATCTTGGCCATGCCGAAGCGGTGCGCCAGCGGCGCATAGATCTCGCGCGTCTCCTGAGCGATCCGGCGCCGCTTCTCGTCGGGCAGGTACTCGAGCGTGCGCATGTTGTGGAGCCGGTCGGCGAACTTGATGAGCAGGATCCGCAGGTCCTTGGCGATCGAGAGCAGCAGCTTGCGGTAGTTCTCGGCCTGACGCTCCTCGACCGATCGGAACGGGATGTGGCCGATCTTCGTGACGCCGTCGACGATCTCGACCACGTCGGGACCGAACGCCTCGCGCAGCTCGGCCTCGGTGGCGGAGGTGTCCTCGAGGACGTCGTGGACCAGCCCGGCCACGACCGTCGTGTTGTCCAGGTGGAGCTCCGCCAGGATCCGCGCCACCTCGGCGCAGTGGGTGACGAACGGCTCGCCCGAGAGCCGCTTCTGCCCCTGGTGGGCGCGGTCGCTGAAGTCGTACGCGCGGCCGACGGCGTCCAGGTCGAGGCGCTCGGTGTAGGGTTCGAGCGTCTTCAGGAACTGCTTGCGGGTCATAACCTTGAAACGTAGAAGCCGAGTCGGAGGTTGTAAATGAACCCGGCTGTCGCCGCCCCGGTCCTGGAGTACGAGGGCAGCCGCTCCTATCCCCTCTCGCCTGCCGAGGCCTGGCGCCTCCTCGCGGACACGGATCACATGAACCGGGTCCTCGGGCTGCCGGCGGTCGAGTTCTCCGCCCCGGCTCCCGCACCCGCGGGATTCACCCGCGCCGCCCGCGCCCGCCTATTCGGAATCGTTTCGTTGCGATGGCGAGAGCATCCCTTCGACCTGGATCCACGAGCGCAGCTGGGCCGTGCGGCGCGACTTCGAGAGCGGCCCCTTCCGCTGGACGGAGACGGAGGTCGCGCTCGAGCCGCTGGGCGCGGGCGTGCGGATGCGGGTCGCGTTCCGCTTCGGGGCGGCCGGCCTCCTGGGGCGGCTGCTCGCACCGAGAGTGGGGCCGCGCAGCGTGGCGAGCGTGCTCGGCTACTGCGACCAATATCTCGCGCGCCGGTCCGCGGCCGAGCCCGACCCGGTCCCCACGCGCGCCTCGCCGGCCGACCTGGACCGGGAGGCGCTCGCACGCGGGCTCGAGCGGCTCTCCGCCGCGCCCGTCCAGCCGGAGCTCGTCCCCCTCCTCCGCCGCCGCCTCGAGGAGGGCACCGACGAGGAGCTCCTGCGCGTGCGACCCTACGCCGTGGCCGAGCGCTGGGGCGCCGACCGGCTCCAGGTGCTGCGGCTGTTCCTGCACGCGACCCGGGCCGGTCTCTTCGACCTGCGCTGGGAGCTGATGTGCCCCGCCTGCCGCGTACCCAAGGACGAGGTCGGATCGCTCACGACGCTGCCCGCGCACTTCCACTGCGACACCTGCGGGATCGACTACGAGGCCGACTTCGACCGACGGGTGGAGCTGCGCTTCTCCGTGCACCCGGCGGTGCGATCCGCGCGGGACGACGTGTACTGCATCGGGGCCCCGGCGCGGAGCGAGCACGTGCTCGCCCAGCAGACGCTGGCCCCCGGCGGCACGCGCGAGATGCCGCTCCAGCGCGCCGAGGTCCTCCACGTTCGCGCCCTCGGGGAGATGGGATCGCTGACGCTGCATCCCCGCGCCGGCACCGGGGAGGGATCCGTTGGCGCCGAGATCCGCCTCGTCTTCATCGGCGGCGCCTGGCGGCCGGCGGAGGGCGGCACGCCATGGTCGGGCGCGACCGCGCGGGGCGGCGCCGCGGCGGCGCTCCCGTTCACGCCCGGGAAGCACGTCCTCTCGCTGGCGAACGCCACGCCGCAACCCGTCGTGGCGCTGCTGGAGCGGGACGAGTGGGACCCGCTCGCCGCCACCGCCGCGCAGGTCACCGCACTCCAGGAGTTCCGCGACCTGTTCAGCTCCGAGGTGCTCGCCCCCGGTCAGGAGGTGGGCGTGCGGAGTCTCGCGATCCTGTTCAGCGACCTGCAGGGCTCCACCGCGATCTACGAAGGCGTCGGCGACGCGCCGGCCTACGGCCGTGTCCACCGCCATTTCGAGTTCATGCGCGCACGAGTCGCGGCGAATCGAGGTGCGGTCGTGAAGACCATCGGCGACTCGGTGATGGCGGCGTTCTCCAGCGTAAGGGATGCCCTGACCGCGGCGCTCGAGATGCAGCGCGACGTCGGCCGCTGGTGCCGCGAGCAGGACATCGATCCGCCGCTCGTGCTCAAGCTCGGCGTGCACGAGGGGCCGGTGATCGCTGTGAACGCGAACGGGCGGCTGGACTACTTCGGACGCACGGTGAACGCGGCCGCACGGCTCGGCCGCGAGAGCGTAGGGGGTGACGTCGTGCTCCTGCGGGACGTGTACGAGGAGGCTCCGCGGCGCGTGCCGGCCCTCGCGGGAGCACGCGCCTAGACTTTCCGCGCCGGCCTCCGCGGCCTGGAGGGCGAGCGGGAGCTCGTCCGGCTGCGCGTCCAGGCCTGAGCGGTTCCGCCGATCGCGGGCTTACTTCGGAGCGACGTCGGCACCGCCGCCGGATACGGCGTACTCCTCCGGCGTCAGCGCCACGTGACCGACGGCCTGCGCGACCGATACCCTGCCGGTCGGGATCCTCGAGCCATGCGGCCAGAGGTGGAAGATCAGTCCGTCGGTGGTGGCGGCCACCTCGGCCAACTCGGCGGCCTCGGCCTCGGGCAGGTCCAGCACCTGGACCCGTCCACCGGCGATCTCCACGGCGTGATCGTGCCAGTCCCGGTTCCAGTCCTCCCGCGAGATCGTGCTGCGCGTGATCGACTTGGCCACCATGTACT
>JBHENL010000067.1:0-9703 GCA_046262075.1 Gemmatimonadota bacterium
ACGTGGGGAAGTCCACGCTCTTCAACCGCATCGTCGGCGGGCGAACCGCGATCGTGGACGATCAGCCGGGCGTCACGCGCGACCGCATCGCCGCGTTGGCGGACTGGAACGGGCGCGCCTTCCAGCTCGTGGACACGGGCGGGCTGGTGCCCGGCACGCGGGAAGCCATCGAACGCGAGATCGCGCACCAGGTGGAGGCCGCGATCCGGGCGGCCGACGTGATCCTGTTCGTGGCGGATGCGCTGACGGGCGTCACCGCCGTCGACGAGGACATCGCGCGACGGCTGCGGCCCGAGAGCGGCCGCGTGCTGCTGGTCGCCAACAAGGTGGACCGGCCGAACGACGCCGCGGCCACCGCCGAGCTGCACGTGCTCGGCCTCGGCGAGCCGCACCCGCTCTCCGCGGTGCAGGGCTTGGGGAGCGGTGACCTCCTGGACCGCGTCGTGGAGCGCCTGCCACCCGACGACGGTGACGAGGCGGTCTCGGCGGCCGTGAGGATCGCCGTGCTCGGCAAGCCGAACGTCGGGAAGTCGAGCTTCGTGAACCGCGTGCTGGGCGAGGAACGCGTGATCGTCTCGCCGGTGGCGGGAACCACCCGCGACGCGGTGGACACCCGACTCGCCTGGAAGGGGCGCGAGCTCGTGCTGATCGACACCGCGGGTCTGCGCAAGACCTCGTCCCGCGAGTCGGGCATCGAGTACTACACGTACCTGCGCACGCTCGCGGCCCTGGAGCGCGCCGACGTGGCGGTGGTCCTCCTCGACGCGGCCGAGCCGCTGGCGCGCCAGGACCTGCGGGTGCTGAACCTGGCGGAGGAGCGCGGCAAGGGGATCGTCGCCGCCGTGAACAAGTGGGACCTCGTGGAGGCCGAAACCGGAACCGCCGAGGCGTACGAGCGCGCACTCCGCGCCGCGGCGCCCTCTCTGGCGTTCGTACCGGTCGTGTTCGTCTCGGCGCGCACGGGGCGCCGCCTGGAGCGGGTGCTCGAAGCCGCCTGGGAGGTGGGGGAGGCGCGGCGGCGACGGATCCCGACCGCCGAGGTGAACCGTGTGCTGCGCGAGATCGTCGCGCGCTATCCGCCGCCGTTGCACCGCGGGCGTCCCGTGCGGCTGCTCTATGCCAACCAGGTCTCCATCGAGCCACCGGTCTTCGTCGTCTTCAGCAACGACCCGCCGAGCGTGACCGACACCTACCGGCGCTACGTCGAGAGTGGGCTGCGCGAGGCCTGGGACTTCGCCGGGGTACCGCTGCGGGTCGTCTACCGCCTCGACGCTTCCCGACGCGCCGAGCAGGCACAGCGCACTCGGCGCTGAGCCGCTCGTCCCGCGCGCCCGCCGCCGGCACGCAGCGCCGGCGCCTCGCTCGCTGCGGCAGAGCCGGGCCGGCGCGCCGGTGAGCACGCCCGCGCTGGCGGCGCTGGCGCTGGTCCTGGCCTACGTGGCCGGCTCCCTGCCGGCGAGTTACCTGGCGGGCCGGCTGCTGCGCGGAATCGACCTGCGGCGCCATGGCAGCGGCAACCTCGGCGCGACGAACGTCTACCGCACGCTCGGTGCCGGGCCCGCCGCGGCCGTCATGCTGGTGGACGTCGCCAAGGGCTATGCCGCCGCGGGGCTGCTTCCGGGGCTCGTGCCGGCGGTGGACGCCGTGGGCGAGGCATCGATCGCGCGCGGGACGCTCGCCGTGGCCTGCGGCACGGCCGCGATCCTGGGCCACGTCTTCCCCCTGTGGCTGGGGTTCCAGGGTGGGAAGGGCGTCGCCACCGGAGTGGGAGCTTTCCTCGCGCTCTCGCCGGCCGCGACTCTCGTCGCCGTGCTGGTGTGGGCGAGCGTGGTCGGAACGACGCGGATCGTCTCGCTGGGCTCGCTGGCGCTGGGGCTCTGTCTGCCATTCTTCGTGCTGGTCGAACAGAGAGGGAATGCGGGCGCGGGCACACGCGTGGCCTTCGCCGCGGCCGCCGGGCTCTTCCTCTTCTGGACGCATCGCGAGAACCTGCGCCGGCTCGCTCGCGGAAAGGAGCGCCGCATCGACCGCAGCCGGGGCGAGGTGCGATGAGCGCGCGGGCCGCCGGCGCGGCGGTCCTGGGCTCGGGTGCCTGGGGAACGACGCTCGCAAACGTCCTGGCGGAGAACGGCGGCCCCGTCGCGCTCTGGGCCCGCGACCCCCAGCTGGCCGACGCTCTCGACCGGCACCGGGAGAACCGCGCCTACCTCGCCGGCGTGCCGCTCCACCCCGGGGTCCGCCCGACGCCCGATCTGGAGCAGGCCGTCTCGCGGGCGACGCTCGTGCTCTCGGCGGTGCCTTCGCACGGGACGCGGGACGTCGCGCTCCGCGCCGCGCCGGCGCTCGATCCCCGAGCGATGCTCGTGAGCGCCTCCAAGGGCATCGAGAACGGCTCCCTGCTGCGCGTCACCGAGGTGCTCGAGGAGGTCCTCCGAGCCTCCGGGCGAGCGCACGGGATGCGCGTGGCCGTGCTCTCGGGCCCGAGCTTCGCCCGCGAAGTGGGCCGGCATCGCCCGACCGCCGTGACGCTCGCCAGCCGGTCGGCGGAGGCGGCGGGGGAGGCGCGCGCGCGCATCGTCCGGCCGTACCTGCGGGTCTATACCTCCGAGGACGTCGTGGGCGTCGAGCTCGGAGGAGCGCTGAAGAACGTAATCGCGATCGCCGCGGGCATCGCCGAGGGACTCGGAGCGGGACAGAACGGACGCGCGGCGCTCATCACGCGGGGAATGGCGGAGATCTTCCGGCTAGGGCGCCAGCTCGGAGCCGAGCCGATGACGCTCTCGGGGCTCGCCGGCATGGGTGACCTGATCCTCACGTGCACGAGCACGGCCAGCCGGAACTACCGCCTGGGGCTCGGACTCGGGAAGGGCGGGCGCCTGGAGGCTCTCCTGGGGGAGACGCGGGAGGTGGCCGAGGGGGTGCTGACGTCCAGGAGCGCATATCAGCTCGCTCGAAGGGAAGGTATCGAAATGCCGATCGTGAATGAAGTCTATGCTATACTACATGAAGGCAAATCTCCGGCGGAGGCCCTGGGGGACCTGATGTCGCGAGAGATGAAGACGGAGTTCTGGTGGTGAAGCAGACGCGGGAGCTGCCCCTCCGGGGCGCCCGGAGCGGGTCCGGCGCGTCGGCCACGACTCCGCTCGAAGGGGGCGAAGGGCAGCGGCGCGCCGCGATGGGAGCGGGCCGACTGCCCGGCCGGATCGCCGCGAAGGAGTACTATTCCATCGGCGAGGTGTGCGACATCACGGGACTGAAACCGCACGTGCTCCGCTACTGGGAGTCGCAGTTCCGCCTGCTCAACCCGTCGAAGAACCGCGCCGGCAACCGTGCCTACCGCCGCAAGGACATCCAGCTGATCCAGCTGGTGAAGCACCTGCTGTACACGGAGAAGTTCACGATCGAAGGTGCGAAGCAGAAGCTCGACGACCTCCGGCGGGGGAACGACGCCGGCGTCGAGCAGCCGTCGCGCCAGGAGCGCCACGCGGAGCTGCTGCGCGCGCTGCATGACGATCTCGAGGACCTGCAGCGGCGCATCGAGGCGTTCCACGGCGGTCGCTGACGCTCTCCACTCCCGCTGGCAGAGACGCGAGACGCCCGGCCGCGGCTTGCCGGAGAGATTCCTCCGGGGTACATTTTCGCCGTGTCGGCCACGGGCCGACGGGGCCATCGGGGTGTAGCGCAGCCCGGTAGCGCACCTGAATGGGGTTCAGGTGGTCGCAGGTTCAAATCCTGTCACCCCGACCAGCCGAAGAGCAGGCCCGCCAGCGGAGGAGAGCTGGCGGGCCTCCTTCTGCTGGCGGATCGCGCGATCCGCCGCCCGATGCACAGCCTCTCCTGCCTTCGCCGCGGTCGCCGCGTGAGGTCCTGGCGGTGACGAGCTTCCTCTCTGCCATGCGCCGCCAGGCGGCCGTCCTGCGCGAGCAGGACCACCGGCCCTGGCCCGTGCCCGCAGGCCCCTGGGTCATGGCGCAGACCTGGGAAGACCTGCTGTTCCTGCACTGGCGGGTCGCGACAGATCCGGTCCGCGCGCTCCTTCCAGCCGGTCTCGCGCTCGACACCTTCGATGGCGACGCATGGCTCGGCGTCACGCCGTTCCGCCTGCGCAACCTGCGCGGCCGCGCGCTGCCACCCGTTCCCGGGGTATCGGCCTTCCTGGAGCTGAACGTCCGCACATACGTGACGGCGGAAGACCGCCCGGGCGTCTTCTTCTTCAGCCTGGACGCCAGCAACGCGGCGGCCGTGGAGGGTGCGCGGCGGCTCTACGGCCTGCCCTACTTCCGCGCGCGCATGTCGGCCATCCCGACGGAGCACGGGATCGAGTTCGTCAGCCGGCGGGACGACCCGCGCGGGGGTGAGGCCGAGCTGAAGGCGCTCTACGGTCCGGCGGGTCCGGCGACTCGGGCCGCACCCGGCTCGTTGGAGGCCTTCCTGGTCGAACGCTACTGCCTGTACGCGATAGGTCCGCGTGCGAGGCTCCTGCGCGCGGAGATCCACCACCTGCCGTGGCCGCTGCAGCCCGGCCGCGCGGCGCTCGACCGCAACACCATGGCGCCTCGAGGCGTGAGGTTGGGCGGCGAGCCGCTGCTGCACTTTGCCCGGCGCCTGGACGTCCTCGTCTGGCCCCCGCACCGCGTCGAGGCGCTGTCCTCAGCGGCTCACCCGTAGCTGGTTCTGGGGCAGCGTCCAGGTGACGGTGGAGCCGGCCGCGAGCGCGAATCGCTCGGACGTGATCTCGCCGCTGCCCGTGACGCCCGCTACCAGTCGATAGGACACGCTCTCCTGCAGTCCCTCGCGGGCGAAGGTCTCCGTCTGCCGGGGTCCGAGCGCACCGAGCAGCGTGCGATCCCCTCTCGCGGAGACCAGCGACACGGAGAGCCCCGTGCCGGGACTCTCCGTGTTCCGGACCTCGAACGTCACCGTTCCCGCGCTGCTCGGCGGGGGCGTCTGCCGCCCGTCTCCGCCGCTGGCGCAACCGGCCAGCGCCGCGATCGCCAGCGCCAGGCCCCCTCCGACTCGCCGCACCGGGATCAGCCTCCACCTCGCGGCAGCTCCTCGTCGCGCGGAATCGGGTACCGCAGGTGCACGACGTCGCCCGGCACGTCGATCGGCAGCTGCACGCCATAGCGGCGGGCGTCGAGCCAGCGGTGGCCGCCTTCGAAGAGCAGCGAGAAGAGCTTGTTGTAGAGCAGCTCGTCGAGCGCGTTGGCGGCGGTGAGGTCGCTGCGCGCCGCCAGGCCACCGACGTTCTCACGGATGCAGTTCAGGTCGGTCGCCGCGGAGGGGATGTTCCCAAGGCCGATGTTCGCCTCCGCACGCAGCAGGATCAGCTCCTCGTTGCGGATGATCGGCACGGGGCTCTCGGCGGTCTCGTAGATCGTGAACGTCCGGTCCGACGTGTGGTCCTGCTGGGTCTTCGGCTCGGTCTCGAACGTCTTCTCGAGGAAGCGGCGATCGAGCTCGCCCCCGGGCTGCGTCTGAGCGAACGTCTCGAGCGACGGGTGCGCGCGGATGTCCGCCGTGGTGGGATCTTCGAAGATCGGGTTCGGCAGGTCGCCGGCGGCCGTGCTGTAGCTGTGGTACACGCCGCGGTCGAACGCCGAGCACTCGGTCAGGAAGGACTCGTTCAGCGCCTGCAGGGCCGCCGCGAAGTTGCCGCGATACACCTCGACCCGCGCCTTCACGGCGCGGTTGAACTGGAGGAACGTGGCCGGGGTGTCGAACCCGTCGAAGCCGCTCGACAGATTGAACGGAAAGCTCCCGCCGGCGGCCGACAGGTGCGACGCCGCCTCATCGAGCAGCGTGACGATGCGCTCGAGCACCGCCTCCTTCGGGACGATCGGCGCCAGCTCGCCGATCGGGATGTCCACGTCGATCGGGGCGCCGTTCGTGTCCCGTGTGTTGATGATGAGCAGGAAGTCGAGCGCCTGGATCGTCTTGGCGAACCCGCGCAGCGCCTCCTTCTCGGGGTCGGTGATCGTCGTCGCGCGGTCCACCGCTCCGAGCAGGATGTTCGCCCCGCGGATGCTGGCGTACGGCTCCAGCCAGTGGTCGCCGCCGAAGGCGCGGCTTCCGGGATCGAGCGGGGAACGGAGCAGCTCGGTGACGAACCGCGGATCCGAGCCGTCGAGGTCGTAGTTCTCGCGCCCGAGGATACCCACGTCCCGAACGAAGTCGGCGTATCCCAGCCGATTCGAAACGAGCAGTCCTACCGCGGCGCTCGCGAGCTGCGAGCGCGAGGGGTTGCCGGAGAGGTCCTCGAGGCTGGGGTTGTTGAAGTCGGGGACGAACAGCTCGTCCTCGCAGGCCGTCAGCAGCAGCGCCGAGACGAGGACGAGCGCCGGCGTCAGGATCGTTCGCATGGGCCACCTGGAGCGAAGGGGTCGCGGTCGTTCGTGGCGGGCGCGCACGGTCAGAACCCCACGTCGAGCGTGAGCCAGAAGCTGCGGCTCGGCGGAAAGGGCCCGACGTCGATGTTCCGGTCGATCGCGCGGTTCCCGAAGTTGCTCACCTCCGGCGTGATGCCGGGATAGTCCGTCGCGGTGAACAGGTCGCGCCCGCTCACACCGAGCCGAACGTAGCGTACGTCCTGTCCGAAGAGCCCGCCGGAGCCGAGCATCGGCGCCACGTCGTAGGAGATCGACAGCTCGCGGAGCTTCAGGAACGAGGCGTCCTGGACGTAGGGGCCGGCGAACGTGCCGAAGCCTGCCACGCGGCAGGCGCCGGGGCTTTCGGTGGTCGGCACGTCGGGACAGGTCTCGCCGGGCGCCAGCTCGAAGTCCTCGGTGTTCTGGCCGAAGTCGTAGAGCAGCTGCGTCAGGTTGATGACGTCGCCGCCGCTCCTCCAGTCGAGCAGTCCGTAGAGGTTGAAGCCGCCGAAGGTGACGTCGTTGATGAACGCCATCTGGAAGTCGGGCTGCGCGTCACCGAGCTTCTCGATGATCACGGCGCCCGCGGCGTCCGTCCCGTTCGTGCCGACGATCTGCGTCGCGGACTCGCCCTCCTCGATGCGGAAGGAGCCGAGTGCCGTGCCGAAGCCGCCCGCCTCGAAGGCTGGCACCGGCAGGTCCGTGACCTCGCTCTCGTTGGAGAAGAAGACCGTACGGAAGAGCCAGTTCACGTCGTCGTTGAGGACCGGCGTAGCGGAGAGGCCGATCTCGATTCCGCGGTTCGTGAGCTCGCCGCCGTTGAAGATCTCGGTCTCGAAGCCCGAGGAGGGCGCCAGCGTGCGCTCCAGCAGCAGGTCGCTGATCGTCCGCTCGTAGAGCGTGAACTCGAGCACCGCGCGTGCGTCCAAGAGCGTGGCGTCGAAGCCACCCTCGATCTCCGTCTGGCGCTCCGGCTCGATGTCCGGGTCGCCGGCGAGGATGTCCTCCGTGATCAGCGTGCCCGTCTGCCCGTCGATGTTGCCGGAGTCAAGCGGGGTGAACTTCTGGCCGAAGAGCGGACGGTTGCCGGTCTGGCCGAACGCCGCGCGGACCTTCAGCTCCTCGAGCCAGGCCGCCGGCTCCACGAACCGGTAGGACGCCGCCGCCTTCGGGAAGACGAAGTACTTGTCGGGGTCCCCGTTCGAGCTGCTCCGGTCGGCGCGCAGGCCCGCCGTGAGCAGCAGCCGCTCGTCGGCCAGGAGCAGCTCCTCCTGCGCGTAGACCCCGACCTCCTCGATCCGTTGCCGGTCCTCGTCGACGTCCACGCTCGAGCCCTGATCGACGTTGCCCTGGCCCGCGATCAGGTTGCGCGTCGTGATCCGCGCCAGGTTCAGGTCCTGGTCGGTGTACTGGATGCCCGCGGTCGTCGTCGCGGAGTACGAGCCGGGCGAGAACGTCCAGGCCAGGTTGCCGCTGGTGTTGAAGTTGCGGTTGTCGCCGCTCGTCAGGACGGACGTGCCGGGCAGGCCGTCCTGCGGCTCGAACTCGAGCTCCGGCGGGAAGAGCAGCTCGTCCTCCTGGTTGAACGCGTCGACGCCCAGATCGCCGATGAACTGCAGGTTGTGCCGGTCGCCCTGGATCAGGTCGTAGGTCGTTCGCACCGAGCCCAGGAAGCGGAACACGTCCTGCTCGTTCGTCATCAGGTCGCGCGTCTGGATGGGATTGCTGCGCTCGAAGGGGTTCAGCGGATAGTTCCCGCTCGCGTCGGGCCGCAGGTCCACGAAGCTCGGGGTCCCGGCCAGCACGACGTAGTAGCTCGTTCCGGTGTTGTCGTTGTTGGAGAGCCCGCGTCCGGTGCGGCTGTGGATGAGGTTGGAGGTCACGTTCAGGTTCCAGCTCGAGCCCAGCCGCTGGTCCAGGTTCAGCCGCAGCGACTGCTTCTCGTACCCGGTGCCTTCGAGGATGCCCTCGTCGTCGCGCAGCAGTCCGGCCGCGTAGTAGCGCGTGTCGCCCGCACCCCCGCTGACGTTCCCGCTGAGCTCGTAGGAGAGCTCGCTCTCACCGAACAGCTCTTCCTCGTAGTCCACGGTCCGGCCGGTGAAGAACTGCGTCGCGTCGGCGCCGAAGACGTCCTCCACCTCCTCTGCCGTCTCGAAGCTGCGCGAGCCGATCGTGTTCGACAGGCTGTATGCGCCCGCGCGGCCGGACACGTTGAACTGCGGCGCCCCCTCGCTCCCGCGCTTCGTCGTGATGATGATCACGCCGTTGGCCGCCTTCGATCCGTAGATCGCCGCGGCAGAGGCGCCTTTGAGCACCTCGACGCGCTCGATGTCGCGTGGGTTCAGGTCGGCGATGCGGTTCACCGGGTTGTCCTGGGCCAGGCCAGCACCTCCGCCGGTGGCGTTCGTGACCGCGTCGGCTCCCGACTGGATCGCCGCGTTGCTGATGAGGACACCGTCCACCACGTACAGCGGCTCGGCGTCGGCGTTGATGGAAGACACCCCGCGCAGGCTGACCTGCATGCCGCCGCCGGGCGCGCCGGAGTTCTCGGAGATGAGCGCCCCGGGAACCTTCCCCTGAAGCGACCCCTCGACGCTCTGGCTGGGGACCCGCCCGATCAGCTCGTCGGAGACGACCGCCACCGCGTTCGCGGCGTTGCGCCGCTGCACCGTCGCGGCGATGCCGGTGACCACCACGCCCTCCAGCTGCAGCACGTCCTCCGTGAGCGCGATGGTGACCGTGGACTCCGCCGGCCCCACGTCCACGGCCTCGCTCTTGAAGCCCAGGTAGTTCGCGCGCAGCTGCACCGTCCCTTCCGGGACGCGCAGCACGAAATTGCCGGCGTCGTCGGTCAGCGTGCCGAGGCGCGTGCCCTCGATGAACACCTCCGCGCCCACCAGCGGCTCTCCGTTCGTCGCACTCGTGACCTGGCCGGTGACCTCGCGCTGTTGCGCCCAGAGCGAAGGCGCCACGAGCGTCACCGCGAGGGCGGCAAACCCCAACATCGTTCGCCTCATCGCAGGGTCCTCCACGGGCGCGGGCGATCCGGCGATCCTCCCGGGCGGCCCATCCGCCGCCGATCGCGATCGCTCGCGCGTTCGAAGCGATCCTAGGCCGGCCGGGAAAAACGTGTCAAGAATGTTGAGGCGTTCTGGGACGGGAAGCCCGGCCGCCGGGGGGAGCCGAAAGCGCCTCCGATGCGGGATGGGGGGGAGGAAGCCGGGGCGCGGCGGGACCGGCCGTTCCTACCGGAGCGCCACGTGCGCCGGGTGGGTCATCCGGCCGTCGGCGCCGCGCAGAGCAACGTCGAGCGAGTCGACGTCCCACACGACGAC
>JBHENL010000068.1:0-6225 GCA_046262075.1 Gemmatimonadota bacterium
GAGCAGCGCTCCGGCAACGTCGGGCTCGCGCTCCGTCTCGAAAAAGCCGAAGAAGCCCACCGGCTCCCCGTGCACCTCCACGTGCAGGTCGTTCTTCACCGCCGCGACGCGCCCGACGACGCGGCCGCCCGGCGCCCGCGCCAGGAACAGCTCGACTTCCGCATGGCGGTGGAAGGGATGCCGGCGGGGGTCCAGGAGCTCGGCCACGTCCGAGCGCAGCGGCGGGACCCAGAGCGGGTCGTGACGGTAGAGCCGATAGGGAAGCTCGATGAACGCGCGCCGGTCCGAGCGCGTGCGGACCGGCGCGATCTCGACCATGGCGGAAACCCGGGGAGCGGAGGGCGCGGGGCCGAGCGCCGCGCTAGATGATGCCCATGGACTTGCCGACGCGCTCGAAGACCTCGAGCACGAAGTCCAGCTGCTCCTCGGTGTGGGTCGCGATGTACGAGGTGCGGATGCGCGAGGAGTTCTCGGGCACGGCGGGCGAGACGACCGGGTTCGTGAAGACGCCGGCGTCGAAGAGTGCCTTCCAGAACTGGAAGGTCTTCAGGTTCTCCCCGATGATCACCGGGATGATCGGTGCCTGGCTGTCGCCGATGTCGAAGCCGAGGGACGTGAAGCCCGCCTTCATCTTCCGGGCGTGATCCCAGAGTCGCAGCCTGCGCTCCGGCTCCTGCGCGAGGATCTCGATGCAGGCCAGGACGGTGGCGCACGCCGAGGGCGGCATCGAGGCGCTGAAGATCAGGCTGCGTGCGTAGTGCTTGATGTAATGGATGATGGAATCGTCGCCGGCCACGAAGCCGCCGATCGAGGCGAACGACTTGCTGAAGGTCCCGAGGATCAGGTCCACCTGATCCGTGAGCCCGAAGTGCTCCGCCGTTCCCGCCCCGGTGGGGCCCAGTACGCCCACCGCGTGCGCGTCGTCCACCAGCAGCCGGGCGCCGTACTCCTCACGCAGCTCGACCAGCCGCGGCAGGTCGGCGATGTCGCCCTCCATGCTGAACACCCCGTCCACGGCGATCAGCTTGCCCTTGCCTTCGTCCGTGCGGCGGAGCTGGCTCTCGAGGTCCTCCATGTCGGCGTGCCGGTAGCGCACGGTCTCGCCCATGGACAGGAAGCAGCCGTCCACGATGCTCGCGTGGTTGAGCTTGTCGATGTAGACCACGTCGCTGCGCGAGACGAGCGCGGAGATGACCCCCAAGTTGGTCTGGAACCCGGTGGAGAAGACGAGCGCGGCTTCCTTTCCGGTCAGGCGCGCGAGCTCGTGCTCGAGCCGCTCGTGCAGGTCGGTGTTGCCGTTGAGGAAGCGGCTCCCCGTGCAGGCCGAGCCGTACTTGCCGATCGCCGCCTGGGCGGCTTCCAGGACGCGCGGGTCGTGCGTCAGCCCCAGGTAGTTGTTGGAGCCGATCATGACCCGGCTCTTGCCGTCGATCACGACCTCCGTGGCCTCCGACCCCTCGACCGGGAAGAAGTAGGGATAGACGCCGGCGGCCTGGAGCTCCTTGGCCCTCGTGAACTGGTGAGCCTTGGCGAAGACGTCCGCCCGGGTCGCCGGCGCCGGCTCGGGACGGGCGGCCCCGGCAACCGGGCGCTTCAAGCCCTGGGATCTGGAGTTCACCGGCTTCTCGAGGCTGGGGTTGGAGGAAGGCGCACCAAGGTGCCGCGAAAATATACCCTTGGTCCCTCGCGCCACCAACCCCGCTCGCGGCGAGTTCGCCGGCTCGCGGACCCGAGGTCCGGCGCGGCAACCCGCGATGCGCCAGGAGCTTCGGTTGTGCCGCGCCGGCCCGCGGTCCTATCTTCCGGCTCCCTTCACCCCCTGACGAGCATGGATTCGACGACCCCGCCGCGCGCCTCGGCGCCAACCCGGTCGGGGGACCACCACGCCCACGGGGCCGCCGCGACTCGCCCGAGCACCGGCGCTCCCTCCGCTGGCGGCGTTGGGCCGCACGACGCGCCCCGGGATCTCGCCGGGCGCGGCGGTTCCTTCCTGGGCGCCTTCACGGCCACGGAATGGCGGGCGCTGGGGCCGCTGTGCGGCGTCTACGGCCTGCGACTGCTCGGCATGTACATGGTGCTGCCCGTGCTCAGCGTCTATGCGCGCGGCCTGCCCGGCTCCACGGGCTTCCTGACCGGGATGTCGATCGGGATCTACGGGTTCACGAACATGCTTCTGGTCCTGCCCTTCGGCGCGCTCTCCGACGCGGTGGGCCGCAAGCGCGTGATCGCCCTGGGGCTGGGCACCTTCGCCCTCGGCAGCCTCCTCGCCGCCTGGGCGCCGACGATCCATTGGCTCCTGGCCGGTCGCGCCCTGCAGGGCCTGGGGGCCGTCTCCTCGGCGGTCGTGGCGCTCGTGGGCGACGTGACGCGCCCGGAGGTGCGGGGCCGCGCGATGGCGCTGCTGGGGATGTCGGTGGCGGGCGCCTTCGCGGTGGGGGTGATCGTCGGGCCCACTCTCGCAGGCGAGTTCGGGGTGCCGCTGCTCTTCCTGCTGATGGGCGTGCTCTCGGTGGCGGCGCTGCTGCTCGTCCTGCGGGTGGTGCCGAACCCCGCGCGCATCCTCCGCGACGACGAGCACGAGCCTCGGGCGCGCAACCTGCGCAAGGTGCTGCTCCAGCCGCAGCTCCTGAAGCTGGACGGGGGGATGTTCGTCATCCACCTCGCCCTGACCGGGCTGTTCGTGGTGATCCCGATCCTTCTCGACGAGTTCCTCCCGCCCTACCACCTGTGGCGGATCTACGCGCCCGTGATCGTGCTCGGGATGGTCGTGCTGTTCCCGGCGATGAACTGGGCCGAGCGTGCGCAGGCGGTCGAGCGCGTGCTGCACGCGGGAATCGCGCTGTTCGGCGCGGCGTTCGTGGCGCTGCGGCTCTTCGGCCACGAGCTGGCGGGCATCGTCGCGGGGCTCGCCCTCTTCGTGGTCGCCTTCGGCCTGCTCGAGCCCACGCTGACGACACTCCTCACCCGCTTCACGACTCGCGAGACGCGCGGCACCGCCGCCGGCGTCTTCAACATGTCGGGGTTCCTGGGAGCGTTCGTGGGCGGTGCCGTGGGCGGGCTCCTGCTCGAGCGCCACGAGGCGCTGTTCCTGGCACTCGCCGTCGCCTCGGTCCTCTGGTTGGCGGTCGCGGTCCGCATGCGCGCGGGCCTGGCGGGGGACCGCTCGAGCGGCGGCGACCCGGCGTAGATGCCGCTCTTCGAGCGCAAGGAGGGCGCCTACCGCCGTACCCGCTCGCTCTGGGGCCGGATCAAGGATCTGGCCACCATGGACGCCGTCACGCTGGCCAGGGGTCTCGACGTGCGGAGCCTGGAGGATCTCGAGGAGACGCTCATCGGCGCCGACTTCGGGGCGGGCCCCGCCTCGCAGGTGGTCGAGGAGGTGCGTGGGCTGGCGCTCCAGGGCCGGCTGCGCGGCCCGGGCGACTTCCACGACGCGCTCGCCCGCGAGATGCTGCGCCTCCTGAGGCAGTCGCCTGAAGAGACCGCCCTGCGCGAGAACCCGCGCGCGGGGGAGCCCACCTGCTATCTCGTGGCGGGAGTGAACGGCGTCGGCAAGACCACGACGATCGCGAAGATCGCCGCCCGCGCCCAGGGCTCGGGGAGGAGCGTGCTGCTCGTGGCCGGCGACACCTTCCGGGCCGGAGCGGTGGAGCAGCTGCGGGTGTGGGGCGAGCGGCTGGGTTGCGACGTGGTCTCCGGAGGCCCGCGCGCCGATCCCGCCGCCGTGGCGTTCAATGGCGTGGAGGCGGCCCTCGCCCGGGGAATGGACCTCGTCATCTGTGACACGGCGGGGCGGCTGCACACGCAGCACGATCTGATGCAGGAGCTCGGAAAGCTCGAGCGCGTCGTCGCGCGCCGGCTGGAGGGCGCCCCTCACGAGACCCTGCTCGTGCTCGACGCCACGATCGGCCAGAACGCGATCGCGCAGAGCTACGTCTTTCGCCAGGCGCTTTCGCTCTCGGGCATCGTGCTCACGAAGCTCGACGGGACCGCACGCGGCGGCGTGGCGGTGGCGGTGCGCCAGGAGCTCGGGCTGCCGATCAAGCTGGTCGGAACGGGAGAGGCCCTGGAGGACCTCTCGGTGTTCGACCCGCAAGCCTTCGTCGAGGCGCTGCTCGCTCCCACGCCGGCCTGAGGCGTCCCGTGGCGGAGCACGCCCTCGACTCGCCGGTGCGCTTCCTGCCGGGCGTGGGTGCCGCGCGGGCCGAGCGTTACGCGAAGCTCGGCGTCGAGACGATCGCCGGGCTGCTCGCGCTCTACCCGCGGCGCTACGTCGACGCCTCCCGCCCCACCCCCATCCGCGAGCTCGTCCCCGGGGATCAGGCGACGGTCGTCGGGGTGGTCCGTGCGGCCGCCGTCCGCCGTGCGCGCCGCATGTCGATCTTCACGGCCGCGATCGACGACGGCACGGGTGCCGTCGAGGCCCTCTTCTTCAACCAGCCGTTCCTCGAGGGCACGCTTCGTCCGGGCGTTTCGGTGCTGGTCCATGGCGAGATCGCCCGGCGGGGGCGGCTGCAGATCCAGCCGCTCGAGTGGTGGGTCACGACGCCAGAGGCGGGAGGGCGCATCGTGCCGGTCTACCCCGCCACCGAGGGCCTCACGCAGAAGCAGATCCGCGCGAACGTGCGCGAGGCGCTGCGCCGGTTGCGCGGGCGCATTCCCGAGATCCTGCCTTCCGCCGTGCTGCGGGCGGAGCGGCTGGTGCCGCGCGAGCAGGCGCTGCGCGGCCTGCACGCGCCGGAATCCGATGCCGAGGTCGACGCCGGACGGCGGCGCGTGATCTTCGAGGAGTTCTTCCTCTGGGAGCTGGCGCTGGCGCTCCTGACGAGCGAGCGCCGGAGCACCGCGGGGGCGCCGCCGCTGCGCGCCGACCCCGGCCAGGCGGAGACGAGGCTGCGCGCGCTCCTGCCCTTCGCGCTGACGGCGGCGCAGGAGCGCGTCACCGCCGAGATCGCCCGGGATGCGGGCGGCACCCGACCCGCCGGACGGCTCCTGCAGGGGGACGTCGGGTCGGGGAAGACCGTCGTGGCCGCGCTGGCGCTGACGCGGGCGGTGGACAGCGGCTGCCAGGGCGCGCTCATGGCGCCCACGCAGATCCTGGCGGAGCAGCACGCCGCGACGCTCGCGGAATGGCTCGACGCCGCGGGCGTCACGGTGGGGCTCCTCACGGCTGCCGTGAAGGGCAAGGCGCGCACGTGGCTCCTGCGCCGGCTGAAGAGCGGGGAGCTGCAGGTGCTGGTGGGCACGCACGCGCTCCTCGGCGAGGACGTAGGCTTTCGCAGGCTCGGCCTCGTGATCGTGGACGAGCAGCATCGCTTCGGCGTGGAGCAGCGGCTCGGGCTGGCGGCCAAGGGCGTCTCGCCGCACGTCCTGGTGATGACGGCGACGCCGATCCCGCGTTCGCTCGCGCTCTCGCTCTACGGGGACCTCGACGTCTCCGTGCTGGACGAGCTGCCACGCGGCCGGAGGCGCGTGCGCACGCGGCTGGTGCCCGAAGCGCGCCGCGAGGCTCTCCACTCCTTCCTGCGCGAGCGGATGGACGCGGGCGAGCAGGTCTTCGTCGTGGTGCCTCTCGTCGAGGAGAGCGAGGCCTCGGACCTGCAGGCCGCCACGGCCGCCTACGAGCGCTACGCCCGCGACGTCTTCCCGGGGCGGGGAATCGGGCTCGTGCACGGCCGGCTGGCGCCGGACGAGCGCTCGCGCGTGATGGATCGTTACCGCCGCGGCGAGATCCGGCTGCTCGTGAGCACTACGGTCATCGAGGTGGGGGTGGACGTGCCCGCCGCGAACGTGATGGTGATCGAGAATGCGGAGCGGTTCGGCCTCGCCCAGCTGCACCAGCTGCGGGGCCGCGTGGGCCGCGGCGAGCGCGAGGCGTGGTGCTTCCTGTTCGCCTCCCCGGGTGCCCCGCCGGAGGCCGTCGAGCGCCTCGAGCTCCTGCGCCGGAACGCGGACGGCTTCCGGATCGCCGAGGAGGACCTGCGCCTGCGCGGGCCGGGCGACTTCTTCGGCACCCAGCAGCACGGGGTGCCGCGCTTCGTGCTCGCGGACCTGGCGCGACACGGGGGGATCCTCGAGCGCGCGAAGGCGGCGGCGTTCGAGCTCGTCGAGCGCGCGCCAGCGCTTCGCGGAGAGGAGCTGGACTCGCTTCGGGCCGCGCTGCGCCGGGTGTACGGCGAGGCGGCGCGCTACTACGGGCAGGGGTGAGGCCGATGAGCGTGCAGC
>JBHENL010000069.1:0-8190 GCA_046262075.1 Gemmatimonadota bacterium
CGTCTGGCGCGAGGGAATGGTGGACGTCCTCTCCACCAATCTCGACGGCACGGCAGGCCTGCGCGCGATCGACAGCCGAACCGTGCTGGCCCGCTGGCGCGAGACCGTCGAGGGCCCGGCCGCTCCGGACCTGGCGACGGCGCTCGAAGTCGCCCGGCGGGCGGGGGCCAAGTACGCCCTCGTGGGGAACGTGGTATCGAGCGGCTCGGACATGCGGGTGGGGGCCGAGATCTACAGCGTGCCGGATGGCGCCAGCCTCGGCGCCGCCCAGGTCGAGGGCTCTCCGGACAGCATCTTCGGGCTGGTGGACCGGCTGTCGATCGAGGCGCTCTCCGCGATCTGGCAGGGCGAGCAAGACCCCGGGGCCACGCCGGACCTCGCGCGCACCACGACGACATCGCTGCCGGCCCTGAAGGCGTTTCTGGAGGGCGAGAGCCTGCTGCGGCGCTCCGACTTCCCGGCTGCCATCGCCGCCTACCAGCGCGCGATCGCGGCCGATTCGACCTTTGCGTTCGCGCTCTATCACCTGGCGCAGGCCTACGGCTGGAGTCCCGAAGTCGAGGTGCGGATCACCGGCGGACAGTACTACACCCGCGCCGCGCGCAATGCGGGTCGGCTCACCGAGCGCGAGGCCATGCTCGTGCGCGCGGGCGACGCGTTCTGGAAAGGCGAGATCGAAGGCATCGAGTTGCTGCAGGAGGCCGTGCGCAAGTACCCGGACGAAGCGGAGGCCTGGTACAACCTGGGAGAGTTCTACTTCCACTTCGGCGAGCAGGCCCTCGTCGGACGGGCACGCAGCGACGAGCCCTTCCTGAAGGCGGTCGAGCTCGACCCCAGCTTCGCCCCGTTCTACATCCATCTCGTCAACAACGCGTTCCATGACGCCGACAGCGCCCGCGCGCGCAGCTTCATCCAGGCCTACCGTCGAGCCGCGCCGAACACTTCCTTCGACGAAGAGAACCGGATCGCCTTCGGCCTGGTGTTCGGCGATTCATCCAGCCGCCGCGAGGCTCGCGCTGCGCTGGATACGCTCTCGGCACCCGTTCTGGGTTCGCTGGCCGCTGGCTACCTGAACCATCCCCGCTTCTGGGACGAGCAGGAGATGGTCCTGACCCTCCATCCACGACCACGCTCGCTCCAAGGCGTGCTGACGACCGTCCGGCTGTTCCGCAACAGCCTGCATCAAGGCAAGCTCCGGACGGCGTTGGGCTACCTGGAGGACCCCGTGGCGCCCGATCTCACCGATGCCGGACTGTACCAGCTGTACGCGACAGGCGTGCCGGTGTCGGCGGAAGACCTGGACCGGGAGCTGGTGCTGGACCCGAGGGAGAGCCTCCCCCCCGACAGCCTCCCGGACCTCTCGACGTTCTACGCAGGAGCCTACGCCGCCGACCGAAGCCGGTGGGACGAGCACGCTGCCGCCGTGGCTCGCCTGCGCTCGCAGAGCCAGCGTTTTCTGGCCCAGGGCGACTCCGCGGCTGCCGAGTTCGCCGCAGCGGCTGCGGAGGGGCTGGATGGGCTGGCTCTCTGGAGACGCGGTGAGGCCGAGCGGGCGCTACCCCTCCTGCAGCTGGCCCAGACCGAGGCGACCGGTGAGGGTCCGCTGGCGGGCGTGAACGTCGCGCTCCGCTGGTGGCTCGGGACCCTGCACCTCGAGAGCGGACGGCCCCGGGAGGCGATTCGCTACTTCGAGTCCTTCTGGCACGACCCGCTGGCGGCCTACGCCCTGGGCCGGGCCTACGAGGAGGCGGGGGAGTACGCCAAGGCGCGCCAGTCTTACGAGTTCCTGGCCTCCGCCTGGAAGGACGCCGACCCCCAGTTGCAGCCCCGCGTGACGGCGGCGCGTGCCGCCGCGCAGAGGCTCACGAGCGTGATCCGGGAATGAAAGTGACGATCCGGCTCATGCCAATCCGATCCGCCGGTACTTCGCCACGACCATCTGGAACACGCCGTAGGCGACCAGTCCCACGGCCACGATCCCCAGCAGCCACGGCCCGAGGGGCTGCTCCTCGAGCGCGCGCAGCGCGCCGTCGAGCCCGCGAGCCTCGCCCGGGTTCGCGTGCAGCGCGGCGGAGATCAGGAACATCCCGATCAGCGCGAACGTGACGCCGCGAGCGGCGAAGCCGAAGCGGCCGATGCGCGTGGCCCACCTGTCCTCGGTCGAGCCCATCTCGCGCGTCTTCAGACGCTTCCTGAACTTCGCCGTGTAGGCGCGGTAGAACTGGTAGAGTCCCACACCCACCACCACGGCGCCTCCGAGCCCGACTAGCAGGCGCCCGTGCGGCTGGGACATCACCCTCGCCGTCCACTCCGTGTACTGGTCGCCGCCGCCGCCTCCGCCGTCGCCCCGCGCCAGCGCGAGCGCGCCGAGTGCGAGCGAAAGGTAGATCAGGCCGTTCACCACGAAGAAGCCGCGGAGGCCGAGGCCCTTCAGGTCGGTCCCGTGGCGGTCCGGATCCTTGAACGCCTGCACGAATCGCCAGAGGACGTAGCCAAACAGACCGACGGCCACGATCCAGAGCGCGAGGCTTCCCAGCGGCTCGTCGAGGAGCGTCGTCAGGGCGCCTCGGGCACCGGTCGTCCGTCCGCCGGCGCGCAGCGCACCGAGCGCCGCCAGGCCGCCCACGAGGACGTAGACCACGCCCTTCGCGGCGTAGCCGAAGCGCGCGAGACGCTCGATCCAGGGATTGGCGTCGTCGAAGGCATCGGCCGCGGCTCTTCCCGCGGCGGCCGCGCCCGAGATGGGATCGAGCTGGCGCATCGGCGGAAGCTGTCGGCTTCGGCCGCATCGAGCAACGGCGGTCAGCTCCGGGCCTGCTCTGCCATGCGCAACCGCCACGCGGGGGCGCTGGTCACGCTCTTCGATCGCGGGGTATCTTTCGCGCCCGCTCCAGGAAGGCCGCAATCTCACCGGGAGGACCGACGGCTGACCGTGCGACACTGCCCTGCATCGTCTCGGCCCTGGCCGCGCTGGCCTCGTTCCCGTCGGTGTCGCTGAGCCCGCAGGTCGTGCAGCCGGGCCGCGGCGCCACGCCCTCCGCGACCGCGGCGGCGGCCGACACCATACGCACCGCCAACGACGGTCAGGTCGTGCTCGATCGCGTGCCGGAGGTCCCGGCCCGGATCGCGGGGCGGATGAGCCGCTATCTGAACACGCGCGGCGCGGCGTTCCAGGACTGGACCGGCGACGGGCGCGGCGTCTTCATCGTCACCCGCTTCGGCGACGTCCAGCAGCTGCACCGGGTGGACGCCCCCGGCGGCGCCCGGCACCAGCTCACGTTCTTCGACGAGCCGCTCGCCGCCGCCGAACGCAGGCCGGGCACGCCGGAGCTAGTCTTCAGCATGGACTCGGGGGGCGGCGAGTTCTACCAGCTCTACCTGCTGAACCCGGCCACCGGGCGCGACCGGCTCCTCACCGATGGGCGATCACGGAACCTGTTCGGCCGCTGGAGCGCGGACGGCAGGCGCTTCGCGTTCACCAGCACGCGACGGGACGGCCGCTCCAACGACGTCTGGATCGCCGAGCTCGACCGCTCCGCCGGCGCGCCCGGCGAGGTGGCTCTCGCCGAAACGATCTCGCCGGACGCCACGCGCCTGGTGCTGGAGGCGCCCGACGGCGCCCTGTGGTCGGGGGTGGACTGGGACGCGACGGGCAGCCACCTGCTCGTCGTCCAGTACGTCAGCGTGGTGGACAGCCGGCTGCACCTGCTGGATCCCGATCGTGGAGAGCTGAGGCTCGTCGCCGGAGGTGACGAGCGGCCGGGCAATTATACGGGCGTGAGCCCCCGCTTCACGGCGGACGGCCGGGGGGTCTTTCTCGCGACCGACGCGCTGAGCGAGTTCCTGCAGCTCGCGCGCCTGGACCTCGAGAGCGGGAAGCTCCGCGTTCTCACGTCGGAGATCCCGTGGGACGTGGAGGGCTTCGCGCTGAGCGACGACGGCCGCCGCGCCGCGTTCGTGGTGAACGAGGGCGGTCTCTCGCGACTCTACCTCCTGGATCCCGCCACGCTGCGTCACGAGCGGGTCGACTCCGTGCCCGTGGGCGTGCTGAGTGACCCGAAGTTCAGCCCGGACGGCAGCCGCCTCGCCTTCACGCTCAACGGTCCGACCACGCCGAGCGACGTGTTCACGCTCGAGCTGGAGGCGCTCCCCGGCTCCGCCTCGGAGGTGCTGGGCGAGGGCACGCCCGACCCGCTCCGGGCGCGCGAGCTCACGCGCTGGACGTTCAGCGAGGTAGGCGGGCTCGACACGGGGACGTTCGTGACGCCCGAGCTCGTGGAGTACGATAGCTTCGACGGACGGCGGATCCCGGCCTTCGTCTACCGGCCGGCGGGGCCGGGGCCGCATCCCGTGGTGGTGGGGATCCACGGCGGCCCGGAGTCGCAGGAGCGGCCCGTCTTCAACCCGGCCTACCAGTTCTGGGTGGTCGAGCAGGGGCTTGCCGTCGTGACCCCGAACGTGCGCGGCTCGTCGGGCTACGGGAAGTCGTACGTGAAGCTGGACGACGGGCGGCTGCGCGAGGACTCCGTCAGGGACGTGGGCGCGTTGCTCGACTGGATCGCCACTCGGCCCGATCTCGACGCCAGCCGGATCGCCGTCGCCGGCGGGAGCTACGGGGGCTACATGGTGCTCGCGAGCCTGGTCCACTACGGGGATCGCCTGCGCGCGGGCGTGGACGTGGTCGGCATCAGCAACTTCGTCACGTTCCTGGAGAACACGCAGGAGTACCGGCGCGACCTGCGGCGCGAGGAGTACGGCGACGAGCGTGACCCGGAGATGCGCGCGTTCCTCGATTCCATCAGCCCCAACCGGAACGCCGGGCGCATCGGCGTGCCGCTGCTGGTGGCGCAAGGCGCCAACGACCCGCGCGTGCCGGTCACGGAGGCGGAGCAGATCGTGGCGGCCGTGCGCGCCGCCGGCAACGAAGTCTGGTACGTGAACGCGCTGAACGAGGGGCACGGCTTCCAGAAGAAGGAGAACCGCGACCTGTACGCGCAGATCGTCGCCACGTTCTTCGAGCGTCATCTCGTCGCCGGCGCCCGTCCCTTGGGAGCGTACCCGGAGGCGAACGACTCGACTCCGGCAGCTACCGCACTGCACCGCCCTTCTTCTTCTTCTGATACGTCCCGATTAGCTCCGCCTGCTCCAGCACCCGGCCCTCCATCGCGGACTCCACCTCTCCCGCCGTGAGGTCGGGCAGGTCGGGGATGAACGAGCTCAGCGCGTATAGCTTGAAGAAGTAGCGGTGGCGCCCGATCGGCGGGCAGGGTCCGCCCCAGCCGGTGCGCTCCCAGTCGTTCAGCCCCTCTCGCGCGTTCGGCGGCAGCGCGCGCGGCTGCATGGCCTCGGGCAGGTCGTCCACGTCGTGCGGGACGTTGTAGAGGACCCAGTGCACCCAGGTGCGCTGCGGGTTGGCGGGATCCGGCGCGTCGGGATCGTCCACGATCAGGGCGAAGCTCTTCGTGCCCGCCGGCGCACCCATCCAGGCGAGGGGCGGCGAGACGTCCTCGCCCTCGCACGTGTAGCGCGCGGGGATCTCGTCGCCGTGGGCGAACTGCGTGCACATCAGCGAGAGCGGCATCAGGCCCCCGCCCGCTCGCGGCGCGCCCCGCGCCTGGGCTTGCGCCGGGACGCGGTCCCGTCCCCTCCGCCGGGCTCCAGCACCACCTTGATCCACCCCGCCTCGCGCTGGTCGAACTCCTCGTAGGCCTCGAGCGCCGAGGTGAGCGGCTCCACGTTCGTGAGCACCTTCTCGGGATCCACCGTCCCGCTCCGCACCATGTCGAGGAGGTCGGGGATGTACCGGCGATGGTTGCAGTTGCCCATGTTGATCGTGAGGTTCTTGTTCATCGCCTCGCCGATGGGGAAGGTTCGCGCGGTCTGCGGGTAGACCCCGATGATCGAGAGCGAGCCGGCCTTGGCGAGCGCCTTCACGGCCCACTGCAGCGCGATCGACGGGGCGTCGCCCGGCTGCCACAGCGGTCCCTGGACGTTCGTCTCCGGCGCCACCTGCTTCCGCTCGCGCCGGTACTCCTCCTCCTTCCTCTTCGCCTTCTTGGCCGCGGGCCCGGAATCCGGGCCCTCCGCGTCCACGCCCACGGCGTCGATCGCGCGATCGACCCCGATGCCGCCGGTCAGCTCGCGGATCGTCTCGACCGGGTCCTCCTTCTCGAAGTGGACGACTTCGGCACCCTGCGCCCGTGCCATGTCCAGGCGGGAGGCGATGCGGTCCACCGCGATCACCCGGCCCGCGCCGAGGAGCTTTGCGCTCGCGATCGCGAACTGGCCCACCGGGCCGCAGCCGAAGACGGCCACCGTGTCGCCGTCCTCGACCTCGGCGATCTCCGCGCCGAACCAGCCGGTGGGGAAGATGTCCGACAGCAGGATGGCCGAATGGTCGCCCACCTCCTCCGGCAGCTTCACGAGCCCGACGTTGGCGAAGGGCACACGCGCGTACTCGGCCTGCAGCCCGTGGAACGGGCCGCTCTGCGCGGGCCCTCCGTAGAACGCGGTGCCGGCCTGCTTCCCGTTGGGGTTCGCCTCGTCGCACTGCGCGAAGTAGCCGTCGCGGCAGTACGAGCACCAGCCGCAGGCGATCGTCGAGGGGATCACCACCCGGTCGCCGACGTTCAGGTTCCGCACGTTCTTGCCGAGCTCCTCGACGACCCCCACACCTTCGTGGCCGAGGATCGTGCCTGGCTTCATGCCCGGCAGCGTGCCGCGCACCATGTGCAGGTCGGTGCCGCAGATGGCCGCCGCGGTGATGCGCACGATCGCGTCCTGGGACTCTTCGATCCTGGGCTCGTCGACGTCGTCCAGCCGGAGGTCGCCGATGCCGTGGAACACGATGGCTTTCATGCATGTCTCCTGGATGGGTGCCCGCGCGCCGGTCGGGGAGCCGTGCCCGGGAGGACGCGGCGCGCCCGTGCGGCGGAGCACATGGGATCCCGGCCGCGCGAAGCCGACGGAATGGCAAACGGGGGGTGAACTCTCGAAGACGAGCATCTCCCGTGCCACGCACGTCGCACCGAGGGGCGGCCGACTCCCCAGCCGCAAGCATTTACCCGGCAACACGCCGCAGCCCGCGGACCGGACCCACGGGGGTGGTCCAGCCGCAGCCACCGTGAAAGAATTCCACGGCGGCCGCGGTCGCGGACACTCGGCAGGAGCAGGCGCTGCATGGCGAAAATCGAAGCGGTCCGGGGCGACATCACGGAACAGCGGGTGGACGCCGTCTTGAACGCCGCCAACACGACGCTGCTGGGCGGCGGCGGGGTCGACGGCGCGATCCACCGCGCGGCGGGGCCCGAGCTCCTCGAGGAGTGCCGGCGCATCGGCGGCTGCCCGACCGGAGAGGCGCGGATCACGCGCGGCCACCGTCTGGCCGCGCGCCACGTCATCCACACGGTGGGTCCCTTCTGGAGCGGGGGCCGTCGCGGCGAGGACGAGCTGCTGCGCGGCTGCTACCGGAGCTCGATGGCACTGGCGGCCGAGCACGGCCTGCGCTCGATCGCGTTCCCCTCGATCAGCACCGGGGCCTACCGCTTCCCGATCGAGCGCGCCGCGCCGATCGCCGTGGCAGCGGTGCGCGAGGCGCTGCGCGTGGAAGGATGCCTCGAGCTCGTGCGCTTCGTGCTCTTCAGCGAGGACGACCTGCGGGTCTACGAGCGGGTGCTGGGGAGAGCCACGTCGTAGGGAGCCACGCGTCGTCGAGAACGTTCCCCCGCCGGGCCTGCGGGAACATCTTCTGGCCACCCCCCAGCCGCCGGATCTCGCCAGGCCATGCAGCACCTCGAACGCTCCGTCGCGACCCTGCTCTACACCGACATCGTCGGCTCCACCGAGCGGCTCGCCCAGCTGGGAGATCGTGGATACCGCAAGCTGCGCAGCGCGCACGATGCCCGGGTTCGGCGCGAGCTGCGCAGGTTCGGCGGACGGGAGCTGAGCACCTCCGGCGACGGGTTCCTCGCGCGTTTCGAGGAGCCCGCCCCCGCGATCGCCTGCGCGGCGGCGATCCGTGATTCCGTACGCGACGTCGGCCTCGAGATTCGCCAGCGAGCCGCGACGCCAAGAGCCTCCCTTCACCGGCTCGGCCGGTGCAGATTCGGGGAATCGAACCCCGAACGGGAGGACTCATGACCGGCACGATCTCGCGCGAGGAGCTGAAGGAGAAGCTGGACCGGGGCGAGG
>JBHENL010000070.1:0-2751 GCA_046262075.1 Gemmatimonadota bacterium
ACCTCGTGGTTGCCGCGGCGCGAGCCATAGGAGTTGAAGTCCGTCGGCGCGACGCCGTGCTCCACCAGATGCCGGCCCGCCGGGCTCTCGGCCCGGAACGAGCCCGCCGGCGAGATGTGGTCGGTGGTCACGCTGTCGCCCAGGAGTGCGAGCACCCGCGCCCCGCCGATCTCCTCCACGGGCGCGGGCTCCAGCGTCATCCCCTCGAAGTAGGGCGGCTCCCGGATGTAGGTCGACTCCGGCTCCCAGGCGTAGAGCTCGCTCTCGGGGATCGGCAGCGCGCGCCAGCGCTCGTCGCCCTCGAAGACCGAGGTGTACTTGGCGCGGAACATCTCGGAGCGCACGGAGCTCTCGATCACCTCACGGATCTCGCCGTTCGAGGGCCACACGTCGCGCAGGAACACGGGTTGTCCATCGGAGCCGATCCCCAGCGGCTCGCCGATGAGGTCCACGTCCATGCGCCCGGCCAGAGCGTAGGCGACCACCAGCGGCGGCGAGGCCAGGTAGTTCGCGCGAACCTCGGGGTTGATGCGTCCCTCGAAGTTCCGATTCCCGGAGAGCACCGAGACGGCCACGAGGTCGGCCGCCTGCACGGCCTCGGAGATCTCGGGGGGGAGCGGGCCGCTGTTGCCGATGCAGGTCGTGCAGCCGTAGCCCACCACGTGGAACCCCAGCGTCTCGAGGTGCGGCAGCAGCCCCGACTCGGTCAGGTACTCGGTGACCACCTGCGAGCCGGGTGCCAGGCTCGTCTTCACCCACGGCTGCGAGCGCAGCCCGCGCTCCACGGCCTTCTTCGCCAGCAGGCCCGCGGCCACCATGACGGAGGGGTTGCTGGTGTTCGTGCAGCTGGTGATCGCGGCGATCACCACCGACCCGTGGTGCAGCCGGCATTCCTCGCCGCCGATGGTCACGGGCACACCCGCGGGCGGCTCCTCGGTCGCGATGGCGCCGTCGTCGGGCTGGCCGCCCTCCGCCTCCCAGCGGTCCACGGCCCGCGCCCGGGCCGGGACGGCGCTGGTTCCGGATCCGCCGTCGAGCAGCGTTGCCAGCGCGTCCCCGAATGCGCGGCGTGCTTGGCCGAGCGGGACTCTGTCCTGGGGGCGGCGCGGCCCCGCCAGGCTGGGCTCGACCGTGCCGAGGTCGAGCTCGAGCGTGTCGGAGTAGCGCGCCTCGGGGGTCTCGGCGGTGTGGAAGAGCCCCTGCTCCTTCGTGTAGGCCTCGACCAGCTCCACGGCCTCGGCGGGACGTCCCGTGAAGCGCAGGTAGCGCAGGGTCTCGTCGTCCACGGGGAACATCGCGCACGTGGCGCCGAACTCGGGCGACATGTTCGAGATCGTGGCGCGGTCGGCGATGGGGAGGTCGGCGAGCCCGGGGCCGAAGAACTCCACGAACGTGCCGACGACGCCCCGGCGTCGCAGCATCTCGGTGACGGTGAGGACCAGGTCCGTGGCGGTGGCACCCTCCGCGAGCTGGCCCGAGAGGCGGAAGCCGACGACCCGCGGGATCAGCATCGAGATCGGCTGGCCCAGCATCGCCGCCTCGGCCTCGATGCCCCCCACGCCCCAGCCCAGGACGCCGAGCGCGTTCACCATCGTCGTGTGCGAGTCCGTGCCGACGAGCGTGTCGGGATAGGCCATCGGCGGCGCGCCCGCGCCGCCGCCTCGCGCCGGCCCCGCCATGCCCGGGAGGGGCCCGGCCAGCGCGCCGCCCTCGAACACCACCCGGGCCAGGTACTCGAGGTTCACCTGGTGCACGATGCCCGTCGCGGGCGGGACGACCTTGAAGTTGCGAAACGCGCGCTGCCCCCAGCGCAGGAACGCGTAGCGCTCCTCGTTGCGGCGAAACTCCATGTCCGCGTTGAAGGCGAGGGCGCCGAGGCTGCCGAAGCGGTCCACCTGCACGGAATGGTCGATCACGAGCTCGACGGGCTGCAGGGGGTTGATCCGCGCGGGATCGCCCCCGAGGCGTGCCATGGCGCCGCGCATGGCCGCCAGGTCCACCACCGCCGGGACGCCCGTGAAGTCCTGCAGGAGCACGCGTGCGGGCGTGAACGAGATCTCGCGCGCCGGCACGGCGCGCGGGTCCCAGCCGGCGAGTGCCAGCACGTCGTCGGCGCTCACCCCGGCACCCTCGTGGCGCAGGAGGTTCTCCAGGAGCACTCGCAGGGAGTACGGCAGCCGTGCAGGCTCCAGGCCGCGACCCTCCAGACTGGACAGGCGCAGGATCTCGACGTCGCGGCTGCCGACGCGCAGCAGGCCGCGGCTGCCGAAGCTGTCGCGCGGCGCGTGCGACGCGGGATCGCGGGAGGACGTCACGAGGAGGAGACCATCCGGACAGGAGACAATCGGCGCGGGACGGACGAATCCAATATCCGCCCGTGGGAAGGGCGACGCCAGACGGGTTACGCGGCGCGCGCGGCGAGTGCCGCGCGAGGTGTGGATCCGGTAGGGCGGTGTTTCACGGGCGAGCCGCTCCGCGTAGAATCGTGGGGGCGAACGTTTGGGTCACCCGGGGACGAGTCGATGCGCAGGACGCCACGTCTACCGGGGTCCGCGGAGGCCTGCTGGGGGCTCGTGCTCGCAGCGGGGGGAGGCCGCCGTTTCGGCGGCGCAAAGCTGCTGGCGCCGCTGGCGGGACGCCCCCTGCTGGCGCACGCGCTGGACGTGGTGTGCTCCGCCGTCGCCGCCGACGTTCTCCGCGGAGCGCTGGCCGTCGTGCCGGCGGGGGAGACGCGGCTGACCTCGATCCTGG
>JBHENL010000071.1:0-5224 GCA_046262075.1 Gemmatimonadota bacterium
TCAGCGGCCAGGCCGCTCTCGCCGTTGCGCTGAGTGCGTCTCTGGACCAGACCCGGTCCTAGCCCGCAGCAAGCTTCCGTGGCGACTCGAACCCTTGAAATGAAGCAGGCCGCGCCCGCTAAGTCGATGCAGGACGCGGCCCTTCAAGTGGTGGGCGGTACAAGACTCGAACTTGTGACCTCTTGCATGTCAAGCAAGCGCTCTAACCAACTGAGCTAACCGCCCCCGAAGCCGACATCTTACGAACCCTCCGGCAGGGCCGCAACTGCTCGCCCCCGGGACGCCGCCCCTGGTTCGCGCGCCGCCGTGCCATTGGTTCCGGCCGGCACGGAATCCGAGGGAGTGAGGGCCGGTCCCACCGAGTCGGGCGCGACGGGCCGCCCGGCGGAGTCGGCGGCAGCGGGCTGCTGCGCCCCGACGGAGTCCGGCGGCACGGCTGGCTGCGGCGTGACCTCCGAGGGGGGCAGGACGCCGGCCGCGGGCTCCGCCGTCCCCCTGTACCAAATGGTGATCGCCGAGACCTTCCCCGCCACCCCGCGACCCTCGGTAGTGATGCAGCCGCTCCCACGGTCGTTCAGGTTCGTCGCCGTCCGGCAGGCATCCCTCCCGGCGAAGATGACCATCCGGGTTAGCGCGCGCCCGGGTCGCCGGTGACGGTCGTCGTAGAGCTCGACGCGGTCGCCCGGCACGCCGCGGAGCACCGCCGAGCGCACGGCGTCGTTGCGCAGGACGGACGGCCAGTCGCCCCCCACCGCACCCGTCGCGCGGTCCACCCAGATCACGGCGCGTTCTTCCTGCAACCGGTCCCCTCGATAGAGCTCGAGCACCAGATGCGAGGCGGGACCCAGCCTGTCGGGATTCACGAACTGGTAGGTGTCGGCGTCCTCCTGCGGGTGGAGCGCGCCGTCGGGGGTGATGCGCACGACATCGATGTCGTAGTTGCGGCAGCCCGAGAAGAGCAGGAACGAGCACTCCACCTGCTTCGCACGGCCCTGGGCGGGCAGCTCGGTCGCGGCGACGGCCCAGACGGCGGCGATCAGCGGCGCGAGGCGCGCCGCGGAGCTCATCCGCCGACCGCGTGCAGCGGCTCGACGAGCCGTTCGGGATGGCGCTCCAGCTCGAGCTGGCCGCAGGCCCCTCCGATGTCGCGCCCGCGCGGCCGCCGGAGCGTCACCGAGCAGCGCAGCGTACCCTGGAGCCGCTGCAGGAAGGCTTCGCTCTCCCGTTCCGTGGGCGCGCGGTGCGGCAGGCCCGGAACGGGGTTGTAGGGAATCAGGTTGATCTTGGCGGGGATACCCTCCAGCAGGTCGCGCAGGGCGGCTGGGTGGCCCGGGCGGTCGTTGACCCCGGGAAGGTGGATGTACTCGAACGTGATGCGCTTACCGGTCGCGCGCGCGAACGCCCTGCAGGCCGCCATCAGCTCCGTGAGCGGGTGCCGCCGGTTGAGGGGCACGAGGTCGTCCCGCAGCTCGTCTTCGGGCGCGTGCAGCGAGACCGCGAGCTTGATCTGCGGGTTGAACGCGGAGAGGTCGGCGATCCGCGGTGCGACGCCGGCCGTCGAGACCGTGATCCGGCGCGCGCCGAGGTTCAGGAACTCGTCCGCGGTGAGCCACGCCAGCGCCGGCAGCACGTTGCGCAGGTTGAGGAGCGGCTCCCCCATGCCCATGAAGACCAGGTTGGGCTCCCGCCCGGCCGTCTCTCCGAGGGCGCCGCGCGTCAGCCGCAGCAGGCTCCGGACCTGGTCCACGATCTCGCCCGCCGTGAGCTGCCGCGTGTATCCGAGCTTCCCGGTGGCGCAGAAGGAGCACGCCAGGGGGCAGCCGACCTGGCTCGAGATGCAGTAGGTCAGCTTGCGGGAGCCCGGGATCGAGACCGACTCCACCTCCCGGCCGTCCGCCAGACGCCAGAGGAACTTCTCGGTGCCGTCGACCGAGGCCGCGCGCTCCTCGAGCGACAGCGAGCTCAGGACGTAGCGCTCGGCGAGCGCCCCGCGGAGCGAGATCGGGAGGTTCGACATCTCCTCGAACGAGCCGGCGCGGCGCACGTACACCCACTCGCGAAGCTGCCCGGCACGATACGGCCGCTCCCCGAGCTTCTCGAGAAGGGCACCGATCTCCCGCCGGAACTCCTCCGGCGCCAGGTCCAGGATCAGCCGGCGGCCGTCCCGGACCGCAGTTCGCAGCGGTGTCGGCGTGCGTCCGGCGTCCGCTCCCGCCCCGTAGGCGGGCGAGGGATCGATGAGGATCGGTGGCTGCATGTGTGGAGCTTCGATGTGGGACCCGCGTCCGCTCGCGTCTTTCCTCTGGGCGCGTCAGCGGCCGCCGGCGGCGATGAGAAGATAGGCCCAGTTGCAGGACAGCGCGATCGCGAGCGCCCGGACCGCGAGCACGGTGTGCCTTCCGGGAGAATCGGTCGCCGCCACCGGAGCCCTCCACGCCGCGGCCGGCAAGGTCCTCCGATCCTCCTCGGGGGCGCTCCGCAGGCGGGGCGTCATTGCCGCGGCAGCAGAGAGGGCGCCGGCGGCGAGCGCCGCCAGGACGAGGAGCGTCGCCAGCGGCTGGATCCGGAACGCTTCGGCCGCCGCGCCGTGCGCGAGCGCCAGTAGAGCACGCGACGTGCCGCAAGTCGGGCACGGAAAACCCGTCAGGCTTCGGAAGGGGCACGGCGGAAGCAGTTGCAGGACACCCGGCGACACGCGCGCCATGCCGATCCCGAGCAGGGCGTAGGCGGCCGCGATCAGGCTCCACACCTGGCTCATTCGAGCCCGCGCACGGCAGCGGCCCCGACCACCCCCAGCACGAGCGCGGCCATCGCGAGGGCGGCCACCGCGCAGAGCAGGAGCGGCACGAGCACGACCGCGACGGCCTTGCCCGTCTGGATTCCGTGCGCCTCGCGCAGCGCGATCACCTCGAGGACCGTGCCCCACACCAGAGCGAAGACCGAGCCGCACACGGGCACGATCGCGAGAAGCTGCGCGCTCGATGAATACGCCACCGCGCGAGCCGTGGCGACGTAGCCCCGGCTGGGGCCGCCGAGGAGGAGCAGCACGACGTGGTAGACGCCCGCGAGAAACAGGAAGAGGAGCGGCACGACTACCGGCAGGAGCACCAGACCGGCGAGGATCATCAGCATGCCGCCGAGCGGCCCGGAGCCGTCTTCCCCCGTGCCGACGCCGAGTCCCGGCCACGGGCTCGGGAGCATCACCTGCCAGACCACCTGGACGGAGAAGGCCAGCGCCGAGACGAGGACGGCGTAGACCAGAGACGGCGCCAGGGGCCCCGCCGGGGTCATCCCGCGGAAGAAGGTTACGGGCTGGAGGAGGCAGCGGCGGGCGGTCTCGAGGAAGGCGGTACGCACGCCCAGCTCCCGGCGCGCTCCCACGGAACGCCGGCTGCCGCGACGCCCCCCGCGGTCGAAGGAAGCGCATCGGAACCGGAGCGCGGCGTGCGTGGCGGCTCCCCCGCGTGGCGCGGAGAGTCCGGAGGCAGCGTCACGCCGGCGGGGACGCAGCCGTCACGTGCAAGTGCGCGAGGGCCTCGTCCAGGCGGCGCAGCACCAGGTCCTTCCCCATCATGCGCAGCACTTCGAAGATCCCGGGGCTCACGCGCATCCCGGTGAGGGCGACACGCAGGGGGTGCACGAGTGCGGAGAACGAGAGCCCTCGCTCCTCGGCGATCGCGCGGAGACGCGCCTCGAGACGCCCCGCGTCGGTCAGGTCCGGCTGCACCGCCAGCTCCGAGCGCAGCTCGTCAAGGAGCCGGCCGGCGGCGACGGGATCGCTCCAGAACCGGGCGACCGCGTCGGGTCGATACTCGACGGGCGCCGGAAAGTAGGGACGCGCGAGCGTGACGAAGTCCGGCAGGAGCCGCGCTCGGGGTCGAAGCACCTCCAGTAGCTCGCGATACCAGGCCGCGCGCGATGCGACCTCCTCCTCCCGCGTCAGCCCCGCCCGCACGAGCCAGGGCGTGACCTCGTGCGCCAGCTCCTCCAGGGAAAGACGGGCGAGGTGCTGGCCGTTCAGCCACTCCAGCTTCGCGGTCTCGAAGATGGCACTCTTCCCGGTGATCCGGTCCAGGCTGAAGGCCTCGATGAGCTCGCGCAGATCGAGCACCTCCCGGTCGTCGCCGGGGGACCATCCCAGCAGGGCGAGAAAGTTGACGAGCGCCTGCGGGAGGTAGCCCATGGCCCGAAATTCCTCCACCGACTGCGCACCGTGTCGCTTCGATAGCTTCTGCCGGTCCGGGCCGAAGAGGAGCGGCACGTGCGCGAACCGCGGCGGCTCGGTCCCGAGTGCGCGGTAGATCAGGATCTGCCGCGGCGTGTTGGAGACGTGGTCGTCCCCGCGCACCACGTGTGTGATCCGCATGTCGAGGTCGTCCACGGTCGCCGCCAGGTTGTACACCGCTCCCCCGTCGGAGCGCAGCACGATGAAATCGCCGATCCCGTCGTTGTCGAATCCGGTGCGGCCGTGGACCAGGTCCTCCCATTCGGTCCGCCCGGGGGGCACCGCGAAGCGGATCGTGAATGCTTCGCCCGCCTGCATCCGCCGCCGGACCGTATCGGAATCCAGCGCTCGACAGCGGCGGGAATACACGTAATTGCGCTTCTCTCGCTGCGCGTTCACCCGCTCCGCCTCCAGCTCCTCGGGACTGCAGAAGCACGGATACGCATGCCCGCGCGACCACAGCTCGCGCGCAGCCTGGGCGTGCCGCGCTCCGCGGCTCGACTGGTAGACGGGTCCCTCGTCCCAGTCGAGGCCCAGCCAGGTGAGCGAGCTCAGGATCGCGTCCCGAGCGACCTCCGTTGAGCGCTCGCGATCGGTGTCCTCGATGCGCAGGACGAACGTACCACCGTGCTTGCGCGCCAGCAGCCAGTTGAATACGGCGGTGCGCGCTCCGCCGACGTGCAGCATTCCGGTGGGGCTGGGTGCGAAGCGGACGCGCAAGATGAGTACGGTCCCAGAAAAGGAGTCGATTCCCCGCACAAAACCGGAATCGCAGGAATCGTGAAAATCAGACGCAGAGTCTACGGCGGCGAATCCTGCGCCGCCAGAGCACGGTCGCGCCGCGAACCCTTCTCGAGCACGAGGGTCGTCGTCGCGGATCCCAGGGGTTCGGTCGCGCGAGACGAGGAGCGCGGACTCGCTGGTGGCGATGCGGCGCGGTGGGAAAAGGATCGTCGTCACTCGGCTTCGTGACCGACTGGTAGTATCACCACGAAGGTT
>JBHENL010000072.1:0-6038 GCA_046262075.1 Gemmatimonadota bacterium
GAGCCGGCGCCAGGCCTCGAGCAGGATCAGCGGGCCCTTCCACGACACGAGCCGGCCGGCGAACACCACGATGCGCGCCCGCTCGGGCAGGCCGAGGCGCTCTCGCAGGCGCGCCTTGCCCTCCGCCTGCGCCGGACGAAAGCGGGTCAGGTCGACCCCGTTGGGGATCAGGCTCACCCGCTCGAATGCGACGCCCTGGGCGAGGAACTCGTCGCGGATCGCTCCCGAGATGGCGATGAAGTGGTCGGCTCGGCGCAGCACGCGGTGGCGCGTACGGTTCAGCGGCGCCAGGGCGGGGGAGCGGTGGCTCACGCCGTAGCGGGCCAGACCCGGGTCGAAGAACTCGCCGGAGAGCTCGCCCGCGTTGTCGGCCTTCAGGACGACGGGAAATCGCGGCGGCAGCGCGGCGGCGGCCGCGACGGCCGCCAGGCCGAAGGTCCGGAGCCCGGACACGTGGATCAGGTCGTAGCGCTCGCGCAGGGCGCGCAGCCGCCGGAGCACCGCGGGCAGCGCGCGCCAGCGCCCCGCTCCCGCGCCGACGCGGTGGACCTCGACGTCGCCCAGGCGCTCGAGGCGTGCCAGGTCGGGACTCGGGCGCCGCGTGACGACGAGTACCGGCAGCCCGCGTGCGGCGAGGCCTTCGGCCAGGGCCCGACCCTGGAGCTCCATGCCGCCCACGACGGGATGGAAGCTCTCGAGCAGCAGGCAGATCCGCGGCCGTCCTCCGCTCATCCGGGAAGCTCCACGGACGCGCACGCGGCGCCGCCGTGCGGGTCGCGCGTCAGAAGCCTTCGGCCAGCCCCGCGTATTGCCGCAGGTCCGCCACCCCCTGGTACAGCCCGGTCGCGGGATCGCGCAGGATCGCGTTCACGCGGCCCGAGGTCCAGCGGCGCAGCCGCACCTCGTGCCCCAGGGCCTCCAGGCGCCGCACGGTGTCCTCGCTGAGCGTGAACGGCTCGGCCTGGAGGGCGTCCGGGAGGTGCTGGTGGTGCACCCGCCCTGCCGCCACCGCGCGCTCGAGCGGCATGCCGTGGTCGATCACGTTCGAGACCACCTGGGCCACCGTCGTGATGATCGTCGAGCCGCCGGGCGTGCCGACGACGAGGAACAGCGCGCCGTCCTTCGTCACGAGCGTGGGAGTCATCGCCGAGAGCATGCGCTTCCCCGGCTCGATCGCGTTGGCCTCGCCCTGCACGAGGCCGTAGGCGTTGGGCACGCCGGGCTTCACGGTGAAGTCATCCATCTCGTTGTTCAGGAAGAACCCCGCACCCTCGACGACCACGCCGGAGCCGAAGCCTCCGTTGAGGGTGGTCGTCGTGGCCACGGCGTAGCCGGCGCTGTCCACGATCGAGTAGTGCGTCGTCTGGAGCGACTCGTGCGGCGTGCCGAAGAGCGCCCCGGCCAGCACCTCGGCCGAGGGCGTCGCCGCAGTCGTGTCGATCGACGCAGCCAGCTCGCCCGCGTAGTCCTTCGAGAGCAGGGTCGCGAGCGGCATCTCGACGAAGGCGGGGTCGCCGAGGAACCGGTTGCGGTCGGCGTACGCGCGCCGCATCGCCTCCGCCAGCACGTGCACGCCGCGCGCGGAGTGGAACCCGAGGGCCTTCACGTCGAAGGGCTCGAGCACGTTCAGGATCTCGGCCAGGATCACCCCGCCCGAGCTCGCCGGCGGCATCGAGTACACGTCGAAGCCGCGGTACGTGGTGTGGACCGGCTCGCGCTCCACCACGTCGTAGGCGGCGAGGTCCTGCCGGGTGATCAGCCCGCTCCCGCCGCGCATCTCGTCGACGATCAGCTCGGCGATCGGGCCCTCGTAGAAGGCCGCCGCGCCGTCCCTCGCGATCGTCTCGAGCGTGCGCGCCAGGTCCGGCTGGCGCAGGGTGTCTCCCGCGGTCCAGACTCCAAGTCTGCGGTCCACGCCGGGCGGCACGCGGAACGGTTCCGCGCGCGCGAGCTCGCCCGGCGGCTGGCCCGCGGGACCGAAGGCCTGTCTCGCGGAGTCGGCGGCGAAGCACTCGGTGCGCAGCCCTCCGCTGAGGGAATCCTGCACGACGCGCGTGGGCCGCCCGGCGAAGAAGACCTCCCGGGTGGTGGCGAACCGGCACAGCACGCGGCGCTCGCCCTCGAGCGCTTCGATCAGCCCCTGCGAGACCGGAAAGCCGTCGCGCGCGAGACGGATCGCGGGTGCCATCACGCTGGCGCGGTCCAGCCGGCCGTAGCGCTCGAGTGCCGTCAGCATCCCCTTCACCGATCCGGGGACGCCCGAAGCCAGGTGCCCCTCCCACGAGAGGTTCTCGATCACGTTGCCGCGCGCGTCGAGGAACATGTCCGCCGTCGCGGCGAGCGGCGCCTTCTCCCGGTAGTCGAAGGTCGTGACCCGCCCGTCGGGCAGGCGGATGACCATGAAGCCGCCCCCCCCCAGGTTCCCGGCCTCCGGATAGACGACCGCCAGCGCGAAGCCCACCGCGACCGCCGCGTCCACGGCGTTGCCGCCCTTGCGCAGGACCTCGATGCCGGCGCGGGTGGCGTACTCCTGCTCCGAGACCACCATCGCGTGGCGGGCCACGGCCGCGCCCGAGCCCGCGGAGGAGAGGGGCTGCGCCGCAACGTCCGCGGCCGCCGAGGGAGCGGGCGGCGCCGCGTCGCCCGCGGGCCGCGCCGGGGCGCAGCCCCAGGCGACGAGCCAGAGGGCGAGAGAGACGAAGGCGCGGCGCAGGGAAGTCACCGAATTAGTCTAGACCTGCGCGCGGGGACCGGCAACGCAGCGGCGAGTCGAGCCGCCGCATGGACGGGATCGACCCGCCGGTGCACCACGTCCGGCACGCTGGCCGGGTCCGACGCCGAGCGGTAGTGTCCTGGCCGGGACCGGGGCGTTCGCCTCGGTTCGGCCGCTCCGGAACGTCCCCCGCTGAAGGGGCGCCATGGTCGATCTCCAGACACCCATGCGTCCGTGAAGCCTCCGTCCCGCCTCGCGCGCAAGTCACCGACCGCCTCACGGCGTGCTCCTGCGGGGCGGGTGCTCCTGCGCCGCCGCTCGCGGCGAGCCTTCGTCGTGAGCGCAATCGCAGTGGACCTCCTCGCCTGCGCGTCTTCACGTCCGCCCCGGCCGACGTTCGTGCCTCCTCCCCCGCACGTTCAGGTGGGAGCGGCGCGATCCGGCGCCGCCATCGGGCTCGTGCTCACGGGTGGCGGTGCGTTCGGCGCCTGGGAGATCGGCGCGCTGCAGGCCTTCTTCGACGTGTGGTACGAGCGACACGGCGAGGAGCCGCCGATCCGGGTCGTGGCAGGCACGAGCACGGGGGCACTCCTCGCGCCGTTCGCGTTCCTGGGCAGGCGAGGCCTGGAAGAGGCGGCCGCGTGGTACACGGCGGTCGAGCAGGGCGATCTCCTCCGCGGCCGGCTGGCGGCGCTGCTCCTGTTCGCGCTCTTCGCCGACTGGGCTTCGTCGCCGTTCAGCGCCGGATACCCGGAGCGGAAGGGCGGCGACGGATCGCACCTCTACCGCATCCTGAGCCGGACGCTCGACGAGGCGGACCTCGAGCGGATCGCGGCGGCGTGGCCCGAGCGTCGCATCGGAGCCGTCACCGTCGACTTCGGAGATGGCCAGCCGGACGTCGTCACGAACCAGCCCGGCGAGATGTCACGCTTTCGCGACGGAGTCTTCGCGTCCGCTCAGGTACCGCTCGTCATGCCCCCCGTGCCCCTGCCCCCGGGAGCCGGTGCCGGCGGGCGCGAGCACGGCGACGCCCTCTCGCCGCACCTTGACGGGGGCGTGCTCGCCGTCGCTCCCATCGCGGCGCTCTTCGAGCTCGCCGCGATCGCGCCGTCCATTCGACTCACGCACGTGGTCGTGATCTCGCCATTCCCGAAGTCGCCCTCCGCGGATCAGGGCGGCCAGCCTTTCCCGGACGACCCCGACTTCCGGCAGATCGGGGACCGGATGACGACGCTGCTGGGGGAGGCGCTCGTCTCGAAGGATCTCGCGCTCGTGCGCGCGGCTCTCGAATTGCGGAATGCGGGATTGAGCGCAGCCGCCGTCCGCGAAGTCACGGGAATGTCGATCGCCGGAGAACCGCCCGAGCTGATCGAGATCCTGCCGGCATCGAGGTTGGGCTGGCGCGCGCTGGAGTTCGACCGGGACGTCATGGGCGAGATGCACGAGCGGGGCTATTTCGAGACCCGGGCCCGACTGCACGATCGGTCCGGGGTGCTCCTCTTCCCGAGGCCTGCCGCACCCGGGGCGCTCACCGGCTGTCGGCACGGTCGACCCGGCGCCGGGGGGATCGAACCGCGCCGGGGGCTCACCAGCGCGTGCGGCCGAGACGATGCGCCGCGACCAGCACGGCGGCCGAGACCGCCGTGAGCACGATCACGAGCGTGCGCGCGGCCTCGTCCTCACCCGTCGCCACGGCGGTGTAGATCGCCAGCGGCATCGTGGTCGTGCGACCGGGAATGTTGCCCGCGAGCATCAGCGTGGCGCCGAACTCGCCGAGCGCTCTGGCGAAGGCCAGCACGAGGCCCGCCAGGATCCCGCGGCGTGCGAGCGGCAGCGTGATTCGGAGTGCCACCTGCCATTCCGTCTTTCCCAGCGTGCGCGCCGCATCCTCGTACTCCCGTTCCACGGAGGCGATCGCGGACTGGGCCGCTTTCACCATCAGCGGCAGCGCCATCACCGTCGCGGCCAGGACGCAGGCCACCCACGTGAACGTCACCGTCCAGCCCGTCGCCTCGTAGAGCGGCCCGCCGAGCAGCCCACGCCGCCCGAAGGCCACGATGAGGTAGTAGCCGGTGACCGTCGGCGGCAGGACCAGCGGGAGGGTGACGGCCAAGTCCAGGGCGCCGCGACCGGGAAAGCGCTTTCGGGCGAGCACGTAGGCCAGCGCGGTGCCGAGCACGCCCACGAGGATCGTCGCGCAGGTGGCGACGATCAGCGACAGGCGGAGCGGCTCGAGGATGCCGGGGCTCACCGCTCGCGCCTCACGCCGCGGCCGCGGCGCAGGGCGGCGGCGCGAACCCGTGCCGGCGCAGCGCCGCGCCCGCCTCGGCTCCGGATAGCCACGCCAGGAAGCGGCGAGCCTGCCGCGCCCGTGGCGTGGCCGCCACCGCGGCCGCGACATAGGCCACCGGCGCGTGCAGACGCGCGTCGACCTCGAAGGCGAGCCGCACCCGGCCCGAGTGCACGAGCGCATCGGTGCGGTAGACGAAGCCGGCGTCCGTCTCTCCCCGCGCCACGTACTCGAGCGCCTGCCGGACGTTCTCGGCGAAGACGAGCCGATCCTGCAGCTCGCGGCGGAGCCCCGCGGACTCGAGAGCCTGGCGAGCATACTCGCCGGCCGGTACGGTTCCCGGCGCGCCGACGGCGATCCGACGGACGCGACGCAGGTCGCCGAGCCCGCGAAGCGGCGGGCCCGACCCGGGCGGCACGATCACGACCAGCGCGTTGCAGGCCACCTCGCGACTCGTGCCCGGCGCCACGGCGCCCCGCTCCTCCAGGGCGTCCACCTCGCCGGCCGCGGCGCTGATCAGCACGTCCACCGGGGCGCCCGCCTCGATCTGCCGGCGCAGCGCGCCGGAGGCGCCGAGGTTCAGGTCCACGTTGGTGCGCGGGTATGCGATCTCGAAGCCGGCCACCACCTCCTCCAGCGCCTCTTTCAGACTCACGGCCGCCGAGACGGTCAAGCTACGCTGCGGAGCGGGCCCGGTCTCCGGCACGTCGAAGAGCCGCTCCCCGCCGCGTCGCAGCCCCCGGATGATGCCCCGGGCCTCCTCCGAGGCGAGCCAGTCGGCGAAGACCCGCGCCCGCTCGCGGTCGGCGCCCGGGTGCCGCCTCGGGTCGACGACCATCACGGCGTAGTCGTTCGCGAGGAGCGAGTCGCCGCGGATCAGCGCCTCCAGGCCCAGCCGGTCGGCGTGAGCCATGAAGGTCGCGCGGTCCGTGAGCGTGTACGCGTCCCGCTCGTCCGCGAACTGCAGCGTCGTCTGCATGCCCGCGCCGACCTCGACGTAGGCGGAGTCGGCGGGCTCGACGCCCGCCGCGCGCC
>JBHENL010000073.1:0-4457 GCA_046262075.1 Gemmatimonadota bacterium
CGGGTGGCTCCGCTCCGGCGGGGCAGAGCTTCACGGTCGCCAACGGCGGCGGCGGAACGCTGGCGTGGAGCGTGAGCGAGAGCACGGCCTGGCTCTCGGTCAGCCCCTCCTCGGGCACGAACGCCGGGAGCGTGACGGTCAGCCTGGATCCCTCGGACCTCACGGCCGGCGCCTACTCGGCCGACGTTACGGTATCCGCGCCGGGAGCGGCCGCGCGCACGGTGCGGGTGACCGTGACGGTGTCGGCCGCGGGAAGCGGCGCCCCGGGTGGTGGAGCTCCAGGCGGCACGCCGCTGCTGGGCGTATCCACGAACCAGATGAACTTCGCGGCGACGATCGACGGGCAGTCTTCCCCGCAGACCCTGAGCATCACCACGGGTGATCCGACGGTGCGCTGGACGGCCGCGCCGCGGGACCGCTGGATCGAGGTCTCGCCGCGCTCCGGCACGGGCAACGGCACCCTCACGGTGACGCTCGACCTGCAGGGCGGCACGCCCGGCATCTTCGACGGCTCGATCCGGATCACGGCCTCCGGCGTCGCGAACTCACCGCAGACCGTGAACCTGCGCCTGGTGGTGAGTCCGGCCCCCGGCAACGGTGGTCCCGGCGCGCCGGTGATCGACGTCAGCCCGGCGAGCCTGCGCTTCGACGTGGCGCCGTTCAGCTCCGTCTCGAGCCCGCAGTCCTTCACGCTCAGGAACGTGGGCGGCGGCACTCTGGCCTGGACCGTCGACGCCACGCAGACCTGGATCCAGGTCGGGCAGGCCAGCGGCTCGGGCAACAACCAGCTCGTCGAGGTGCGGGTGGATCCGACGAACCTCGCGAACGGCTCGCACACCGGCGACGTCCGGGTGCGCGCCGAGGGAGCGAGCAACACTCAGACGATTCGCGTGACGATGCGGATCGGCACCGGTAGCGGCGTGCTGTCCAAGGCCAACGTGGACGTCACCTCCCCGGGCAGCGAGGACCGAGTCGACGGCTACGACATCGTCGCCGAGCTGCGCGGCATCGAGACCGGCGAGAAGCAGTACGACGTGAACGGGGACGGGAAGGTGGATTCCCAGGACGTGGACATGATCCTCGCCAACTTCGGCGAGGTCCAGTAAAGGAGCCCGCGGATGAAGCTCGCAGCCCGAACCCTCCTGCTGCTCGCCGGTGCCGCGGCGGCCGCCTGCTCCGCGGGGGGCAGCCCCAGTGGCCCCGTGGTGGGAGCCACCTCCGTCTCGTTCGTGCCCGACGGCTCCGCGCTCAACAACGCCGTCGCGCTCTCGCTGCAGACCTTCGACGAGCAGAGCGTCACGCTCGACGTCGTGCTGCGCAACGCCACCCAGCCGGTCACGGGCGTAGCCGTCGAGCTGCAGTACGAGCCAACCGCGCTCTCGTCGCTGGGCGGCTCGGCCGGCCCGTTCCTGACCGGTGCCACGACCGTCTCGCGCGCGGTCGCGATCCCGCGCTCTCCGGGCAAGCTCGTCGCGGTGTTCACCCAGCGCGACCTCTATCGGGGCAACGTGGGCTCGGGGACGCTGGGCAGCTTCACCTTGAAGCTCGATGGGGGCGCCTTCTCCTCGCCGGTCCGCATCAACGCCGCCAACAGCACCCTCTTCGGCCCGGGCGGGGTTCCCCTCACCGGCGACAACTTCTCGGGTGGAACCCTGGACGTGAGGCGCGGTAACTAGAGCAGCGCCGTTTCGAGCGGCCGCCCCTCCGGCACGGCGCCCTTCGTCCTCGCGAGCGGGGGCGGAGGGCGGCGCGGCGCCGCGGGGCTCCTCCCGACCCTGAGAGGACGCCATGCCGCTTGGCCGCATCCGACTCGCCGCCTTCCTGCTGTTCCTCCCGGGGGTCCTGACCGGGCAGCTCGAGCGCAGCTCCGCCAACCCGCGATACTATGCCTACCGCGGCCAGCCCCGCGTGCTGCTCGGCGCGGGCCAGGTCCTCGTGATCGGCGACTCCCGCGGCCTCGACGCCCTGGTCGCCAACGGCGGCAACTACGCGCGCCTGTGGCATCACGTTCCCGGCGCCGGCCGGCCGCTGCCCTGGCTGCGGCTGAGCGACGGTCGCTACGATCTGGAACGCTGGGACGAGGGCTACTGGACCGGCCTGCGCGAGCTCCTGCGCCGCGCCAGCGAGCGGTCCGTGATCGTCTCGGTGCCGATCTGGAACCAGCCGGGGCTCGAGGCAGCGCCAGAGGACCGCTGGCCGGGGCACCCGTTCAATCCGGCGAACAACGTGAACGGCTTGGATCTCCCGGCTCGCGAAGCGGTCCCGGAGTTCTTCGACCTCGCGAACGCCCGGCTCCTCGCGCTGCAGGACGGCTACGTCGAGCGCCTCGCGGCCGAGCTCTGCGCCTTCGACAACGTGATCGTGGAGATCACCAACGAGTACACCGGTCCGCCGGCCTGGGAGGAGCGCTGGATGGACCGCGTCTCGGCCGCCTGTCCCCGCGCTCCGATCGCGCAGAACCGGCTGCCCGGGCCTGCGCCCCGCTACTGGACCGAGACGCGGCTCGACCAGGTCAACTACCACAACCTGCGCGCCGAGGACGTGTTCGACACCTTCGCGGCGAACCATCGTCACGGGAAGGTGCAGCACTACGACGAGCAGGCGCTGGGCCGGCAATCCGAGCGTGACATTCGCCGGATGGCCTGGGGCGCGGTGCTGGGAGGTGGGGGGATCAACTGGGACCAGTCCGGCAACCCGGAAGTCACGCCCGGCACGAGCCGCGCGCTGGCGGCGTTCCTGGCCGGCTCGGGCATGGACGTGGTGCGGGCCCGGCCGGACCGCAGCCTTCTGTCCCCGGGTTTCGCCCTCGTCCGGGACGGCCAGGAGGTGGCGGGCTACGTGCCGGAGGGGGACCGCGTCTCCCTCGACCTTGGCGCCTGGCCCGGCAGCTTCAGGCTGCGCTGGTTCGATCCGGCGAGAGGGACCTTCGGTGAGGCGGTCACGCTCGAGGGTGGCGCTCGCCGGACGCTCGCCGTCCCCGGCGACGGAGACGCGGCCTTCCACCTGACACGTGCCGTGGCGGCACGCTCGGCGATCTGGGGTGACCTGGATCGCGACGGCGCGGTCACGACCCGCGACGCGCTCCTCGTGCTCTGGATCGTCGACGGCCGCCGGCGTGGAGACCCCGACGACTCCGCGGGCGACGTCGACGGGGACGGCCGGATCGGCCTCCAGGACGCGCGCACGATCCTGGGGCACGCCGTTGGCCTGGAGCCGAGCGCGTCGCGAGCCGGGCACAGCCGGTGAGTGGCTCGTCCGAACGCGCTACGACGATCGGGCGGCGGGCCGTCGCCGGGCTACGCCGGTAGGACTCCTCCCGCCGGCCCGGGAGCGACATTGTCGCCCCCCGCGCGCAGGCTCTATCTTCGAGCGCCAACCCCTTTCCAGGAGGCAGCATGCGGATGGTCCGACGCCTCGCGGCCGCGCGAGCAGGGGCCGCCCTCGCCGTGGGCTTCGCCGTGCTCGGCTGCTCGAGCACCGGCAGCATCCCGCGGCCCGCTCCCTCGCCCAAGCCGTACTTCCAGACCACCAACGAGGCCGGCGACTACATCATTCAGCACGGCGACCTGATGACGGTCGCGTTCTTCAACAACCCCGAGCTGAACGAAGACGCGAGAGTCCGGCCCGACGGCAAGATCACGCTGCAGCTGATCGGCGACGTCGAGGCGGCGGGGCTCTCTCCCACGGAGCTCGACCAGCGCCTGACGCAGGCGTTCAGCAGCGAGCTCATCCAGCCCGACCTGACCGTGATCGTGCGCGAGTTCGCGCGGCAGGTGTTCTTCGTCGGCGGGGAGGTGAACGGGCCGGGGGTCAAGGACCTGAGCGTGGGCATGACGGCCCTCAACGGGATCATGAGCGCCGGGGGCTTCACGGCCAACGCCCGCATGACCGAGGTCGTGATCATCCGCCGGGGGCCCGACGCGCGGCCCTACGGTTGGAAGGTCGACATGAAGAACGTGCTCTACGACGCCGACATGAGCCGCGACGTCGTGCTGCAGCCCTACGACGTGATCTTCGTCCCGAAGGAGAAGATCGTCCAGTTCAACGAGTTCATCCAGAAGTACATCCTGGGCATCCTGCCCTTCCGGCCGTACTTCCGCCTGAACCTGGACGACATCACGGGCCGCAACGACGACAACAACCCCAACAACGACGACGGGCCCGAGATCGAGTGATCTGACGACGATCCCCGCCCGCGCAAGACGCGCTCGAGAGCCGTCCCCCGGGGCGGCTCTCGGCGTTTGGCCCGGGCCCCAAGGAGACTCTGGCGGGAGGGCGGCGGGTCCGCTAAATTCTCGACCGGAGGAACGTTTCGCCATTCCCCGTGGTACCTCCTCGGCACTCGCGCACCCCGGTGCGCTCCCCCCGGTCGACGTGGGCGCAGTTCGCCCTCGAACCTCTGCAGCTGACGAGATTGCGCGACAAGGCCGAAAAGCTCCTCCTCGTCCTTTCGGTGG
>JBHENL010000074.1:0-15237 GCA_046262075.1 Gemmatimonadota bacterium
GCCGCGCTGCTGCACGACGTGGGCCTGCACGTCGAGCACCGGCGGCACCACAGGCACTCCGCATACCTGATCCTGCACGGGGGGCTGCGGGGCTTCACCGCCCGCGAGATCCGGCTGGTCGCCGCCGTCGCCCGCTATCACCGCAAGGCGCCGCCGCGCTCCCGTCACCCCGAGTTCGGCGCCCTGCGCAAGCGCGACCGGCAGGTCGTTCGTGCGCTGGCGGGGCTGCTGCGCATCGCCGACGGTCTCGACCGCGGCCACAACCAGGTCGTGGAGGCGGCGCATTGTCGGGTGCGAGACGGCCAGGCTAGCTTCCACGTCCTCACGTGGCACGACGCCGAGCTCGAGCTCTGGGGAGCGCGCCGCAAGGCGAACCTCTTCGAGGACGTGTTCGGCGTCGAGGCCCACTTCCAGCTGGAGACACCCGATGGCGCCGTCCAGCCCGACTCCGGCACCCTCGCTGCCGCTCCCGAGCCCAGCCTCCAGGCTGGCTGAGCCGCATCCCTACCCGGGGCGGCTGGTGATCGTCGAGGGGATCGACGGCTCGGGCAAGTCCACGCAGCTCGTGCTCCTGCAGCGCTGGCTGCAGGCGCGCGGCTTCCGCACGTTCTTCACCGAGTGGAACTCCTCGCCGCTCGTGAAGAGCGCCACCCGCATGGGCAAGAAGAAGGACCTGCTCACGCCCACCACCTTCAGCCTGCTCCACGCGACGGATTTCGCCGACCGCCTCTATTACAAGATCCTGCCCGCGCTCAAGGCGGGAATGGTCGTGCTCGCCGACCGCTACGCCTACACCGCCTTCGGCCGCGACGTCGCGCGCGGCGTGAGCCCGCAGTGGGTGCGCTCGCTCTACAGCTTCGCCGTTCGGCCGGACGCGGCGTTCTACTTCCGCGTCCCGGTGGAGACCTCCCTCGAGCGCCTGCTGCGGGGCCGCACGAAGATCAAGTATCACGAGGCCGGCATGGACCTGGGTCTCTCGGACGACGTGCTCGAGTCCTTCAAGCTCTTCCAGGGCAGGATCATCGAGGAGTACGACGGGATGGTGGGCGAGTTCGGGCTGCGGGTCATCGACGCCAAGCTCGAGATCGACGACCAGCAGCAGGAGGTGCGCGAGATCATGAGCGGCATCCTGCGCGACGGAGGACGCGATGCGTGAGGACGCGGCCGCCGACGCGGGGCGCCCGCAAGGCGGCGCTCCTTCGCGCGAGGGCGCGCGGGCCACGCCCCACGTCTGGTTCGGCGAGGGGCTCCCGTACATCGACGTGAGCGACCTGGCGGGAAAGCTGATCACCATCGAGGGCACCGACAGCGCCGGACGCTCGACCCAGATGAAGGGGCTGCGCGAGTGGCTCGAGGTCCAGGGCTACGGTGTGGTAGAGACGGGCTGGACGCGCTCCGACCTGATGTCGGAGGCGATCCTCGTGGCCAAGGAAGGCCACCAGCTGAGCCGCATCACGTTCACGCTGATGTACGCGATCGACTTCGCCGATCGCGTCGAGAACCAGATCATCCCGGCGCTGAAATCGGGCTTCGTGGTGCTCGCCGACCGCTACCTCTACACGGCCCTGGCCCGCGCGCGCGTGCGCGGGATCGACGAGGAGTGGGTGCGCGCGCTCTACGGCTTCGCGCTGCGCCCGGACCTCGTCCTCTACCTCCGCGTGAGCACCGACAACCTGATCCGCCGGGTGCTGCAGAGCGACGGCATCGACTACTGGGAGGCGGGGATGGACCTGAACCTCGGCCAGGATCCCTACGACAGCTTCATCGCCTACCAGAGCCGGCTGCTGGACGCCTTCGAGGAACTGGGCCGGCTCTACGGCTTCCGCGTGATCGACGGCAACCGCTCGATCTACGAGATCCAGCAGGACCTGCGCCGCGAGATCCGCGACTTCCTCGACTTGGACGACGTGGAGGGTGGGGTGGTGGAGATGGAGGAGTTCACGCGCGGCCCGGCGAAGGGCTGGGCGCGCTAGCTAAACCGCCTTCGCTCGACCGGCCGGAGGCGCGGCCTTCCCCGAAGGCTCACCCCTAGCCCGTTCCTCGCGGTTCTCACCCCGCCCGCCGCGCTTGGCGATCGCTCATCGGCACGCTTTCGTCGCAATTCGTCCCACCCCAGTGCCCAGATTGTCACAGCTCGTCAGCCGGCGCGTTCCGCGCCCCACCCGGTGTTCCCTCATCCAGGAGAGCTGATGACGACTCGTGCGCTCCTGTCGCTCGTCGCCCTGCTCCTCTTCTCCGGTGCCGTTTCCGCGCAGGAAGAGGAGCCCGCGGAGCCGGTGGTGGTGCCGGCCAGCGGTCCCTCCATCCGGCTCGAGGGCCAGCTCCAGCTCCAGGTGTCGAGCACGAGCGTGGATTCGGCGATCGGCTGGGACGCCGATCTGCGGCGATGGCGCCTGAGCGCGGTGGGGGAGGCGGGCAATGGCTTCACGGGGATCCTGCAGGCGGAGTTCGACGGCAGCCGAGCGCGCGTTCGCGACGCGTTCGTCGACTGGACGGCCACGCCCGTCCTCACGATCCGCGCCGGTCAGTTCAAGGTCCCGTTCAACGCGGTCGAGATGGTGTCCTCGAAGCGCTTGCTGGTGATCGAGCGCGGCGCCCGCATCCGTGGGCTTCCGGCACTCACGACCTCCACCGCGCTCGTGGCCGAGAGGCTGGCCGGGCGCAGCCGGGGCTTCATGGGCATCGCGCGGCTTGCGGACGAGCGGCTGAACGTCCATGCCGGCGGCTGGCTCGGGAGCGGGGAAGCCGGCGAGGACGACGAGGGAAAGGAGCTGGCGGCGCGAGTGGAGCTCGCCGTCCTCCCCAGGACGGAGGAGCGGCCGCGCCCGCTGCTCCTATCCCTGGCGGCGATCACGAACGGGTACTTCGGCGAGCCCCGCGTCGCCCTGCTGGTGGCGGGTCCCGACTCGCTGGAGCTCGACGACCCCCGATACGCCACCGCGTTCGAGGCGGCCGTCGAGTACGGCGACTACCAGGTGCCGGGGCTGCACGTGCTGGCGAACGTGATCACCGGAGACAACCCGGCGAGCTTTCGGATCGAGTCGGACGACCTGGAGTTCGCGAGCTTCCTGGGGCTGCAGGCCTGGGGCGAGTACGAGATCCCCGTCTCCGGCCTCGTCACCGCGGTGGCGCCGGCGTTTCGGATCGACCGCTACGATCCCGACAGCGATGCAGAGGACGACGCCGTCCTCCTGCTCACGCCGGGCGTGAACCTGTACCTCGGCCGCAACGTGAAGGCCCAGGTGAACCTGGACGTCCTGGTTCCCCAGGACGAGCTCGACTCGGAGTCGGCCCTCCGCTTCCAGAGCCAGGTGCTGTTCTAGCCGGCGGCGGCGTCCCCCGCGACGGGGACGTCGCCGCGCGCGTCACCTTGTCGCACCTCCGTCACATCTCCGTCACATGCGCAGGCTAGCCTGATGCGCACACCATCATTCAGGAGCGTCCATGAAGCGGAGCGTGTCGACGTCGGCGGTTCTCGCACTGGCGCTGGCCCTCGCCTGTGGGGGCGGCGGAGCCGGGGACCCCGAGAGCCGGGGAGCCGGTGAGGCCTCGCAGCTGAGCGGAGAGGTGAAGGGCGACGGCTCGAGCACGGTCTTTCCGATCATGGAGGCCGTGGCCGAGGAGTTCCAGCGTGAGAACCCGCGCGTGCGGGTGACCGTCGGGATCTCGGGCACCGGCGGAGGGTTCAAGCGCTTTTGTGCGGGAGACACCGACGTCTCGAACGCGTCGCGCCCCATCACGGAGAGCGAGCTGGAGGCCTGCCGGGCCGCGGGCGTGGAGTTCGTCGAGTTTCCGATCGCCTTCGACGGGCTGTCGGTGGTCGTGAACCCGGCCAACGACTTCGCGCAGTGCGTCACGGTGGCCGAGCTGAAGCGGCTCTGGCAGCCGGAGGCGCAGGGCGAGGTGAGGCGCTGGAGCCAGGTGCGCTCCGGGTGGCCGAATCGGGAGATTCACCTCTACGGAGCCGGGACCGACAGCGGCACGTACGACTACTTCACGGCGGCGATCGTCGGCGAGGAGGGCGCGAGCCGCGGCGACTTCACCTCTAGCGAGGACGACAACGTGCTGGTCCAGGGCGTGGCCGGCGACCCGGACGCGCTGGGCTTCTTCGGCTACGCGTACTTCGAGGAGAACCAGGATCGCCTGCGGCTGCTCCCCGTGGACGGAGGAGAGGGCTGCGTGGCACCCGCGCCCGAGACGATCACCGACGGCACGTACCAACCGCTCTCGCGGCCCCTCTTCCTCTACGCGCGCGAGGAGTCCCTGCAGCGCCCCGAGGTGCGAGCCTTCGTCGACTACGCGATCACGAACGCGGTCGCCCTGGTGGGTGAGACGGGCTACATCCCGCTCACGGACGAGCTCTACCGGCTGGCGCGCGCGCGCGTGGAGCGCGGCACCACCGGCTCCATCTACGAGGGCGGCGGCTCCCAGGTGGGCACTCGGCTCGAGGACCTGCTCGCGCGCGAAGCCCCTCCCGCCGGGGCCGGCACCGGCGACTCCGCGGCCGTGGAGGACCGCGCGGAGTGAGGCCGACGCGCGAGGAGCCCTTGCCCGCGACCGAAGAGGAGGCGCCCACCGTCTTCGGCCGGCGCGGGGAGACGGCGGGGCCCTCGCCCGTGGTCGCCCCCCCGGCGGCCGTCGTCGCCGGCGCCGCGGCGCAGCGCGAGCCCCGGGGCACGCTCGCCGCCGCTACGGCGGGGCGCCGCCTGGAGCGCGGACGCGAGCTCCTGATCCAGGCGGCGCTCTTCGCCTGCGGAGCCGTGTCGGTCCTCACGACGGCGGGCATCATCGCGGTGCTGATCGTCGAGACCGTCGCGTTCTTCCGCGAGGTCCCGCTGCTGGACTTCCTCACGGATACCCAGTGGACGCCGCTCTTCGCCGAGCAGCACTTCGGCATCCTCCCGCTCCTGAACGCCACGCTGCTGATCTCCGCGGGTGCCATGGTCGTCGCACTCCCGCTCGGCTTGGGGAGCGCCGTCTATCTGAACGAGTATGCCCGGCCCAGGGCGCGCGCGGTGCTCAAGCCGGTGCTGGAGGTCCTGGCCGGCATCCCGACGGTGGTCTACGGCTACTTCGCCCTGCTCTTCGTCACGCCGATCCTCCGGGCGCTGATCCCCGCGACGGAGATCTTCAACGCGCTCTCGGCGATGATCGTGATGGGCATCATGATCCTGCCCATGGTCTCCTCGCTCAGTGAGGACGCCATGAACGCCGTGCCGGTCGCGCTGCGCGAGGCGTCGCTGGCGCTGGGCGCCACGCGCTTCGAGACCTCGACCCGCGTGGTGATCCCGGCCGCGCTGTCGGGGATCGCCGCCTCGTGCATCCTGGCCGTCTCGCGGGCGATCGGGGAGACCATGATCGTGACGGTCGCGGCCGGTCAGATGCCGCGCCTCTCCTGGAACCCGTTCGAGGGGATGGCGACGATGACCGCCTACATCGTGCAGGTGAGCCTGGGCGACACGCCCGCCGGGACGCTGGCGTACAAGACGATCTTCGCGGTCGGGATGACCCTCTTCGTCTTCACACTCTTCCTGAACGTGCTCAGCCAATGGTTCGTGCGGCGGTTCCGGGAGGTCTACGAGTGACGGGAGACTTCCATGACGCGGCCTTCCTGCGCCGCCTCGAGCGCCGCCATCGGCGCGGGACGATCTACAAGTGGGTGTGCTTCGCCGCCGTCGCGCTCGGGGTCGTGACGCTCGCGACGCTGCTGGTGGACGTGGTCCTCGACGGCGCGGGCCGGCTCTCCGGGCAGTTCCTCTCGAGCTACCCCTCCCGCCATCCCGGGCAGGCCGGGATCAAGGCCGCCCTGTGGGGCTCGATCTGGATGATCTCGCTCACGGCCCTGCTGGCCTTCCCCCTCGGGGTCGGTGCCGCGGTCTACCTCGAGGAATACGCCGCCAACAACCGGCTGAACCGGTTCATCGAGGTGAACATCGCCAACCTCGCCGGGGTGCCCTCGATCGTTTACGGGCTGCTCGGGCTCGAGCTCTTCGTGCGCGTCCTGGCGTTCGGGCGCAGCATCCTGGCGGGCGCGGCGACGATGGCTCTGCTGATCCTGCCCGTGATCATCATCGCCTCGCGCGAGGCGATCCGCGCCGTGCCCCGCTCGATCCGCGAAGCCTCGTACGCCCTGGGGGCGACGCGCTGGCAGACGACCCGCCACCACGTGCTGCCGTCCGCCTTCGCCGGGATCCTCACCGGGACGATTCTCGCCCTCTCGCGCGCGATCGGCGAGACGGCGCCGCTCATCATGATCGGGGCGCTGACGTTCCTCGCCTTCGTGCCTCAGGGCGTCTCGGATCCCTTCACCGCGCTGCCGATCCAGATCTTCAACTGGGTCAGCCGCCCGCAGCCGGGCTTCCACGACAACGCCGCGGCGGGCATCCTCGTTCTGCTGGTCGTGCTGCTCACGATGAACTCCGCGGCGATCCTGCTGCGCAACCGCTTCCAGCGGAAGTGGTGACCGCCTCCGAGCGCGCCGAGCCTCGAGCCGTCCCCGCGGATCGCGGCCTCGCGCTGCGCGTGCGCGACCTGAGCGTCCACTACGGCGACTTTCGGGCCGTGAAGGACGTGTCGCTCGACTATCCGAGCCATACGATCGTGGCCATGATCGGCCCGTCGGGGTGCGGCAAGTCCACGCTGCTGCGCTCGCTGAACCGGATGAACGATTTGATCCCGAACGCGCGTGTCGACGGGGAGATCCTGTTCCACGGCGAGAACCTGCTCGGCGGCAGCGTGGATCCGGTGGACGTGCGGCGCCGCATCGGAATGGTGTTCCAGAAGCCGAATCCGTTCCCCAAGTCCATCTACGACAACGTGGCGTTCGGCCCGCGGATCAACGGGATCGGGGGCGACCTCGACGAGATCGTCGAGACGTCGCTGCGCCAGGCGGCGCTCTGGGCCGAGGTGAAGGACCGGCTGCACGAGAGCGCGCTCGAGCTCTCGGGCGGCCAGCAGCAGCGGCTGTGCATCGCCCGCACGCTGGCCGTGAAGCCCGAGATCCTGCTTCTCGACGAGCCCGCCAGCGCCCTGGACCCGATCGCCACGGCCAAGATCGAGGAGCTGCTGAAGGAGCTCGTGCGCGAGTTCTCGATCGTGATCGTCACCCACAACATGCAGCAGGCGGCGCGCGTGTCGGACTTCACCGCGTTCATGTACCTGGGCACCCTCGTCGAGTACAATCGGACCGACGACATCTTCACGAACCCCAAGGTGAAGGAGACCGAGGACTACATCACCGGGAGGTTCGGGTGAGCGCCATGGAGCGGCACTTCGAGCAGCAGCTCACGGAGCTGCAGAACAGAATCCTGACGATGGCCGGGCTGGCGGAGGAGCAGCTCCGCGCGTCCGTGAAGGCGCTCCTCGAGCGCGACGCCGGGCTCGCGCGCGGCGTGTTCGACAGCGATCGCCGGATCGACGCCCTCGAGAACGAGATCGAGGAGATGAGCATCCACCTGCTCGCCACCCAGCAGCCCATGGCGCGCGACCTGCGACTGATCACGATGATCCAGCGCATGTCGAGCGACCTGGAGCGGATCGGCGACCATGCGGTGAACATCGGGGAGTCGCTGCTGCGCCTGCACGCGGGTCCCGCGCTGGAGCCGCCGCCCGAGATCGCCGGCATGGCCGAGATGGCCGTGGAGATGGTGAAGGACGCGGTGGACGCCTTCGTCGAGCGCGACGCCAAGGCGGCCGAGGCGATCCTGCGCCGGGACGACGTGGTGGACCGCTACAACGACAGCGTCTTTCGCATCCTGCTCACCGTGATGATGGAGAACCCGCGGCGCATCTCCTGGGGCATGGAGATCCTGCTCGTCTCCAACAACCTGGAGCGAATCGCCGACATGGCGACGAACATCTCCGAGGACGTGATCTACATCGTCGAGGCGCGCAACGTGAAGCACCACGCCGGCCAGCCGCTCGCGACGGGGAGCTCGGCGTGACGCCGCGCGAGAGCGCGCGCGAGGATCGCGCGGTCCGGCTCCGGGACACCGACGCCCCGCGCAAGAAGGTCCTCATCGTGGAGGACGAGGAGGACATCCGCGACCTGCTCTACTACAACCTGACACGCGAAGGCTTCCGGGCCTCCGTGGCCGAGGACGGGGTGCAGGCGATGGAAAAGATCCGCCAGGACGCGCCGGACATCGTGCTGCTGGATCTGATGCTGCCCGGCCTGGACGGCCTCGAGATGACCCGCCGCCTGCGCCGGGACGCGCGCACGGCCCACCTGCCGGTCCTCATGCTCACGGCCAAGAAGGAGGAGGTGGACCGGATCGTGGGGCTCGAGCTCGGGGCCGACGACTACGTGACGAAGCCCTTCAATCTGCGCGAGCTCGTGCTCCGGATCCGCGCCGTACTGCGCCGTTACGAGGAGCACGCCGCCGGCCGAGCCGCGGACGTGCTCACCGCCGACGACTTCCTGCGCGTGGACATCCCGCGGCGCGAGGTGCTCGTCGACGGCGAGCGCGTGACGCTCACCGTGATCGAGTTCGACCTGCTCGTACACCTGCTGCGCGAGCGCGGCCGCGTCCAGACCCGCGAGCGGCTGCTGCGCGAGGTGTGGGGCTACGACTACGCGGGCTACGACCGCACGATCGACACGCACGTGGCGCGGCTGCGCAGGAAGCTCCGCGCCCGCAGCGAGTGGATCGAGACTGCGTGGGGCGTGGGCTACCGCTTCCGCGAGTGACCCCGCCGGCGGACGTGCCGCCTCGGCGCCCGGCGCGGCGCAGCCCGCTCTTCCGCCGCTTCTTCGCGGCCCTCCTGCTTCCCGTCCTGCTCTCCCTGCTACCGCTGGGCGTCTTCCTCCACGGCCGGATCCGGACGCTCCTCGAAGAGGAGATCGAGCTCCGCCAGCGCGAGGAGCTCGTGCTCCTGCAGCGGGCTCTCGCCGCCGGCTGGAGTGCGGGCGCCGGCGATCCGCTGCGCGTGGACCCGCGGGCCGATGAGCTGGCAGCGGGCCTGTCGGGGCGGCTGACCGTGATCGCGCCGGACGGGCGCGTGCTCGGCGACTCCGAGGTGGATGGCGTCGAGCTGCTGGCCCTCGCCAACCACGCACTGCGCCCGGAGGTGGAGGCGGCGTTGCAGGGCGGCGAGGGCGTGGCGACGCGCACGAGCACGTCCGTGGGCGAGTCCTTCCTGTACCGCGCGCGGCCGCTGCTCGGGCGCGACGGCTCGTCGCTGGGAGTCGTCCGGCTGGCCTACTCGCGCGCGGCGCTCGAGCGCGAGGTGCGCCATGCGGGGCTCTGGATCGTCGCCGCCCTCGGCCTCGCGCTGCTCGCGAGCTCGATCCTCGCCGCCCTGCTGGCGCGGCGTCTCGCCAGCCCCATCCGCCAGCTGCAGCGCTCGACCGGAGAGCTGGCGCGCGGCGAGCTGGGGCGCCCGATCCGGCTGCGCACGGGCGACGAGCTGGAGGAGCTCGCGGAGGACTTCAACCGCATGTCGCGCGAGCTCGCGCACCAGCGCGAGGAGCTCGTGGCCGAGAAGGAGCAGCTGGCCGGCGTCCTCGACGGAATGGTGGAGGGCGTGCTCGTCACCGATCCCGGCGGACGCATCCTGCAGACGAACCCCGCTCTGCAGCAGATGTTCGGGCTCCCGAGGCCCCCGGTGGGGAGGACGTCGCTCGAGGCGCTGCGCAACCCCGGCCTGGAGGAGGTGCTGGCCCGCGCGCTGGCGCGGCGCGAGAGAACCGGCGCGGTGGTGCGGATCTCGCACCCGGTGGAGCGCCATCTGCAGGTCGGGGTGGCGCCGCTGGGCGGCAACGGCGCGGGCCAGGGGACGGTCGCCGTCTTCCACGACATCACGCGCCTGAAGAAGCTCGAGGACGTGCGGCGCGACTTCGTGGCGAACGTGTCGCACGAGATCCGGACCCCCGTCACCGCCATCCGCGGGTACGCCGAGACGCTGCGCGACGCCGCCGAGAGCGCCGAGGAGCGCTCGCGCTTCGCCCAGATCGTGATCCGTCACGCCGACCGCCTCACGCACCTGATCGACGACCTCCTGGCCCTCTCCTCGCTGGAGAGCGCCGACTACGTGCTACGGCTGGAGCGCGTCGCCGCCGCCGACCTGCTCGCGGCGGTGGACGAGGCCTTCCGCCCGCGCGCCGCCGAGAAGGGCGTGCACCTGGCACTCGAGCCGGCCCCGCCGGGCCTCGCGCTGCGCGGCGATCGCCGGCTGCTCGAGCAGGTGCTCGGCAACCTGGTGGACAACGCGGTCAAGTACACCGAGTCCGGCGGCCGCGTCACGCTGGCTGCGGCAGCCGCGGGTCCGCCCGGCGGGGGCGGAGACGGTGGCGTCGAGTTCACCGTCTCGGACACCGGCTGCGGAATCCCGGCCGGGGACCTCGAGCGCGTCTTCGAGCGCTTCTTCCGCGTGGACCGGGCGCGCTCGCGCAAGCTGGGGGGGACCGGGCTGGGGCTCGCGATCGTGAAGCACATCGTGCTGCTCCACGGAGGCGAGGTGCGGGTGCGCAGCCGCCTGGGCGAGGGCAGCGTCTTCACGGTCGCTCTGCCGGTCGGAGGGCCGGCCGCGGCCGAGCGGCCCGACGCGGGCGCGACGGGGAAGGAGGCCAGGATTGAACTGGCTGCGGCCCCGTGATAGAATCTCGCCACCCACTCGCGCTGTAACATTTGCCTCCGCGTCAACCTTTCGTCACCCCGCCGGCGGTAGCCTGGGGCTACGTGCTCGGCTCCGGGATGGCCGAGCCAACCCGGCCGCGGCGCGCACCCGGTCGGAACCGTTCCACCACGCCATGGTGAGGGAGGAAGCTCATGATCCTTGAGACGTCAAGAAGAGTGGCCCTGCTGCTGGTCTGCGCCGGGGCGCTGCTCGCTGGAGAGGCGTCCCTCGGCACCGCCCAGCAGGGAGTCACGACCGGCGCCATCCAGGGGCGCGTGACCGACAGCGACGGGGGTCCGGCGGGGGGCGCGCCCGTGGTGGTGCGCAACGTCGAGACCGGCGCGCAGCGCCTGGTCGAGACCGACGAGGAGGGCCGCTACGCCGCGGGATTCCTGCAGACGGGCATCTACGTCGTCAGCACCGAGTTCGTCGCCACGGCCGAGAGCGCGCCGATCCGGGTCAACGTGGGCGAGACGGTGACGGTGAACCTCTCTCTGGCGCCGCTCGAGGCCGAGGCCGTCGTCACCGAAGTGGAGGGGGAGGGTGAGGTCGACATCGCCCAGGGTGGGGTGGCCGATCGCGTGAACGAGCAGCAGATCGAGAATCTGCCCGCGGTGGGCCGCGACTTCACCGACTTCATCCAGCTCTCGGGGCTGGTGAGCCTGCAGCCCGAGGTGGGCACCGGTGGCCAGTTCTCCATCGCGGGTGCGCGCACCTCGTCCACGAACGTGCAGGTCGACGGAGCGGGTGCGAACAACGTGTTCTTCGGCGAGAACCGCGGGTCGTCGCGCCTGCCGTTCGCGGTCTCCCTGGAGTCGATCAAGGAGTTCCAGGTCGTCACCAACGGCTTCGACGTCGAGTACGGCAACTACAACGGCGGCGTCGTGAACGCGATCACGAAGAACGGGACGAACGAGCTGCGCGGCTCCGGCTTCTTCTTCTACCGCAACGAGGGCTTCACCGCGAACAACGTGGATGACACCGAGCCGACGGACTTCACCGTCAGCCAGTTCGGCGGCTTCGCATCGGGCCCGCTCGTACGCGACCGGCTGCACTTCTTCGTTTCGCTGGATGGCCAGCAGAAGGAGCAGCCCGTGCCGGCGCTCACGGCGGAAGCCAGCGGCTTCCCGGCGGACTCCATCGAGCGCCTCGTCCAGATCCTGGAGAATGTGTACGGGTTCGAGGCCGCGGACGAGCAGGTCGGCCTGTTCGAGGAGACCGACGACGAGACGGCGCTCTTCGCGCGGCTGGACTGGCAGGCGAACGACAGACATCGGGTGACGATCCGCAACAACTACACCGATTTCGAGAATACGAACGACCGCATCTCGCCGGAAGAGGCGCTCACGCATGGCGCGAGGTTCGAGGACAAGTCGAACTCGCTCGTTGGTGAGCTGAACTCGTCGCTGTCCGACGACCTGTTCAATGTCTTCCGCTTCCAGTGGGCTACCGAGGACCGCCCCCGTCCCGGCAACAACCTGCTTCCGGAGTTCGACGTCAACCTGACGTCGTCCGACCGCGCCGAGTTCTTCGGCGACGGCATCGTGTTCCGCAACAACCTCGAGGAGGACACGTTCCAGGTGATCGACAATCTCACCTGGACGAGCGGGGCGCACACGCTCAAGGTCGGGACGAACAACAGCTTCATCAACATCAACAACCTCTTCCACCTGCTGGGGAACGGCGAATACCGGTTCCGCAGCCTGGCGGACCTGGAGGCGCGGCGGCCGGACTCCTATTTCCGGCTGCTGCGCGAGGGGGTGGGCGAGGAGATCTCGCCGCGGGCCGAGTACGGCGTCTCCGAGCTCGCCTTCTACGGCCAGGACGAATGGCGGGTGAACGATCATCTGTTGCTGAATCTCGGCCTGCGGTGGGACACTGCGGTCTTCAACGACGAGGCTGCCGGCTTCCCGGGCCTGAGCGACTCGCTCTCGGCACCGGGGCGCGCGATCGACGTGACGGCCGTTCCCGAGGATCGCGACAACTTCGGGCCGCGCGCCTCGCTGACGTACGACGTGAGCGCCGACGGCCGCTCCATCGTGCGCGCCGGCGTGGGCCGCTTCTTCGGCCGGGCGCCCTACGTGCTGCACGGCAACGTCCTGCAGACCTCGCCGCCGCTGCTCTCGGTGTTCTGCAGCGCCCGGGACGGGACCGTTCCGGAGCCCGACGTCGAGTTCTTCGCGCAGGACCCGACCGGCGGCAACAACCCGACTGTCTGCGTGGGCGGCGCCGCGGCCGGCGGCCGGCCGCAGTTCACCGTTTGGGACGAGGACTTCCAGAATCCCGAGTCCTGGAAGCTCAACCTGGGCTACGAGCAGGCCGTGGGCGCCCGCACCACGTTCGCCCTCGACGGGATCTACTCCACGAGCAGCGATCTCTACAACGCGTTCGACGTCAACCTGCGCGATCCGGTGTTCACGCTCGCATCCGAGGGCGGACGGCCCGTCCACGTGCCCGCGGACCGCTTCAATCCCTCCAGCAACGCCAGCTCCGACCGTCTGCGCAACCGCGCCTTCGACCGCGTGTTCTTCAACACGAACGAGGCCGAAGCCCGCTCGGTCAGCGGAATCGTGCGCGTGAACCATCGGTTCTCGGATCGTCTCCGCGGCGAGGCGTCGTACACGTACACGCGTGCCCGCGACAACAGCTCCTCCTCCTGCTGCACGTCGCAGGAGTTCTTCGAGAGTCCCACGGCCGGCGACCCCAACTTCATCGGCGACCCCGGCGACGAGGAGCGGGGTGCGTGGGGACCCTCGGAATTCGAGCGTCCCCACGTGATCGTCGTGAACGGCAGCTACGACCTTCCGGCGGGATTCCAGGTGAGCGCGATCTACCGCGGCCAGGACGGCAATCCCTGGACGCCGATCGTGGATGGTGACATCAACGGCGACGGCTTGGGCGACAACGACCGCGCGTTCGTGAGTACGGACCTGCAGTTCGAGACCCCCGAGGACGCCGGCGTGCTGTCGGGCCTGATCGAGGAGTTCGATTGCCTGCAGGACAACGTGGGCCGGATCACGGAGCGCAACTCCTGCCGGAATCCCTGGTGGCACCGCCTCGACATGCGCCTGCAGTGGGGGACCGAGACGTTGAGCGGCCAGCGCATCGTGTTCCTGTTCGACGTGTTCAACGTCCTGAACGACGACTTCGTCGGCGTGTTCGGTGGGAACACCGAGCTGCTCAACGCGGAGGACTTCGACGAAGCGACGGGCCGGGTCGTCTACTCGGTCAATTCGGACTTCGGCACCGAGCAGGCGCTCGGCTTCGAACCCTTCCAGCGCCAGGCCCAGCTCGGCGTGCGATACGTCTTCTGAGGCGTTCCGCCCTGCGCCTCGACGGGCGCCTCCCGGCGTCTCGGGCGCTCCACCCCGCCTCCCGGATCGCCGGGAGGCGGGGCTTTTTTCGGCCGCTGCGGGGTAGGACCAGGACCATGAACGGACTGCAGCACCTCTGCGCGCTGCTCGCGGGCGTCCTGGCGCTCGCTTGCGTCTCTACGGCCGGCGAGCGCGTGCCGGCGGCCTCCCGTTCCGCTGGCGGCCACCCGCCCGCACATGGTCCCGACTCGCTGCGGCTCACGATCCTCGGCACGACCGACGTCCACGGGCGAATCGTCCCCACCGACTTCGCCACCGGCGAGCCGTCCGACGACGGCCTGGCGCGCGTGGCCACCCTGGTCGACTCGATCCGCGCGGCCGATCCGTACACCCTCCTCCTCGACAGCGGCGACCTCCTCCAGGGGAGCCCGTTCACGACCTACTTCGCGCGCGTGGACACGGTCTTCTCGGCGGCGGGCGGGGTGCATCCCGTGATCGCGGCGATGAACGCCCTCGGCTACGACGCCTCGGCGATCGGCAACCACGAGTTCAACTACGGCCTGTCGTTCCTGCGCCGGGCGCTCTCCGGCGCCCGGTTCCCGTTCCTCGCGGCGAACGTCGTCCACGCCGGCACCGACCGCGTCGTCCACGAGCCCTTCACCGTGAAGGAGGTGGGCCCGCTGCGCGTCGGCGTGATCGGCTTCACGACGCCGGGCGTGATGGTCTGGGACCGCGCGAAGGTCGAGGGCCGGGTCGAGCTGCACGACATCCTGGAGGCGGCCGATCGCTGGCTGCCGCGGCTCCTGGAGGAGGATCCCGACCTGGTGGTGGCCACGATGCACTCGGGCCTGGGCCCCGGCTCGACCTATGCGGGCTCGCTCGGGGTGCCCATGGAGGACGCGGCGCGCCCGCTCGCCGAGCGCCACCCCGAGATCGACGTGATCCTCTTCGGCCACACGCATCGGGACACGCCGCAGGCACGGGTCGGGAACGTCCTCCTGGCGCAGGCCGAGAAGTGGGGGCGGAAACTCGCCGTGGCGCACGTGACCTTCCGCCGCGGCCCCGAAGGCAGGTGGGAGCTGGTGTCCAAGGAGTCCACGACGCTGCCGACCGCGGGGGTGGCTCCGAGCCCGCGCATCCTGGAGCTGGCGGCGCCGGCGGCGGCGGCCGTCCGCGCCTTCGTGCGCGAGCCGCTCGCGCGCTCCGCCGGCGCGTGGTCCGCGGCGACCGGACGCCTCGAGGACACGCCGATCGCCGACCTGATCCAACGCGTGCAGCTGGATGCCACCGGCGCGGACCTCTCCTC
>JBHENL010000075.1:0-14481 GCA_046262075.1 Gemmatimonadota bacterium
CCCCTACGCCGAGCGCCACCTCTGCCGAGCCGCTGCCGACGAGCTCCTGAACGGGTCCGGTGGGGAGCTCGATCGCCGCGAGCACCGAGGCGGCGGAGCGCTCGTCCCCCAGCGGGAGCCGCTGCGCGACCGAGATGCCGACGTCGCCGAGCGTGACGTATGGGTCGAAGCGCCCGAGCAGGACCCGCGGACCGGGTGCCAGCTCGTCCGAGCCGACGAGGAGGCGGATGCGGTTGCGGGGGTACAAGGGTCGCGTGCCCTCGGGGAGTCCCAGCAGCGCGTGCCAGCCCTCGATCGGCGCGTCGAGCAGGCCCTCTCCGCGGGCGACGAACGGCACTTCCACGCGGAGCTCGCGTCCCGCTCCGATCGGCAGAGCGGCGGTGAGCTCCAGGCGATACGTCTCGGCGTCGAGCAGCGCCCACCGCGCGCCATCGCGGGCGTCCACGAAATGGTTGGCGACTCCGGCGCGGACCTCGAGCAGCGCGGTGCGGGTGGGGCAGGCGCTGCGTGGCTTCGGCCGCAGGAAGGGCTGACGGAGGGGGCTGTCGTTCACGATCGAGAGCGGCCCCGCAAGATCACGGCAGGGGTCCGCCCCCGTTGCGCGGTACGCCGCGGCCCCTTGCGCCAGGGCGGGCGTGCCGGCCGCGACGATCAGCGCGAGAAGCGCGAGCGGACGCCTCATCGCGGCCGGTGGGCCGGGTGCCGGGCCCGCTCCCGGTGACGCCGCGTCGCGCACGGACCTACGTGGGGATCAGCGGCTTCCGCTATCCGAGCTGGCGCGGCGTGTTCTACCCGCCCGAGCTGCCGCAGCGGGCGTGGCTCACCTACGCCAGCCGGGCCTTCGACTCGATCGAGCTGAACGGGACATTCTACAGCCTCCAATCCCCCGCCTCCTTCACCCGCTGGGTGGCCGAGACGCCGCGGCGGTTCGTGTTCGCGGTGAAGGGCAGCTCGTTCGTGACCCACCGCCTGAAGCTGACCCGCGCCGAGGACGCGCTGGCGAACTTCTTCGCGAGCGGAGTGCTCGCGCTGGGGCGCAAGACGGGGCCCTTTCTCTGGCAGCTGCCGCCGGCCCTCCGCTTCGACGCGGCGCGGATGGAGCGGTTCCTCGAGCTGCTCCCGCGAGACAGCCTCGAGGCCGAGGACCTCGCGCGCCGCCGCTCCCGCCCGCTCGCCCGCGGGTCCCTCCTGGACGCCGCCGAGCGGGTGCCGTACCGGCACGCGTTCGAGGTGCGACACCCGTCGTTCCTCGTGCAGGGATTCTTCGACCTGCTGCGGGCGCATGGTTGTGCGTTCGTGATCGCCGATACCGCCGGCATCTTCCCCTACGCGGAGGAAGTGACGGCGGATTTCGTGTACGTGAGGTTGCACGGGTCGCGGGAGCTGTACGCCAGCGGCTACGACGACGAGGAGATCGCCGAATGGGCGGAGCGGATCCTGACCTGGACGGGCGAGGGGCGGGCCCGGACGCTGGACGCGTACGTGTACTTCGACAACGACGCCAAGGTACACGCCCCGCGCGACGCCCGGCGGCTGGCCGAGCGCCTGGGCGGCGCCGGGGCGATCACCTGACGGACGAAGCGGCGACCGCCCGACGCGCGCCGGATGCGGAGTGTGGGAAGGCTATGGACTGCAGAGATGGCGGGGCGGACGAGTCTCGAACTCGCGACCTCCGGCGTGACAGGCCGGCGTTCTAACCAACTGAACTACCGCCCCCGCAATGGGATGGAAAGCTCCAGGCGCGCCCAAGGTACCCGCGAGCCGGGGGGGTGTCAAGCGAAGTCGCGTGCTCGAAGAGAGTTCCATCGCCAGGGTCTGCGCATGTAAATATTACGACGCGTGCCGGAAGCGCGCAGGGACGGACTCACGTCATCAGCCGGTACGAACCTTGCTCGAACCGCATGGCACGCGTCTGCAAGAGCGCGTTCATGACATCGACGAGGGGAGCGTCGACGCAACGTCACCGGAGTCGCGGGGAAGCAGCCGGCGGCGCTCGCACGCGCGACGTCGCCGGCGCGGATTTCCGCGCGAACGGTCGGACCCAATGGGGGGGAAACTCATGACCAACGGCATCATCCCGAACGGGAGAGGGAGTATGGCGTCCCTGCTCGCGACCGGCTGGCTGCTCGTGGCGGCCGTCGCCGGGGCGCAGCAGGACGCCGCGCCCGATGGCGCATCGGCCGCGGCGGCGCCGGACTCGGTGAGCGGGGAGGCCGCGGCGCAGTACAAGTTCAACCTGGCACCCGCGCAGGCGGCGCCAGGCGCACAGGCGGAGGTGCTGCTGACACCCCGCGAGATGGGCGGGTACGCGGCGGAGCTGCAGGCGGGGGCGCTGCCGGACCCGGCGACGCTGAAGGAAGGCGCGAGCACGTACGTCGTGTGGCTCTACGACGCGGCGGCGAAGAAGAAGGAGCGCGTGGCGGCGCTCGCCATGGAGTCCGGTTCGGGGAGGGCCGACTTCGACATCCTCTGGCCCACCTTCGCGCTCGTCGTGACGGCCGAACCGACGCCGGAGCCGGCCGAGTGGAGCGGTGTGGCCGTGCTCAGCGGCCAGCCTGTCGTGCCGCCCAACCCCGGACCGGCCACCGAGGCCGCCATGGACGCAGACGCAGACACGGCGGCGCAGGTCGAGGCGCCGGGTGCCGATACGACCGTGGCCGCCGGCGCTCCCGACACGACGGCGCAGGCGGCGTCTCCAGCCGCGAGCGCGGCCCCGTCGCCCTCGGAGGCCGGGGCGGAGCCCGCTGGCCAGCCCGCCCGGGATACGACTGCCGCGGCGGTGGACTACGGCGTCGATACCAGCGCCGCCGTGACCGCCGAGGAGACCGCGGCGGCGGGGGCGGAGGCCGGGGCCGTGGGAGCGGAGGTGGGGGTTGCGGTGGAGACCGAGCCTTCCGGCGACGCCGCCGCCGGTGCCGAGGCAACCCCGGAGGTCGCGGCTGCTCCGGAAGGGGGTGGCGACGCCAAGAAGAAGAAGTTCAAGAACGACGCGCTGGATCGGATGCGCGCCGCGGCGGAGGGCTCCGACGAGCCGGCAGTGCAGGCGGAAGCCTCCGCTGAGGAACCGGCCGCGAACGCGCAGCTCGACACGATGGCGGCAGCCGCCGGGGGCCCGCGAACAGCCGCGAAGATCGACCTCAGGGGTGGGGGGAAGGCTGCGGAGGCGAGCGGCCGCATCGAAGTGGGCTCCGACGGCGTGGCGCGGCTCTCGGCCGAGGATCTTCCCGATCCCGGTGAGCTGGAAACTCGGATGACCGTGTTCGTCCTCTGGGCGGTCGATCCCGCCAGCGGCGAGAGCGCCAACCTCGGCGTGCTGCAGAGCGGTGGAGACGGCACATGGACGTTCTCGGGGACCGGCGTGGAGTCTGGGGCCGCACTGGTCGTGACGGCCGAGCCCGGCCCGCAACCCGCTTCCCGTAGCGGGCCGGTGGTGCTCTCCGGCCGCTGGGAGGAGTAGAGAGGGCGAGGGCTCGTCCCTCGGCCGACGGCGCGCGGCCTCAGATTTGGGCGCGCCGCCCCGGCGGCGAGAAGTGGAGGTGGAACGGCGGCGGGCCCACTGGCCCACCGCCGTTCGTTTTCATGGATGACGACCTCTCCCGGTCGGACCCCGCTCTGGGCGCACAGGATTTTCGTTGACAGGCCCCGCCGGCGGGGTGTACAATCGCGCCCCGTGGTAGGAAGTGGGGGATTGTGGGACGCCACGGGGTCGATCCCCACCTGCCCACCCGCGCTGGGCCGCCGCCCGAGCCGAGGTCCGCTTGTCCACGTTCCTGGGCCAGTTCCTCCACGCGATCGACGACAAGGGACGGGTCCCGCTGCCTGCCAAGTTCCGCAACGGCGACGGCTCGACCGGGTTCGTGGCCGTCCGCGGCGTGGGTTCTTGCCTGTACCTCTATCCAGAGAAGGCCTGGCGCGGAGTGCTCGAGCGCCTCGCGCTGCTGCGGCGCGGGACGGCCGAGAGCCGCCGGCAGATGGTCGCGGTCACGGCGCAGGCAGCCGAGCTCGTCCTCGACAAGCAGGGCCGGCTGAGCCTGCCGCAACACCTCGTGGAGATCGCCGGCCTCGAGCACGAGGCGCTGTTCGTAGGCGCCGCGGACACGATCCAGATCTGGAACCCCGCGCGCTTCGCCGAGGTCGTGCAGCTGGACGCGATCGACTACGACCGAGTCGCGGCGGCGGTGCTGTGAGCTCCCTGCTCGTGGAGCCCGCCTATCACCGCCCGGTGCTGCTCGAGGAGGTCGTCGCGCTGCTCGCGCCGCACGACGGTGGCCTCTACCTGGACGGGACCCTGGGCGGCGGCGGACACGCCGATGCGATCCTGCGCGCCTGCGGCCCCACCGGCCGCCTGGTCGGCGTCGACCGCGACCCGGAGGCGATCGCGGCTGCGGCGGCGCGTCTGGAGCCGTACGGCGAGCGCTTCCGCGGATTCCTCGCCGGCTTCGACGAGCTGGACCGGATCGAGCCACTCGCCGGCGCCGGGTTCGACGGGGCGCTGCTCGACCTGGGCGTGTCGAGCCACCAGCTCGACGCTCCGCACCGCGGCTTCGCGTTCGACGTCGAGGGGCCGCTGGACATGCGGATGGGTGGCCAGGGCACGAGTGCTGCGGACCTGCTGAACGACCTGCCGGCGGACGAGCTGGCGGAGATCTTCCGCCGCTACGGCGAGGAGCCGTTCGCCGGACCCATCGCCCGGGCGGTGGTGGAGGCGCGCCGCGCCGGTCCGCTCGCGACGAGCGGCCAGCTGAAGGCGGTCCTGCGCTCCGCCGTTCCCGCACACTTCCATGCCGTGAAGGTCTACGCGCGCGCCTTCCAGGCGCTTCGCCTGGCGGTGAACGACGAGCCCGGCCGGCTCGATCGCGGGCTGCGAGACCTCTTCGAGCGCCTGCGGCCCGGCGGCCGGCTCGCCGTCCTGGCCTACCATTCGCTCGAGGATCGGGCGGTGAAGCGAGCCTTCCGCGCGTTGGAGGAGCCCTGCGTCTGTCCGCCTCAGCTGCCCGTGTGCGGCTGCGGGCGCCGGCCGCGGGCGCGGCGCGTCACCCGCCAGGCGGTCACGCCCGGCATCGCCGAGATCGCCGAGAACCCGCGCGCGCGGAGTGCGAGGCTGCGCGTCGTTTCGCGACTCCCCGACTCCGCGGAGCCGGCCCCGGGCCCCACCCCTTGAGAGAGGAGGCCGTATCGAGATGAACGAATACGTCCGGGAGTACGCCAAGGTCGAGCGGCGCGCGCGGCGCCGCGGCAGCTTCGTGCTGGTCTACGTCCCGTGCCTGGTCCTGGTGGCGGCGGCGGCGATCTTCGGGCGCGTCTGGACGCAGACGCAGGCGGTGGCGCGGATCGAGGAGCTCACGGCCCTGCAGGACGAGGAGCGGGAGCTGCGTCTCGTCCAGCAGGAGCACGGGCGCGCGCTGGTGGGGCTCACGACCCGTGAACGGCTGGCTGGCTTCGCGCGCGAGCGGCTGGGGATGGAGTATCCGGCCGAGCGGGACGTGGTGTTCCTGCCCGTGGCCGGCGCGCCGGAGGCCGCCGAGCCTCTCCCGCCACGCCGCCTCGAGCCCCCGTCGAGCGGCCTCGTCGCGTTCGTGGAGGAGCACCTCCGCGGTCTGGTGAACCGCGATGCGTACGCGCTGAGCACGATGTAGGGGCGTGGACCCTCGCGAGCTCCAGAGGTCCCGCCAGCTCCGGCTCCGGCTCTTCCTCCTCTTCACGCTGCTCGGAGGCGCGAAGCTCGCCTGGACGCTGTTCGACGTGCAGGTGCTGAGCCACGAGCGCTTCGAGGCGCGGGCGCAGAGCCAGCAGGAGCGCCGCATCGCGATTCCCGCGCGCCGGGGTGCGATCCTCGACCGCAACGGCGTGCCGCTGGCGGTGAACCGCGAGCGCTACTCCGTCTACCTCGTCCCCCGGCACGTCGGGGATCCGGACGCGTTCGTGCGTGCCTTCACCGCCGTGCTGCCGCACCCCGTCTCCGACCTCCGGGCGCGGCTGGCGCGCGGCGGCTTCTACGTGCCGCTGCGCCGCGAAGTGGACCGCGGGACCGCGGGCCGACTCGAGGCGGCCGGGATCCCCGGGGTGGGGATCGAGACCTCGAGCGAGCGGTACTATCCGCATGGGCGGCTGGCGGCCGCCGTCCTGGGTCAGGTCGACGTGGACAACGGCGGCATCGCCGGGCTCGAGCTGCAGTACGATCCGCTCCTGCGCGGCGCCGACGGGTGGGCGGTGCACCAGCGCGACGCGCTGGGTCACGAGTACGCCAACTTCGCGATGCCCGCCGTCCAGCCGACGGACGGCAACGACGTCGTGCTCACGCTCGACGTGGGGCTGCAGGAGATCGCCGAGGAGGCGCTGGAAGAGGCGATGCGCAGCACACGATCCCGCACGGGCTCGGTCGTGATCGCCGAGCCGCGGACGGGCGAGATCCTGGCCCTCGCGAACCGCCCCGACGCCGACCCGAACGGCGCGCGCACGCCGGTGAAGAACCACGCCGCGGTGGACCTGTTCGAGCCCGGATCGACCTTCAAGATCGTGACCTTGGCGGGACTCTACGAGCTGGGCATGACCGGGCCGGACGAGGAGATCTTCTGCGAGAACGGCACGTACCGATTCGCGCATCGCTCCAAGCCGATCCGGGACGTGCATCCCTACGGCTTCCTGACCGTCGAGGACGTGATCGGCAAGTCCAGCAACATCTGCACGATCAAGCTCGCGCAACGGCTGGGGAACGACCGGATGTTCGAGTTCGCCCGCCGCTTCGGCTTCGGCGTGCCCACGGGCCTCGACTTCCCGGGGGAGGCTCGCGGGGTCCTGCGACTGCCGCGGGAGTGGTCGGCTCTCTCGGCCTACTCCATCGCGATGGGCTACGAGGTATCCGTGACGGCGATCCAGCTCACGATGATGTTCGCGGCCATCGCGAACGGCGGTGAGCTGCTGCAGCCCTACCTCGTACGGCGCGTCGCCGGCCCCGGCGGCGAGGTGCTGCGCCGCGAGGGACCGCGGCGCATCCGGCGCGTCATCTCGACCGACACCGCCGAGCTCGTCACGCGCTCGCTGGTGCGTGTCGTGAAGGACGGCACCGGGACGGCCGCGGACCTGGAGCTCCTGCAGGTGGCGGGCAAGTCGGGCACCGCCCGGAAGATCCGCGAGGGCGGCGGTGGCTACGCGAGCGATCGGTTCAACTCGACCTTCGGCGGGTTCTTCCCTGCGCACGACCCGCGCTTCGTCGTGCTCGTGCGGCTCGACGATCCGCAGGGGGCCTACTACGGCGGCCTCGTAGCGGGCCCGGTCTTCAAGAAGGCCGTCGAAACGGCGCTCTTCACCGAGCGGATGCCCGTGGACGCCTCCTTCTTCGACAGGATCCGCAACCCGCATCAGGTCGTGCGGCTGGCCTCGTCCGGCGGGAGCGCCGCCGCGGAAGTCGCGTACGGTCCGCCCCCGGGTCTTCCGGATGCGGCGGCCGCGGCAGCATCACCGCCGGCGCCCAGCGCCCGCAGCAGCGCGGTGCCCGGGTCGGTGCGGGTGCCGGACTTCACGTCCATGAGCCTGCGCGAGGCGTTCGTGGTCGCGAGCCAGCGCCGCCTGGAGCTGCGCTTCAGCGGGCCCGGCGAGGTCCTCCGGCAGACGCCGGAGCCGGGGGCGCTCGTGCCGAGCGGGACGGTCGTGGAGGTGGAGAATGCCGCCGAGTAGCGACGCCGTGACCACCATGAACCTGGCGGAGATCGCGCGCCTGGCCCGCGGGACGGTCCATGGCCCCGACGCGACGCTCGTGCGCGGCCTGACTCACGACTCGCGCGAGGTCGAGCCCGGCATGCTGTTCTGCGCCCTACCCGGCCTCGAGCGGGACGGCGCGGAGTTCGTGCCGCAGGCCGTCGGCCGCGGCGCCGCCGCGGTGCTGGCCCGGTCGGCGCCCTCCGCCGCGGTTCCGTGGGTGCAGGTCGACGAGCCGCGCCGGGTCCTCGGGCTGCTGGCCCAGCAGCTGTACGGCCGTCCCTCGGAGCGCCTCGCGGTGGTGGGCATCACCGGCACCAACGGCAAGACGACGACCTCCTTCCTCGCCGCCGCGGTGCTGGAGGCGGGCCTCGGCAGCGCGGCCGCGCTGGGGACGCTGGGGCTCCGGCGCGGCGACCGGCAGGCGCCCACTGCCTTCACGACCCCGGAGGCGCCGCAGCTGGCGCGGCTGATGCGAGAGCTGGCGGACGAGGGCGTGCGCGCGCTGGCGATGGAGGTGTCGTCCCATGCGCTGGCTCAGGACCGCGTGCGGGCGGTGCGCTTCGCCGCGGGCGTGTTCACCAACCTCACGCACGAGCACCTGGACTACCACGGCACTCTCGAGGCATACCGCGAAGCCAAGCTCCTGCTCTTCGACCAGCTGCGGGAGTCGGATGGCTGGGGGATCGTCAACCTGGACGATCCCGCGGCAGAGGCCTTCCGCGCGCGGGCCCCTCGACGGCTGCTCACGTACGCCCGCGAGCGGGCCGGCGCCGACGTGGTCGCCGAGCGCGTGGAGCTGGCCCCAGAGGGCAGCCGCGTGCGCGTCGCCGCGCGCGGCGAGCGACTGGACGTGCAGCTGGCGCTGGGGGGTGCCTTCAACGTGTCGAATGCGCTGGCGGCGCTGGCCGCGGGCCTGGCGCTGGACGTGCCGCCGCGACTCGCGGCCGAGGCGCTGGCGAGCGTGAAGCGGGTCCCGGGCCGCTTCGAGCTCTGCCGCGGCGCGGGGCGAGCCGTGCTCATCGACTACGCCCACACGCCCGATGCGTTCGAGCGGGTGCTGGTGACGGCTCGGCAGCTCACCGGCGGAGCTCTGACGCTGGTCTTCGGCTGCGGCGGCGAGCGCGACCGCGAGAAGCGTCCCCTCATGGGCGAGATCGCGGGCCGCCTCGCGGACCGGGTCTACGTGACGCTCGACAACCCACGCCGTGAGCCGCTCGACCGCATCATGGCCGACGTCGAGAGCGGGCTGCGCGGGGGTCGCGCCGAGTGGGTGCGCCACGACGACCGGGCGGGGGCCATCCGCCGCGCGCTGGGAGGCAGCCTGCCGGGAGACCTGGTGGTGCTGCTGGGAAAGGGCGACGAGCGCTACCAGGACGTCGCCGGGGTGAAGCACCCGCATTCGGATCGTGACGTGGCGCGAGCGGAGCTCGCCGCCCTCGAAGCCGGGATCGGCCGCGAGCTGGAGCCGGCGCGTGGCTGAGCGCCTGGATCCCGGCGGGCCGCCCGTGCCCCTCCCCGCCTGGCGCGTGCGCGAGGCGCTGGGGGAGCCGCTCGTGCCGGGCGATGCCGGCTCGTTCGCAGGCGTGGCCATCGACTCTCGGGCGCTGCGGCGGGGGTGCCTGTTCGTGGCCCTGCGCGGCGAGCGGCACGACGGAAACGACTTCGTGGCCGAGGCGGCCCGCTCGGGCGCGGCGGGCGTCGTGTCCGCCGGCGAGCCGTCGCCGGATCACCCTCGCGGCTTTGCCTGGTGGCGGGTGCCCGATGGCGCGGCCGCGCTGCGGCGCCTCGCGGTCGTGCATCGTGCCGCGCTGCCGGCGCGCGTGGTCTGCGTGACGGGATCCAACGGCAAGACCGGCACGAAGGAGCTCGCGGCGGAGGTGCTCGCCCAGGCCTATCCGGTGGCGCGCACGCGGGGGAACCTCAACAGCCTGATCGGGCTCCCGCTCTCGCTCCTGGAGCTCTCGGAGGAGCACGTCTGGGGCGTCTTCGAGATCGGCACCAGCCGGGTCGGCGAGATCGCGCAGCTGGCCGCCATGGCGCGCCCCGACGTCGGCGTCATCACGAACGTCGGCCCGAGCCATCTGGAGGGCCTGAGCTCGCTGGAGGGCGTCGTGCGCGAGAAGACCGACCTCGCCGCCGCGCTCGGGCGCGAGGGCACGCTCGTCTTCGGAGGCGACGGCGAGCTGCTCCGCGCCGCCGTGGGAGCGTTCTCGTGCGCTCGAGTGAGCTTCGGGCTCGAGCGCCACAACGACGTCCATCCCGAGCGCTGGGAGCTCGACGCGCAGGGCCGGCCCGTCTTCGACGTCGCCGGTCTGGGCGAGGTGCGGCTGCGGCTGGTTGGGCTCACCAGCCTCCTCAACGCGCTGGCCGCCGTCGCCGTGGGCCGGGTCGCCGGCGTGACGCCGGCGGGCATCCGCCGCGGGCTCGAGACCGCCGAGCCGCTCCCCCTGCGCCTGGAGGTGCTCCGCGAGGCGGGGGTCACGATCATCCAGGACTGCTACAACGCCGACCCGGACTCCATGCGCCGCGGCTTGGAGACGCTGCGCGCGCTGGGCTCCGGACCGCGAGTCGCCGTACTCGGCGGAATGCGCGAGCTCGGCGGCCAGACCGAGACGCTGCACTACGACGTGGGGCGCGAGATCGGACGCCAGCCGCTGGACCTGTTGCTCGTCTACGGCGAGGAGGCGATGGCCCTCGCCCGCGGCTACCAGTCCGCGACCGACGCCCCGGTGTACTTCTTCAGGGATTACGCAGCGCTCGCCCGCTTTCTCCACGAGCGCATCGCGGCGCCCGCGACGGTTTTGTTCAAGGCCAGCCGTGGCGTGGCGCTCGAGAACGTCGCGCGCGAGTACCTGGTCGAGCTCCGCGGTCGGCCGCGTGACGTCGGCTGATGCTCTACGACCTGCTCGTCCAGCTGGTGGACGTCCACTCCTTCTTCAACGTCTTTCGCTACATCACGGTGCGGGCGGCGTACGCGACGGTGACCGCGCTCGCGATCTCGTTTCTCGTGGGGCCGTTCATCATCCGGAAGATGCGCGAGCTCAAGGCCGGGCAGACGATCCGCCGCGAGGGGCCGGAGCGCCACCAGGCCAAGGCCGGGACCCCGACGATGGGGGGACTGATCATCCTCGTCGCGACAATCGTGCCGACGCTGCTCTGGGCGGACCTGACCAACCCCTACGTCCACGTCCTGCTCCTCGCCACGATCTGGATGGGCGTCCTCGGATTCCTGGACGATTACCTGAAGGTCGTACACAAGAAGTCCAAGGGTCTGATCGGGCGGCAGAAGCTCGTGGGACAGGTCCTCCTCGGCGTCGTCCTCGGGGTCCTGCTGCACGTGCGCCCGATCCACGGCGACTACGTGACCCAGACGAGCGTGCCGTTCCTCAAGAGCGTGTTCCTGGAGCTGGGGTGGGTCTACATCCCGTTCCTCGTCTTCGTCCTCACGGCGAGCTCGAACGCGGTCAACCTGACGGATGGCCTCGACGGGCTGGCGATCGGCCTGGCGGGGATCGCCGCGTTCGCGTTCGCCGGCTTCGCCTACGTGGCGGGCCGCGCCGACTGGTCGAGCTACCTGCAGATCCTCTATCTGCCAGGCGCGGGGGAGCTGACGATCTACTGCATGAGCCTCGTGGGGGCGGCACTCGGCTTCCTGTGGTTCAACGCGCACCCGGCCGAGATCTTCATGGGCGACACGGGATCGCTCGCGCTGGGAGGCGCCTTCGGGACCCTGGCGATCCTCCTGAAGAGCGAGTTCCTCCTGGTGATCGTGGGCGGCGTGTTCGTGATGGAGGCGGCTTCCGTCATCCTGCAGGTGGCGAGCTTTCGGCTTCGCGGCAAGCGGATCTTTCGCATGTCGCCGCTCCACCACCACTTCGAGCTGGCGGGCTGGGACGAGCAGAAGGTGGTGGCGCGGTTCTACATCCTGGGGATCCTCTTCGCCCTGCTGGCGCTGAGCACGCTGAAGATCCGCTGACCTCTCCGCGCGCGGCCTCCTCACGGCCACGTTGGTCCCGCCTCTTCCCCAGCCGGGGGAGCCGCCGCGGGGGTCGGCACACGCCGAAGGGAGCGAAGGACATGAACGACGAGGGCCCCGTGCGCGGCCGCCGTGTGGCGGTGCTGGGGCTCGGCCGCAGCGGCCGCGCGGCCGCGCGGCTCGCGCTGGCGCGCGGCGCGGCGTCGGTCTACGCGTCCGACACCGGGCGCACGGCCGCCCTCGAGCAGGCGCGCGAGGAGCTGGAGGCGCTCGGCGCGGAGGTGGAGCTCGGACGCCACGATCCGGCACGTCTCGCCGTCGCGGACCTGGCGGTGATCAGCCCGGGCATCGCCCTGGAGGCGACTCCCCTGGCGGAGCTGCCCGGCGCGCGCGTGATCGGGGAGCTGGAGCTCGCGTACCGCTACCTCGCCACGCCCGTCGCCGCCGTCACCGGCACGAACGGCAAGACGACCACGACCGCGCTGCTGCAGGCCATGTGTGAGCGCGCCGGGTTGCGGAGCCGCGCCGCCGGCAACATCGGCCGTGCGCTCTCGGAGGTGGTCCTGGCCGGCGAGCCCCTGGACGTCGTGGTCTGCGAGGTCTCGAGCTTCCAGCTCTCCTGGATCGACCGCTTCCGTCCCCGCGTGGCGGTGCTCACGAACTTCGCGCCCGACCATCTCGACCGGTACCCGGACCTCGCCGCGTATCGCGCCGACAAGGAGGCGGTCGCGCGCAACCAGACCGCGGAGGACGCGCTGGTCCTGAACGCGGACGACCCGGGTAGCCGCGGGTTCGCGGCCGGGGCCCGGGCGTCGCGCCACGCCTTCACGACGGGCGCGCCGCGCGAAGCGGGGCTCGGCGTCGCGCGCGGGATGCTGGTGCGGCGCGATGCCGAGGGACGCGAGCGGCCGGTGGCGCCGGCCGAAGCGGTGCGCCTGCGCGGGCCTCACAACCTCCAGAACGCCCTGGCGGCCTCGCTCGCGGCGCTGCTGCTCGACGTGCCTCCGGGCCCGATCGAAGCCGCGTTGCGCGCGTTCCCCGGGGTGCCCAATCGGCTCGAGGAGGTGGGACGGGTGGACGGGGTGACGTTCGTCAACGATTCGAAGGCCACCAACGTGGACGCGACCGTCTGGGCTCTGCGCAGCTTCGACACCCCGCTGCACCTGATCCTGGGCGGTCGCCACAAGGGTTCTCCCTACGCGCCGTTGCTCGCCGAGATGCACGGGAACGTGAAGCAGGTCCTGGCGCTGGGCGAAGCGCGCGAGCGCATCGTGGCCGAGCTCGGGCGGGACGTGCCGGTCACGAGCGTGGGCTCGCTGGAGGAGGCCGTCCACCGCGCCTTCAGGACCGCCGAGGGGGGCGACACCGTGCTCCTCTCGCCGGCGTGCTCGAGCTACGACATGTTCCGCGACTTCGAGGAGCGGGGCGAGGCGTTCCGCCGCGCGGTGGGCTCGCTGCGCGGCTCGCCCAGCTTCGCCCGCCGTCCCCGCGCGGGTCGCGGGCGGAGGTGAGGGTGTCCGTGCGCCACGATCGCGGGCAGGGCAGCCCGGCGGGCGGAGAGCCCGCCGGGCCGACGCGTGCCGGAGGAGCGTCGAGCCGCTCCGGCGCAGAGCGGCCTCCGAGACCCTGGGCCGCGGCGGGACCGGTGGACCCGCGGCTCACCGCACTCACGCTCCTGCTCGTGGGCTTCGGGCTGCTGATGGTCTACAGCGCCAGCTCGGTCCTGAGCCTCGAGCGCTTCGACCACGGCCACGCCTTCCTGGAGAGTCAGGCGGTGAAGGCCGCCCTGGGCCTGGCCGCGATGGCGCTCGTCGCCCGCGTGGACTACCACGCCTGGGCCCGGGGGGCGGGCCCGCTCCTGGCTCTGACCCTGGCCCTCCTGCTGCTCACCGTCCTTCCGGGCACGGAGCGCATCTCGCCCGAGATCAACGGCGCGCGGCGCTGGATCGCGGTCCCGGGCTTCTCGTTCCAGCCCTCCGAGCTCGTGAAGCTGTCCACGGCGCTCTGGCTCGCGGCGGCGCTGGCGCGCCGACCCGAGCGCCTGACGGGATTCGTCGCGGGGCCGCTCCGGCTGTGCCTGCCGCCGACGGTCGGGCTGGGGCTGCTCGTGCTCCAGCCGGATTTCGGAAGCGGCCTGTTCCTGGTCCTGCTGGTCGCGACGATGCTCTTCCTAGGCGGGGTCCGGGTGCGCCACCTCCTGGCGCTCGCGGCGGGCGCGCTGCCGCCGCTCGTCGCGCTCGCGCTGGCCGAGCCGTACCGAATCCAGCGGCTGCTCGCCTTCCGCGAACCGGAGAAGTACCTCGACAGCCTGAGCTATCAGGTGCACCAGTCGCTCATCAGCCTCGGCTCGGGAGGCCTCCTCGGTGTCGGGATCGGCGGGAGCAAGCAGAAGTTCCTGTTCCTCCCCGAGGCGCACACCGACTTCATCTTCGCGATCGTGGGCGAGGAGCTGGGGTTCGCAGGGGCGGCGCTGACCCTCGCGGCGTTCCTCTACCTCGCTTGGGTCGGCTGCGGCGTCGCCCGTCGGGCGCCCGACGAGCTCGGCGCTCTCCTGGCGGGAGGGCTGACCGCGATGCTCGTGCTGGGCGGTCTCTTCAACATCGGCGTCGCGACCGCGAACCTGCCCACGACGGGGCTCACGCTGCCGTTCCTGAGTTACGGCGCGACCTCGCTCACGGTCAGCCTGGCGGCGGTGGGCGTGCTGATGAACGTCTCCCGCCCGCGGCGGGCGGCGGACCGCGTGCTGCGTAACGGCCGCGTCGCCGACGGCGCGGCGGAGCTTCGCGCAGCCCCGGTGCGGCGACCCC
>JBHENL010000076.1:0-3191 GCA_046262075.1 Gemmatimonadota bacterium
AGACGAACGGGACGCCCCGCTTCTGCGCCCGCTGCGCCACGATCTCGTTGGCGAGCAGCATGAACTCCTCGATGAGCCGGTGGCTCTCGAGCCGGACCGATTCCTGGATGTCGAGCGGGAAGCCCTCGTCGTCGAGCACGACCTCGGCCTCGGGCAGGTCGAAGTCCAGCGACCCGCGCTCGGCGCGGGACCGCCGCAGCTGGAGCGACAGGTCGCGCAGCCGCCGGACGGCGTCGCCCACCTCCCCGGACCGGGCCTCCGGCGTCTCGCCGTCGAGGAGCCGCTGCGCCTCCTGGTAGCTCAGGCGCGCGCGGCTGCGGATCACCGTCTCGGCGATGCGCGAGGCCTGGACCCGCCCGCCGGCGTCCAGGGTGACCAGCACGGAGAACGCGAGCTTGTCCTCGTCGGGGTTCAGGCTGCAGAGGTCGTTCGAGAGCCGCTCCGGCAGCATGGGGATGACGCGGTCCACGAGATACACGCTGGTCGCGCGCCGCCGCGCCTCCTCGTCGAGAGCCGTGTGGGGGCGGAGGTAGTGGCTCACGTCCGCCACGTGGATCCCGACTTCCCAGTCCTCGCCCACCGCCTCGATCGTGAGCGCATCGTCGAAGTCCCTGGCGTCGGCCGGATCGATCGTGACGCAGAGCCGCTCGCGCAGATCTAGCCGTCGGGCGACCTCCGCGGCGGGAACGCCGCGCGCGAGCCGCTCGGCTTCGTGCTCCACGGCCTCGGGGAAGTCCGTCTGCAGGCCGTGATCGTAGATGATCGAGAGGACGTCCACGCCCGGCTCGTCCGCGTCCCCCAGGACCTGGAGGATCGACCCCTCCGGGCTCTTCTGGGCGTCGCCCCAGTCGTCGATCTGCACGAGGACCTTCTGGCCCTCCTCGGGCCGCGGTCCCTCGTCGGGCGCCACGTACACGTCGAAGCTGAGCTTGGCGTCGTCCGGCTTCACGAAGCCGAACCGGCGCGAGCGCTGGAACGTGCCGACGAGTTGCGTGCGCGCACGCTCGAGGATCTTGATGATGCGCCCTTCCGGGTTGCCACTCGGGGGGCGCTTCTCGATGCGCACGACCACGCGGTCGCCGTGCACGCCCGTTTCGAGCTTGAAGGCCGGGACGAAAACGTCGCCCTCCGCGCGGTCGTCCGGCACGACGAAGCCGGCACCGCTCTTCACCACCTGCAGCCTGCCGACCAGGAGGTTGAGGCGGTCGGGCAACGCGTAACGCTGGCCCTTCGTGGGGTACACGGCACCCCGGGCCGCCATCTCGCGCAGGAGATCCCGAAGCGCGGCGTGCTCGTGAGACGGAACGTTCAGCGAGCGCGCCAACTCGTTGACCTTCAATGGCCTCGTCGAGTGTTTCTCGAGAAATGCTAGAACCTGGGGTTCGCTGGGCAGCATCGGTCTTTCTCTGGAAGTGTGAGTGGAGCGCGGATGGGCCGGCCGCTGCGGGGAGCCCCGCGAGCCGATGGACCTTCCCGGCGCCGCAGCGGGGCGCCGCCGCGGACGGGCGGCGCTAGAAGGGCTGGGCTTCCTCGATCAGCATGATCGGGATGTCGTCCTTGACGGCGTAGATCAGCCTGCAATGGTGACAGACGAGCTGGTCCTCTCCCTCCCGGTATTCCAGCGGCCCCTTGCACTTCGGGCAAGCCAGCACCTCCAGCAGCTCCTTGTCCAGCGGCATCGGATCGTCTCCCGGTTGGCAATGACTCAGCTGCGGTAGCCGAAGCGGCGCAACTCGACGTCCTTCCGGCGCCAGTTCTCCCGCACGGTGACGTGAAGCTGAAGGAAGACCTGGCGCCCCGCCAGCCTCTCGATCTTGACGCGGGCGGACGTACCGATCCGCTTGAGGGAGCTGCCGCCACGGCCGATCACCATGCCCTTCTGACTGCTGCGCTCGAGGTGGATGGTGGCGTCCACCCGGACGACGGGCCCGGATTCGTCGAAGCCCGTGATCTCCACGTGGCTCGCGTACGGCAGCTCCTGCTCCAGCTCCTCGAAGAGGGTCTCGCGGACGAGCTCGGCGGCCAGAAAGCGCAACGATCGGTCGCTCAGCTGGTCGGGATCGAAGAAGAACTCGCCCGCGGGCAGACGTGCCACGATGGCTTCGACGAGCTCGCCGATCCCCCGGCCCGTCGTTGCCGAGACCGCGTGTACCTCGACGAATCGGCCGTCGGCGCGACCGGCGTCGAGCAGCTCGCGCGTCCGCGCCTCTGGCACCAGGTCCGCCTTGTTCAAGACGAGGAACGCGGGAGTCTTCCCGAGCGCCTCCAGGACGGCGTCCTCTCGCGCCTCCGCGGGCGCCGGCGAGCGCACCGCCGCGGCGGCGTCACGAACGAGGCAGGCCGCGTCGAGCCCCTCGAGCGCGCGGGCCACCTCCTCGGCGAGAGCCCGCTGTAGCTCGTAGGTGGGATCGAGCAGCCCCGGAGTGTCCACGAAGACCGCCTGCGCGTCCTCACGCGAGAGGATCCCGCTCACGCGCCGCCGCGTCGTCTGCGGCTTCGGGCTCGTGATGGAGACCTTCTCCCCCAGGATGCGGTTCAGGAGCGTGGACTTGCCGGCGTTGGGCCGTCCGAGCAGGGCGACGTATCCCGCGCGCGTCACGAACGCCCGCGCAGGGACCACCGGACGCGGAAGGTGGTGCGCCGCCTAGGAATCGAACCTAGAACCCACGGATTAAGAGTCCGTTGCTCTGCCAGTTGAGCTAGCGGCGCAGCTTCGGAAGGAGCGCGCGTGGACGCGGGACGCGCCGGCGCATGGGCCGGGGCTCCGGAAGGGCGCAAACCTAGGAGCCGCGCGGAGCCGTGTCAACGCAGCGACCGGCGCAAACGAAACCGGCTGACCCGAAGCGAGCCAGCCGGCCGAGAAGAAAGATGGGGTGAGCGAGGGGATTCGAACCCCCGACCCCCAGGGCCACAACCTGGTGCTCTAACCGACTGAGCTACGCCCACCATGCAGCCGACGCGGGGGCGTGACTCGTCCCGCCCCGACCTTCGCTCGTTCCGCGAGAGGTGGTGCCCCGCGGAGGACTCGAACCTCCGACCCACGGCTTAGAAGGCCGTCGCTCTATCCAGCTGAGCTAGCGGGGCGGATCCGTGCCCGCAAAGGTACCGCCGGTGGAGCGAGCGATCAAGCGAGGCCCCGCCGCGAGACCGCCTCGGCCTCGGCCGGACGTCCCTCACGAACTCGGCCTTGA
>JBHENL010000077.1:0-4013 GCA_046262075.1 Gemmatimonadota bacterium
CCGCTCGAGACGAGCTGACCCACGCCGGCGCGCCGTCAGCGCGGCGAGCGTGCAGTACGATGGCGTCCTCTCCGGGCGTGTAGCTCAGCGGGAGAGCGCCCGCTTCACACGCGGGAGGTCACTGGTTCAATCCCAGTCACGCCCACCAAAGAAAGCCCGCGCTAGTCGGCGGAGCAATGTAAACCTGCGAGGAAGGGGTCGCGGACATAACCACCTCGTCCCTGCCCTGCCGCCAGCGCGCACGGCCTCCCGAGCGTCGATGGCGATACGCAGCTCCGTTCAGCGCGCAAGCTGAGCGACCTCGCCTGCGCGCCAGCTGCGGGCGGAACCGACCCGCTATCGGGAGAACACTGGAGGGGCCCTCACCGGCCCCTCCAGTGCTGCGTGGCCTGCTAAGGGAGCGAAGACGTCCTGCGTCGATCGTTCACGAGTCTTCGCCCTCGTCGTCATCCCCGATCTCGTTGGGAGCCGCAGTCTCACCCACGAATCTGCCGCGCCGCAGCGAGAACTCCTGCGTCTGGGGGTTCAGGTGGTCGAGTCGTAGCGAGCGGCGCCTGATCCCCCGTTCGGTGTAGCGGAAGACGTTCAGGCCCTCGGTGATGCTCGACTCGTAGACGTGCCCGTTGTACCAGTAGGCCGACCAGGCTCCGCCGAGCTGGGTGGGGACGATCGGCTCCGGGTCGGAGAAGGCGCGCACGAACGGGTTGGCCGGGTCGGTGAAGTCGGTGATCCAGGTTCCCGCCTGGTAGTGCCCGCCCACGAGGATGTACCGCCCCCGGATCGGCACGACGTTGTAGTTGTGGATCGTGCAGTTCTCCTCGGCGCTCTGCGCGCGCGGGAGCGTCCACTGGCCGAGCTTCTCGCCGGTCCGCGCGTTGTAGAAGAAGGCGCTCTTCTTCACGTCCGGGTCGGTCTCCTCGCATTCCGGCCGGCTGCCTCCGCCGGGCTCCCAGCCGAGGATCAGCACCTCGCCGTCCCAGGTGAACGTGGCCGAGTGCCAGTTGCCGCCCACGCCGACGCCCGGCTCCGAAACCGTGTACCGCAGCTCCGGATCCACGAGGCTCCCGCCCGGGTACTCGTTCTCTCCGATGTCGAAGACGTTCGTCACGCTTCCGGCGGCGCAGGCCATCAGGTTGACCGCTCCCAGGATGACGCCCGAGTCATGGCAGGCGTGCTCGCCGACCAGCGGCTCCTGCCGGAGCAGCTTGGCCGTCCGGGGGGTCGCGAAGGGGACCTCGACGATGTCGAAGAAGTAGCAGGGCCCGCCGGAGGTCTGGTTGTAGACGATCAGACGGTTGTTCGCGTGATCCGGCACCGCGGTCGCGGTGTGGGAGCCGCAGGGGAGCTCGATCGAGGCCACGAGCTGAGGGTCCTGGAGGTTGCTGATGTCGAAGACGTGCAGTCCTTCCCAGCCCGCCGCCACCGGCTGGTCGTCGCACGTCGCGCCCTCGACGGCGGGCGAGTTCCAGGAGCGCACGAGGATGTTCTCCCAGACGACGATGTCGCCCTGGTTGCCCTGGCAGCGCTGGTGGACGATCTCCTGCGGATCATTTTTGTCGGAGATGTCGATGATGCGGAAGCCGTCGTAGTTGCCGTTGAAGGCCAGGTTGCCCCAGAAGGCGAGATCCGAGTTGATGTCGGCAGGCGCGGGTCCGGGCGGGTCGTTTAGGAAGCTGGCCGGATGCGGGCTATGGCCGAGCGCCCGCAGCTCGAAAGATGGGCGGTCTGCGTGACCGGCGGCCGCGACCGCTGTGAACACCAGCGCGGCGACGGCACAGGCGCTGAGGAGAGTAAGCCGAGCGATAGGTCTCATTCCGATCCCTTCTATCGTGTGCGCCGCGGAGCGGGGACCTGAGGGTGCGGCTCGCTTGCCCTCTGCGCGGCGCTGATTGCGAGCGAGTCTCGTCTATCGCGGCCCGCGGATCAAGCCCGCAGGAGACAGGCCCGACTTTCCAAGGGCCGGGACACGGCACGTGCCGACCGTCAGGGACCCTGCTCGGCGGTCGCCTCCTTCACCCCAGGCGGGAGGTAGCGGACGTAGACGCGATCCTTCCGCCTCGACCCCCGAAATCACTCGGGCGAGCTACGTCCATCACTCGCGTGAGCTAGGTCCCGCCGACCGCGAGCCGCCGATCATGGTCTGCGGGGCCGACTGGCCCCACATCTGTCGGCAACAAAGGGGCTACAGCATGAGCAGCATTCGCAATGCCGCCACGCGTGGGCGGGCGCCGTTCCTTGGCGCACTCGTCTTCGCGCTTGGCGTGGTGTCATCTCTCTTCCTCGCCGCGGGCTCGGCGATCGGCCAGACCGGCGTCGGCACGACCGGCACGCCGCCCGGTCAGACGAATCCCGCTGGAAATCCACAGACGCCGCCCGGGCAGGCCAAGGATCCCGGCGAGCCGGCCCAGCCGCACGGCCGCGCCCCCGGGCCTGGCGGAGCCCGTATCGGCGCCCCGCCGGGCGTGCGTGGGTGCACCGGAGCCATCTTCACCACGGACGCGTCCGGGTCGGCGCAGAACAAGAACCGCTACGAGCCGGGCGAGAGTGTCTACATCAACGCGCAGAACTTCCCCGCCGGCGTCTCGTTGACGTACTCGATCGCGCAGGTGAACGGGGGCGGCTCGGGATCATCGGGCAGCTTCGGCTCGGGCGGCGGCAACGTGACCGCGCAGCTCGTCTGGCCGAATCCGAGTGGCACCGGGCATGAGTACAAGGTGATCGTCACGTTCACCGGTGGAAACGGTCAGAGTTGCTCCAAGTCGGACAACTTCTTCTTCGTTGGCGCCGAGGAGAGCACGCTCTCGCTCGACGTCGGTTGTCCGCTGCGGCTGACCACCCGTCAGCTGCTCGCCGGACAGGCCACCCGGCTCGGCGCGTTCGCGCTCAACGGCGACGGGTCGGCGGCCGCCGGCGTGACCGTCGTTCTGCGAGTCAGCGGCTCCGGGGAGCAGCGGCGAGTCACCGACGAGAACGGGTTCGTCCAGTTCACAGTTTCGCCCGTGCGCGCGGACGCGCGGATCTCGGTCGAGGCGCCGGGACAGTGTGGAGCCGCGACGATCGGTGTCACGCGAACGGCCAGCCGGGTGGGGGCGTTCACCACGAACGGGATCAAGATCGCCCGCTCGGCGCAGCACTGCCCAGGCGTGACCTTGACACCCGAGGCGATCGACGCCGGTGAGCGCGAGACGGTGCGCGTCCGCGTCCGCCTCTTCGGCAAGCCCGTCGAGAACGCAGTCGTCAAGCTGCGCGGCCCCGGCGTGCAGGCGACCCGGACCACGGGCGCCGACGGTGTGGCGGCGTTCAGGATTACGGCTGAGCGCCCGGGCCTCCTCCGCGCAACCGTTCCGAATGTCACCGACTGCACGAAGCGATCCGGCGTCCTTGGTGCGATCGCTGGCCAGGCGCTCACGGGTTAGCGCCGCGTGCGTCCTGCTGCTCGCGCTTCTGGCGGCCGCGCCGGAGGCGCGGGCAGCACGGGCGCCCTCCTTTCCCCAGGCGGGCAAGATCGCCGTCTGGCCCGGGGTGCGCGTACGCGTGGCGCCGAGCGCCGACGCGCGGGTGGTCCGCCTGCTGCACCAGTTTCGCCCGGACTTCAGGCGCCAGGTCGTACTCGCCCTCGACGCGCGGCGCGGCGCGCGGGGGCGAATCTGGTACCGCATCAGCGTGCCAATGCGGCCGAACGGTAGGACCGGGTGGGTGCCGGCCGCGGCCGTGCAGCTCCGCCCCGTGCGGCAGCGAATCGTCGTCCGCCGCGGAGCCCGAATGCTCGAGCTCTATCGCGGCCGCCGACTGCGCTTCCGCGTCCCGGTCGCCGTCGGCGCACCGGGCAGCGAGACGCCGCTCGGGACGTTCTACGTCACGGCCGCGTTCCGCCCGACCAACCCCTTCTACGGCAGCTACGCCTTCGAGACGAGCGGGTACTCGCGGCTGACGGACTGGCCCGGGGGCGGACTAATCGGGATCCACGGCACGAATGCGCCCAACTCGATCGGCCGGGCCGTCTCACACGGTTG
>JBHENL010000078.1:0-3125 GCA_046262075.1 Gemmatimonadota bacterium
AGCTCTCGGGGCTCTCCGGCGCGGACCTCGTCGTCGAGGCGGTCGTCGAGGATCCCGAGGTGAAGCAGCGCGTCTTCCGCGAGCTGGACGAGCGGCTCGGGCCCGAGGCCATCCTGGCCTCCAACACCTCCGCGATCTCGATCACCCTCCTGGCCGCCGCCACGCGACGTCCGGACCGCGTCGTCGGCATGCACTTCATGAACCCCGTTCCGGTGATGCCGCTGGTGGAGCTCGTGGCGGGCCTGGACACCTCGCCCGTGACGCTCGCCACCTGCGCGGAGCTCTGCCGCGAGCTGGGGAAGACGGCGGTCACCGTGATCGACTCGCCGGGGTTCGTCTCGAACCGCGTGCTCATGCCGATGATCAACGAAGCGGCGTTCTGCCTCGCGGAGGGAGTCGCCGACGCGCGCGCCGTGGACGACGTGATGAAGCTCGGCATGCGCCACCCGATGGGCCCGCTCGAGCTCGCGGACCTGATCGGCCTAGACGTGTGCCTGGCCATCCTCGAGGTGCTCCACCGGCAGCTCGGGGAGGACAAGTACCGGCCCTGCCCGCTCCTGCGCCGGATGGTCGCGGCGGGACACCTGGGTCGCAAATCCGGCCGCGGGTTCCACGCGTACGAACCGGCGCGGCCCCCGGCGTGAACTTCCTGCAGCGTCAGCTGAGAGACACCGCGCGCGAGTTCGCGCAGCGCGAGCTCGAGCCGCACGCGGAGCGCTGGGACCGGGAGCGCGCCTTCCCTCGCGAGGCCGTGGCCAGGCTGGGGGAGCTGGGATTCCTCGCGCTGCTCGTCCCGGAGGAGGAGGGTGGCAGCGGGTTCGACAGCGTAGGCTTCTGCCTCGCCATCGAGGAGGTCTCCCGGGCCGTGCCGGCCCTGGGGCTGCTGCTGTCGGTGCACAACGGGCCCGTGACGCACATTCTGCGGAAGGCGCGATCCCCGACGGCGCGGGATCGCTGGCTGCCGCGGATCGGGACGGGCGAAGCCCTGGGCGCCTGGGCCTTGCACGAGCGGGACGCGGGGAGCGATGCGGGCGCGATCGAGACGATCCTCGCCCCGTGCGCCGAGGGGTTCCGGCTGCGCGGAGCGAAGGCGTGGGTCTCGGGGGCGGGCGTGGCGGATCTGGCGGTGGTGTTCGCGCGGGCCGCGGGCGGTGACGGCTCGGACGGCGCGGACGGCGCGCGCGGCGGGTGGACGCCCCGCACCTCCGACGGCGACGGGCTCCCGGCCGCCGGGCCGGCGGGAGTGCGCGCCGTGCTCCTCGACCTCGGCGGTCCCGGCGTCCACGTCGGCGAGCCCGAGGAGACGATGGGGTTGCGGGCGCTGCCGCTGGCCGGCGTCGAGTTGGCGGACGCGCCCGTCGCTGCGGACGCGGTCCTCCTCGACGAAGCCGCCACGCCACGGGTCGCGGCCGAGGCCGAGGCGCTGGGACGGCTGGGCGCCGCCGCGCTCTCGCTGGGGATCGCGGGACGGTGCATCGACGAGGCCGTGGGCTACGCGGCGGATCGTCGCGCCTTCGGGCGGCCGATCTCCGAGTTCCAGGGAGTGCGGTTGCCGCTGGCGGAGCTGGCCGCCCGTCTCGAGGCGGCGCGCGCTCTCGCGCACCGCACCGCGGTGGCGCTCGACCGGATCCTCGGACTCGGCGCGGAGGGCGACGGAGAGACCGGCACCCCCCGCGTGAACGAGGTCGAGATGCACGCCTCGATGGCCAAGCTGCTGGCGTCCGACCTGGCCATGGCGGCGGCGCTCCAGGCGGTCCAGACGCACGGCGGCTACGGCTACATCAAGGAGTATCCAGTCGAGCGGTTCTTCCGGGACGCGAAGGCCTGCCAACTCTACGAGGGCACCAATGAGCTCCAGCGGGTCGTCATCGCGCAGCGCCTCTTCGGAGGCTGAGACGGCGATCGTCGAGCGCCGCGGACGGCGCGCGGCTGCCCCTCCGAGGGAGACCGCGACGGCCCCCGAGCCGGAGGCCCCGGCCGCGCGGCCGGGCACGTTCGGGCGCATGGCCGCGGCGAACCACGAGCAGGTCGTGTTCTGCCGCGACCCCGCCTCCGGCCTCCACGCCATCATCGCGATCCACAACACCACGCTGGGGCCGGCGCTCGGGGGCACGCGCATGTGGCCCTACGTCTCCGAGGAGGAGGCGCTGATCGACGTGCTGCGGCTCTCCGAGGGCATGACCTACAAGGCCGCGGTCACCGGATTGAACCTCGGCGGGGGCAAGGCCGTGATTCTGGGCGACCCGCGGCGCGACAAGAGCGAGGCGCTCCTGCGCGCCCACGGCCGATTCGTGGACACGCTCGGGGGACGCTACATCACGGCGGAGGACGTGGGGATCACGGTCAGCGACATCGAGTACGTATCGATGGAGACGTCGTTCGTGACGGGGGTTTCCTCCATCCCGGGCGGCAGCGGCGACCCCAGCCCGGTGACGGCGTTCGGCGTCTACCACGGGATCAAGGCCGCCGCGAAGCGCGTCTGGGGGTCCGCGGAGTTGAAGGGCCGCTCGGTCGCGATCCAGGGCGCAGGCAGCGTGGGCGGCCACCTGGCGCGGGACCTGGCGGCCGAAGGGGCGCGCCTGTACGTCTCCGACATCGATCCCGCCCGGGTGCAGCAGGTGGTCGAGCGCACCGGGGCCGCGGGCGTTCCGCCCGAGGAGATCTTCGGTCTCGACGTGGACGTCTTCGCCCCCTGCGCGCTGGGGGCCATCGTGAACGACGAGACGATCCCGCAGCTGCGCTGCCGGATCGTGGCCGGGGGCGCGAACAACCAGCTGGCCGAGGACCGCCACGGGGACGAGCTGCTGCGGCGCGGAATCCTGTACGCGCCCGACTTCGTGATCAACGCCGGCGGGCTGATCAACGTGTACTCCGAGCTGCAGGGCTACGACGCCGTGGCCGCCCGCAGCAAGGCGCGGGGGATCTACGACACGCTGCTGGCGATCTTCGAGCGGGCCGAGGCGGACGGGATCCCCACCTACCGCGCGGCCGAGCGGCTCGCCGAGGCCCGGATCCAGGACGTGAGCCGCGCCGGCCGGATCTACACGCCCCGTCACCGCCGCCCCCCGCAACGCTTCGCCAGGGACTAGGTCGATGCTCCAGCTGGCTCAGCAGGACCCCGAGAT
>JBHENL010000079.1:0-3430 GCA_046262075.1 Gemmatimonadota bacterium
CCCGCCACTGGGCAGGAGGCCGCCACCGTCGGGAGTGCCTTCGCGCTCGAGCCGGACGACTGGATCTTCCCGGCCCTGCGCGAGGCCGGGGCGCTCCTCGTGCGTGGCTACCCGCTGCGGAAGATGATCGCCCAGCTCTACGGCAACCGCCTGGACGACGTTCTCGGCCACCAGATGCCCTGCCACTACTCGTCGCGCGAGCTGCGGTTCGTCTCGATGTCCTCGTGCATCGCGAACCAGCTGCCGCAGGCGGTCGGCGCCGCGTGGGCCGCGCGCATCCGCGGCGACCGCACCGTCGTGCTCGGCTGCATCGGCGACGGCGGCACCTCCGAGGGGGACTTCCACGCGGCACTGAACTTCGCCGGCGTGTTCCGCACGCCGTGCGTGATCTTCTGCCAGAACAACCGCTGGGCGATATCGGTGCCGGTGGAGAAGCAGACGGCCGTGACGGACCTCCACCGGAAGGCCGCGGCCTACGGCGTGCCGGCGCTGCAGGTGGACGGCAACGACGTGCTCGCCGTCGTCGACGGCGTCCGCCGGGCGGCCGCGCGCGCGCGGAGCGGCGGCGGCGCCACCTTCGTGGAGGCGCTGACGTATCGCGCCGGCCCGCACACGACCTCCGACGACCCCACGCGCTATCGCGCCGGCGACGAGGCCGCCCGCTGGCCGGATCCGCTGCCGCGCTACCGCGCGTTCCTGGACGGTGCGGGCCTGTGGGACGACGAGCGGGAGGCGGAGCTCGGGACCGAACTGGCGCGGGAGATCGAGGCGGCGGTGGAGGAGGTGGAGGCGGAGCCTGCGCCCCTGCCCCGGACGCTGATCGAGGGCGTCTTCGCGGACACGCCAGCGATGCTGGAGGACGAGCTCGCGGAGCTGCTGCGGCCGCGCCGAGGCGCCTCTACAGAACGGTGAGGCTCTCCGCCCGGCGGATCGTCCTGCAGATCGTCTCCAGCGCGGGCATCGGCAGCTCCGGGTAGATCGGCAGCGCGAGCGTGGTCCCGGCCCAGCGCTCGGCGACGGGGCAGGCGGGGGGCTCCCCGAGGTGGGCGAAGGCCGGCTGGAGGTGACAGGGCACGGGGTAGTAGACCGCGCTCGAGACGCCTGCGGCCGAGAGCGCCTCGCGCACCGCGTCGCGACGCGGATGCGATACGACGAACTGGTGGTAGACGTGCTCACCATCCTGAGCCGGGAGCGGCAGCTCGCACTGCGTGCCTTCCAGCAGCTCGCGATAGGCCTGGGCGCGGAAGCGGCGCGAGGCGTTCCACTCGTCCAGGTGCGGGAGCTTCACGCGCAGGATCGCGGCCTGGATCTCGTCCAGCCGGCTCGTCGTGCCCACGCGCACGTGCAGCCCACCCTCGGCGCGCCCGTGGTCGCGCAGGCTCCGCAGCTCGTCGGCCAGGTCCGCGTCGTCGGTCACGACCGCTCCCCCGTCGCCGTAGGCGCCCAGGTTCTTCGAGGGATAGAAGCTGAACGCGCCGGCATGCCCGATCCCCCCCACCGCCTCGCCCAGGTAGGTGGCGCCGATCGCCTGCGCCGCGTCCTCGATCAGGCGCAGCCCGCGCTCGCCGCACAGGCGGACCAGCGGCTCGAGCGGGGCCGCCCCCCCGAAGAGGTGCACGGGGATCACCGCCCGCGTGCGCGGCCCCACTGCCGCTTCGACCGCCGCCGGGTCCAGGTTGAAGCTGCCGGCCGCGCAGTCGACGAACACCGGCCGCGCGCCGGCCAGGATCACGGCCGACGCGGTGGCGACGAAGGTGTAGGCCGGGACGATCACCTCGTCGCCGGGCCCGATGTCGCACGCGCGCAGGGCCAGGAGCAGCGCGTCTGTCCCGGAGTTCAGCGTCACCACGTGCTCGCGGTCGAGATACGCCGCGAGCTCCTCCTCGAAGAGATCCACCTGCGGGCCCAGGATGAAGCGGCCGGAGGCGAGCACGTCACGCAGCGCGGCGTCGATCGCCTCCTGGAGCGAGCGGTACTGCTCCCTCAGGTCCACCATCGGGATGCTCACGAGGCGAGCCCCGCGTCCGCGCCGCGGCTCCCGCTCCCGAACGCACGACGCTCCCGCTCCAGCCCGGCCTCGATCTGCTCCACGATGCGGCCCGCGACGGCGACCGCGCGCCGGCCGTCCCGTCCGCTCACCACCGGCTCGGACCGATCGCGCACGGCGCGGAGGAAGGCGTCGACCTCCAGCGCCAGCGCGTCCTCGCCCTCCTCGTCGGCGAACGTGACGCGCTCGCGCACGATGCCGGCGAGCGCGTCCCCCTCGTTCGGCGGGCGCTCGGGGGGCGCGGAGGCCCCTCCCGTGCGGGCTTGGGCGCCCGGCTCGCCGCCGCGCCGGACGACCGTGGCCGAACGGCCGAGATAGTCGATCGAGACGTACGCGTCGGGCTGGAACACGCGGATCTTCCGCAGCTTCTCCGCGGACACGCGGCTCGCCGTCACGTTCGCCACGCAGCCTCCCTCGAAGGCGATCCGCGCGTTCGCGATGTCCACGCTCGGCGTGATCACCGCCACGCCCGCGGCATGGACTTCCACCGGGTCGGCCCGCACGATGCTGAGGATGATGTCGAGGTCGTGGATCATGAGGTCCAGCACGACGTCCACGTCGCTCCCGCGGGCGTGGAAGGGTGCCAGACGGTGCGACTCGATGAAGCGCGCGCCGCGCAGCAGCCCTCCGAGCTTGCGCACCGCGGGGTTGAAGCGCTCCAGGTGGCCCACCTGCAGGACGCGCCCGTTCGCCTCGGCCAGCGCGACCAGCTCGTCGGCCTCGGCCACGCTGGCCGCGATCGGCTTCTCGAGCAGCACGTCGCGGCCCTTCTCGAGCAGGTGGCCGGCCACCTCACGGTGGAGCGGCGTGGGCACCGCCACGGAGACCGCCCGCACCCCCTCCGGGAGCTCGGCGACGTGCGCGAGGAGCGGCACGCCGAGCCGCCGCGCCACGTCGCGGGCACCAGGGGCGGGGTCCACGAGCGCGCGCAGGCGAGCGGAGGGATGGGCGGCGTACTTCTCCGCGTGGCGCGAACCCAGGTACCCTACGCCCACCACCGCGACGTCGACGGGCGCCTTCATCGGGCCGGCAGCCTCCCTGTCCCGGCCCGGAAGGCCACGCTAGCTTCGACGCGCGGGGGCGTGCGCTCGCGCGGGTCGCTCCGGCACACCTAGCCGCCGAGCGCGCGAAGCACGGCCTCGTCGGGGGGAAAGGTGCCGGTGGCCTTCTTGGAGTGGATCAGCCGGCCGTCGGCCACGACCTCGAAGGCGCCCCCGGAAGATGCGAGGAGCTCGATCTGGGCGGTGGGAAAGCGCTTGCGGATGGCGGCCTCCAGACCGGAGGCGCGGGGCAGATAGTTTCACATCCGGCAGTATTCGATGCTGACCTTCAACGCCCTCCTCCGGGGTGGGTCCTTTTCGCGCGCCGGTTCGGCGGAGAAAC
>JBHENL010000080.1:0-10385 GCA_046262075.1 Gemmatimonadota bacterium
GCTGCACACGGTGGTCGGGGCAGGCGCCGCCGAGGGTGCAGTGGACGCGTCGAACATGCTCAAGCCGCCGCTCGCGCGCGGAGAGTTGCGCGCGATCGGCGCGACGACCCTCGACGAGTACCGCAAGCACATCGAGAAGGATCCCGCTCTCGAGCGCCGCTTCCAGCCGGTGCTGGTGGGGGAGCCGACCGTCGAGGACACGATCGCGATCCTGCGCGGCCTGAAGGAGCGCTACGAGGTGCACCACAAGGTGCGGATCACCGACCGAGCGCTGGTCGCCGCCGCCACGCTCTCGCACCGCTACATCGCCGACCGGTTCCTGCCCGACAAGGCCATCGACCTGGTCGACGAGGCGGCGAGCCGGCTGCGAATGGAGATCGACAGCCTGCCGATCGAGATCGACGCCATCGAGCGGCGCATCCTGCAGCTCGAGATCGAGCGCGAGGCGCTGAAGAAGGAGAGCGACCCCGGCTCGGCCGAGCGGCTGCAGCGCATCGAGCGCGAGCTCGAGGGGCTCCGCGCCGAGCGCGACGAGCTGCGCGGCCACTGGAGCCGCGAGAAGGGGCTGATCGGCGAGATCGCCGGGGTGAAGGAGGAGCTCGAGAACCTGCGCGTGGCGGGCGAGGAGGCGCAGCGCGTGGGGAACCTCGAGCAGGCGGCCGAGCTGCGCTACAGCCGCCTGCCCGAGGCGGAGCGTCGGCTCGCGGCCCAGGAGGCCCAGCTCCAGGAGCTGCAGGCCGGCGGGCGGCAGATCCTCAAGGAAGAGGTCGACGAGGAGGACGTCGCCGAGGTGGTGGCGCGCTGGACCGGCATCCCCGTGTCGCGCCTGATGGAGGGGGAGCGCGACAAGCTCGTGCGCATGGAGGAGCGGCTGCAGGAGCGCATCGTGGGACAGTCCGACGCGGTGCGCGCCGTCGCCGATGCCGTGCGCCGCGCCCGGGCCGGGCTGAAGGACCCCGCCCGCCCGATCGGCTCGTTCATCTTCCTGGGTCCCACCGGCGTCGGCAAGACCGAGCTCGCGCGCGCGCTGGCCGAGTTCCTCTTCGACGACGAGCACGCGATGATCCGGCTCGACATGTCGGAGTACATGGAGAAGCACACCGTCTCGCGGCTCGTCGGAGCGCCGCCCGGCTACGTCGGCTACGAGGAGGGCGGCCAGCTCACCGAGGCCGTTCGGCGGCGTCCCTACAGCGTCGTGCTCTTCGACGAGATCGAGAAGGCCCATCCCGACGTGTTCAACGCGCTGCTGCAGATCCTGGACGACGGGCGCCTCACGGACGGGCAGGGGCGGGTCGTGGATTTCAAGAACACCGTCGTGATCATGACGTCGAACATCGGGAGCCAGTACATGCAGGAGAGGGCCGACGCGCCCGCGGAGCAGGTCGAGCGCGCCGTTCTGAACGCGCTGCGTCAGCACTTCCGGCCGGAGTTCCTGAACCGCGTCGACGACATCATCCTCTTCCACCGGCTGACCGAGGAGCAGCTCGAGCAGATCGTCGACATCCAGCTGCGGCGGCTCGAGCGCGTGCTCTCGGAGCGCGGCATCATCGTCGAGCTCACGCCCGCCGCCAAGCGCCAGCTGGCCCGCCAGGGGTTCGATCCCGTCTACGGCGCCCGGCCGCTGAAGCGCGCGATCCAGCGTGGCATCCAGAACCCGCTCTCGATGAGGCTGTTGGAGGGCTCGATCCGCGAGGGCAGCCGGGTGAGGGTGGACGCCGGGGCGGACGGCGAGCTCACGTTCGAGACCGCCGCGGTCGGGACGGCGCCCGGTGGCGATGGCGCGAGCGGGTTGGACGGAAGGGAGAAACGAAGGACGGCGGGGGCTGCCGGGCAGGCGGTCTGACGCTCGCGTGACATCTTCTCGGAAACCACGTGACCCGCGCCGCCGAGACCCGCGTCCGGCCGGAGCCGCCTCCGCAGCGAACGGTCCGCCAGAGGACGCCCCGCCCGGTGCCGCAGGGGCGGGCCCCGCGTTCGCCCGCTGGATCGAGCAGAACCGGGAGGGGATCCTCGCCGCCTGGGGCTCCAAGGTGAGGGCCGACGGCCTGATCGAATCCGACCGGTCCCTGTCCCACCACGAGTTCGTCGATCACGTGCCGCTGCTGCTGGCGGAGATCTGCCGCGTGCTCGGCGGGGCGTCGCTGGCTTCCGAGCACGAAGAGATCGTCGAGGATGCCACGCTCCACGGCATCTTTCGCTGGAAGCAGGGTTACGACCTGGTGGAACTGATCCGGGAGATGCGACACCTGCGCACGACCCTGCACGACGCGCTGGCGCGCTTCGCCGACCAGGAGCCCGTCCCGCGCGAGGCCGAGCGTTCGCTCGTCGCGGTCGTCACACGCGTCCTCGAGCTCGCGCAGGTCGGTACGATCCTGAGCTACCTGGGGCAGCGAGACACGCAGAACGTCGAGCTGCAGCGGGCGCGGGTCTCGGCGCTGACGGAGGCCGTCTCGATCAAGGCCGACTTCCTCGGCGTGCTCGCGCACGAGCTGCGCACCCCGCTGCAGGCCGTGGTGGGGTGGACGAAGCTGCTGCGGTCGGTGCGGGTCGACGATCCGCTGCATGCCCGGGCGCTGCGAGTGATCGAGCAGAACACGAAGCTGCTGGTCCAGCTCATCGAGGACCTGCAGGATCTCTCGCGCGCCGCGGCGGGAGAGCTCGGGATCCGGCGCGAGCCGCTCGACGCGCGCGAGGTCGTGGGCGCCGCCCTCGACACCGTCGCCCCGGCCGCCGCCGACCGCCGCGTGGAGCTGCGCTACGACCGCCCACCGTCACCGTTGCCGGTCCTCGGAGACCGCAGGCGCCTGCAGCAGATCCTCTGGAACCTCCTGTCGAACGCCGTGAAGTTCAGTCCGACGGGCGCCGAGGTCGTGGTCGAGGCCGCACGCGCGGAGGACGGCGTTCGGATCACGGTGCGGGACCGCGGAACGGGGATCGACCCGACCTTTCTGCCGCACGTCTTCGACCGCTACCGCCAGGGCGGAAGCGGGGACGCGGGTCCCGAGGGCGGTGTCGGACTGGGACTCTCGATCGTCCGGGAGCTGGCCGGACTGCACGGCGGCAGCGTGCACGCGGAGAGCGCGGGCCGCGGGCACGGGGCCGTGTTCACCCTGGTCCTCCCGTTGCACGAGGAGCCCCCCGGCCGGACCGAAGCCGGGGCTTAGGACCTGGGCGCCGCCGCGGTCCGCTCGCAGACCTCGATCAGGACGCCACCGGTGTCGTTCGGGTGGAAGAACGCCACCCGCGTTCCGTGCGCGCCCGGCCGCGGGGCGGGGGGCAGCACCCGGATACCCGCCGCCTCCGCCGAACGGATGGCCGCCTCGCAGCTCCGCACGCGGAACGACAGGTGGTGCACGCCGGGCCCGCGCCGGGCCAGGAAGCGCGCCACCGGCGAATCGCCTTCGAGCGGCTCGAGGAGCTCGATCGCCGGGCCTCCGGCGAGTGGCAGGAACCCCACCCGCACGCCTTCGCCGAGGACGTCCTCGACGTCCCGCAGCTCCAGCCCGAGCACGGCGCGATAGGCGGAGGCCGCCTCCACGACGTCCCGCACGGCGACGCCGACGTGGTCGAGAGGGCTCGGGCCGGACGGCGTGGCGGGGGGGTCGCGGAGCACGGCGCCCTCGGAATGGGCGGGGCGCCGAGCGCGTACCGCCATTTGACACAAATCGTGGGGGCGCCGTAATTTACCGCCCCCCTCCCCGCGCACAACGCTCCGCCAGAAGGAACGCATGGGCAAGCACACCCTCGAGGCAACGGATCAGGATTTCGACACCAGCGTCAAGAACGGCGACGGCCTCGCGGTCGTGGACTTCTGGGCCGCCTGGTGCGGGCCCTGCCGCGTCATCGCGCCGATCGTGGACGAGCTGGCGGAGGAGTACCAGGGCCGCGCCCGGATCTACAAGCTGGACGTGGACGCGAACCCCGGGAGCGCCTCCGAATACGGCGTGCGCTCGATCCCCAGCATCCTCTTCTTCAAGGACGGCTCCGTCGTGGACTCGATCGTCGGCACCGTTCCCAAGTCCAAGCTCAAGGAAAAGATCGAGCGCCACATCTAGCGCTCCGCCCCGGTCGCGGGCGCGGCCGGCCGCCGGGGAGACTCTCGGGACGGAGCACGAGCGCTGGGATCCGCGGCCGGGGGCGGCCGGAGGCCGTTCGGTCAGGACCCGAAGACGGGACGAGACGTGTTCCCAGACTTCCTGAAGTCCCTCGTCCTCCGCCTCCTCGACCCGGTGACGGCCGCGCTCGTCCGCCGGCGCGTCCACCCGAACGTGCTCACCACCCTCGGCTTCCTGGTCACCCTGGCGGCCGCGCTGGGGTTCTTCCTCGATGCCGTGCGGCTGGCCGGCCTCGTCGTGATCCTGGCCGGCATCTTCGACATCCTGGACGGGCGTGTCGCCCGCGAGACCGGCCTGGCGTCGAAGTTCGGCTCGTTCTACGACTCGACGCTGGACCGGATCTCGGAGCTCGTGATCTACTGCAGCCTGATCTCGGTCTTCCTCGACAGCCCCTACCCGTGGATGACCTACGTGACCTTCGCCGCGGCGGGCGGGGCGCTGATGGTGAGCTACACCCGCGCGCGGGCGGAGGCGCTCGGCATCCCCTGCAAGGTGGGGATGATGCAGCGCCCGGAGCGCGTGGTCGGCCTCGGCCTGGGCGCGATGCTGGGGCTCGAGCCGCTGCTCGTCGTGCTGGCCCTGCTGGCGGTCCTCTCCACCTTCACGGCGATCGAGCGCATCTTCGCCGTGTACGCCGTGGCCCGGGCGGTGCCTCTCGAGGGGACGATCCCGGCCGAGCGGCTGGCGGGCCGTCCGCCCCGGACCGTCTCCGGACGCGACTGACTCCGCGGCCGTGGCGGGCGCCCCCGCCCCGGCGGACGAACCCCAACCCGAGGACGTGAATGGCCGACGACGCATCGAGGCGGAGGGAGGGGAGCCCGATCCGGGAGCCCCGCGGCAAGCTCGGCGTGCTCCTGCCGGGGATGGGTGCCGTGAGCACCACGTTCATGGCCGGGGTCGAGGCCGTTCGGCGCGGCGGCGCGCTGCCGATCGGCTCGCTCACGCAGATGGGGCACATTCGCCTGGGCAAGCGCACGGACCACCGCAACCCGCGGCTCGGCGACTTCGTGCCGCTGGCCGGACTCGAGGACCTCGAGTTCGGCGGCTGGGACATCTTCGAGGACGACGCCTATCGATCGGCACTGAACGCCGGCGTCCTCGACAGGGAGATGCTCGAGGGCGTGCGGCCGTTCCTCGAGGGGATCCGCCCGATGCCCGCGGCCTTCGACCGGCACTATGTGAAGAAGCTCGACGGCCCGAACGTGAAGCGCGGCAAGACGAAGATGGAGCTCGCGGAGGCCCTGATCGACGACATCGAGACGTTCCGCCGCGAGCGCGGCGTAGAGCGGATGGTGATGGTCTGGTGCGGCTCTACCGAGATCTTCCTGCAGTGCGGCGCCGCCCACGCCACGATCGAGAGCTTCGAACGCGCCATGCGCGAAGACGACCCGGCGGTCGCCCCCAGCATGCTGTACGCCTACGCTGCGATCATGGCCGGCGTCCCCTACGCGAACGGCGCACCGAACCTGTCGGTCGACGTCCCCGCGCTCACGGCGCTGGCGAACGAGCGCGCGGTGCCGATCGCGGGCAAGGACTTCAAGACCGGCCAGACGCTCCTGAAGACGGTGCTCGCGCCGATGCTCAAGGCGCGATTGCTCGGTCTCTCGGGGTGGTTCTCCGTGAACATCCTCGGCAACCGCGACGGCGAGGTGCTCGACGACCCCGAGTCGTTCAAGACCAAGGAGGAGTCGAAGCTCTCCGTGCTCGAGTACATCCTGCAGCCCGAGCTGTATCCGGAGCTCTACGACGACTACTACCACAAGGTGCGGATCAACTACTACCCGCCGCGGGGGGACAACAAGGAGGGGTGGGACAACCTCGACATCTTCGGGTGGCTCGGCTACCCCATGCAGATCAAGGTGGACTTCCTCTGCCGCGACTCGATCCTGGCAGCGCCGATCGTCCTGGACCTCGCGCTGTTCCTGGACCTGGCGTCGCGCGCGGGCATGAAAGGGGTCCAGGAGTGGCTCTCGTTCTACTTCAAGAGCCCGATGGTGGCCCCGGAGCTCTACCCCGAGCACGACCTGTTCATCCAGCTGATCAAGCTGAAGAACACGCTGCGCTACCTGCGCGGCGAGGAACAGATCACGCACCTGGGGGTGGAATACTACGATTGAGGTCCTGCCGTCGCGGGTGAGCTGGAGGGCGGGCCGGGGGCCGATTGTCTGCGCCGCGGCGGGCCGGTAAGTTGAAGCCGCTCGTGGGCACCGGCCGCCTCGTGACGTTCGAGGGTGGGGAGGGCAGCGGAAAGAGCACGCAGGTGGCGCTCCTCGCGAGCTGGCTCGGATCTCGCGGGGTGAGGGTGGTGACGGCGCGGGACCCCGGCCGCACGGGTGTCGGCGAGGCGATTCGCCACGTCCTGCTGGATCCCGCCTCCGGCCCGATGGCGGCCGAAACCGAGTTGCTGCTGTATCTGGCGGCGCGGGCGCAGCTGGTGCGCGAGCTGGTCGAGCCGGCGCTCGCCGCCGGCGCGGTCGTGCTGCTGGACCGCTTCGACGATTCCAGCTTCGCCTACCAGGGCGGGGGCCGCGGGATCCCCGAAGGCCTCCTCGCCCCGGCCAACGAGCTGGCGACGGGCGGCTTGCGGGCCGACCTGACGGTCCTGATCGATCTCGCCTCCGACGAGGGGCGTCGCCGCCGCGGGTCCGACGCGTCGCGCGGAGCGGAGGACCGCATCGAGCGCGAGGAGGCGGGGTTCCACGAGCGCGTGCGCGACGCCTACCGGCGCCGCGCGGCGGCGGAGCCGGCGCGGTTCCTGGTGGTGGACGGGCGGGAGAGCACGGACATCGTTCACGACAGGGTGCGGCGGCGCGTGCTCGCGCTGCTCGAGCCCGGACCCTGGGGAGGAACCCCGTGATGCAGCGACGCGCCGGCTTCCTGATGACCGCCTTCTTCTTCGTGGCCCTGCTGGGCGCGGGTCTGCTGTACGACGACCTGTCGGCGGGCGGGCAGGACGACGTCTATCAGAAGGTTCGCCTCCTCAACGAGGTCGTGAGCCAGGTCTCGCAGAAGTACGTGGACTCGATCTCGCGCGAGGAGCTCTACGAGCGCGCGATCCGCGGCCTGGTCGAGAGCCTCGACCCCTACTCCGAGTTCCTCACTCGGGACGAATACGACGACCTCAAGGTCCACACGACGGGCAACTACGAGGGCCTGGGGATCAGCATCGACATCCGCGACGACGTCCTGACGGTCGTGGCTCCGATCGAGGGCACGCCGGCGTACGACGCCGGCGTGCATCCCGGTGATCGGATCGTCGAGGTGGACGGCGTAAGCACGCACGGCTGGTCGAGCGAGAAGGCCGTGGACGAGCTGCGCGGTCCGGCGGGCACGAAGGTCCGGCTCACGCTCGTCCGCGAGGGCATCACCGAGCCGCTTCGGGTCGAGATCCGCCGATCGTCCATCGACATCCCGAGCGTCCCGTACGCCTACATGATCCGTCCCGGCATCGGGTACATCCGCTTCAGCCAGTTCTCGGAGCGCGGGGCGCGCGAGGTGCAGTCCGCCGTGGAGCGGCTGCGCAAGCAGGGCATGCGCAGCCTCGTGCTCGACGTGGAGCGCAACCCGGGGGGGCTGCTCGACCAGGCGATCGACGTCACGGACCTGTTCCTCGACCGCGGCGAGGTGATCCTCACCACGCGCGGCCGCGTGGCCGAGCAGAACAAGAAGTACGTGGCCCGGGACGACGTGAACTACGGCACCTTCCCGATGATCGTGATCGTCGACGAGGGCACCGCCAGCGCCTCCGAGATCCTCGCCGGCGCGCTGCAGGACCACGACCGGGCGCTGATCCTCGGCCGGCCGACCTTCGGCAAGGGACTCGTGCAGAGCCTCTTCCCGCTGGAGGGAAACCAGGCGGCCCTGAAGCTCACGACCGCGCGCTACTACACGCCGAGCGGACGCAACATCCAGAAGGAGGAGGACGAGCTGGCCCTCGTCGACCTGGTGGAGGGGGAGCAACCCGCCCCCGTCGTGGAAGCCGCTCGCGAGACGGGGGAGATCCCCGACAGCCTCGTGTTCCACACCGACATGGGCCGCGAGGTCTATGGGGGTGGCGGGATCACGCCGGACCTGATCGTCTCCGACACGCTCAGCACGGCGGGGCGGGAGCTGGTCTGGAAGCTGCGGGCGAAGAACGCCTTCTTCGGCTACGGGGTGCACTACCGCGCCCGACACGAGCGCCTGGCCGAGGACTACCGGCCCACACCCGCGGACATCGAGGACTTCAAGGCCTTCATCCACTCGCGCGACATCCTCTTCGCGGACGAGGAGTTCGCCGCCGAGCGAGATCTGATCGGCGACATCCTGCGCTCCGAGCTGATCCGCCAGTACCACGGCGAGGGGGCTGCGAACCGCGCCGTGCTGGACCCGTCCCTGCGGGCCGCCGTCGAGCTGCTCGAGCAGGGCGACACGTTGGAGGAGGTGTTCCGGCTGGCCCGCGCCCGCGGCGAGGCGATCGAGGCTGCGGTGGCGGATCCGGCGCCGGGGGCTCGACCACGCTGAGATCCTTCGCGCGGGACGCCGGCGCCGGGGCGGGCGGCACTCGCGCCCGGCTCGGTGCCGCTTCGGGTTCCGGGGCCCTGCTGCGGCGGGGCCTTCGCGCTGGCGGTTGCTCCACCGGGGGGAGACCACGCACGTCGAGCGCCGGCCTCCGCGGGACCGTGGCGGGCGCGGCATGGATGCTCGCCGCGCTGGGGCCCTCTTCCGTCGCCGCCCAGGCAGCCGCCGATTCCACGCGGTTGGCGCCGGACGGGCGCACCAAGGTGATCCGCGATCCCCGGCTGCTGGCGGATTCGACGCTGTTCCCCTACGAGTGGCCGGCGCTGGATGCCCTCTCCGCCGACCTGCGGCGGCTGCGTCCCGCCCTCGAGGGAGATTCGATCGAGGTGCTGACCGCCGCGATCCCGGCACTGGACTCGCTGGTGGCGCGGGTCCTCGAGGAGCCCACGCCCCGCGCACTGGCGCACCGGGGCGAGGAGCTGCGCGGCCGCGCGATCGCGCTGCGCGCGGCGCTCGACGAGGCAAGGCTCTGGGCCGAGGAGGCCGGCGCGGTGCCCGCCCTGCCGGACGACGGCTTCGAGCTGATCGTGGGAGGGGGCCCGGCTCCCGGAGCGGCGGAGGAGAGCGATGGGCTGGAAGACCGGGCGCCCGGCCCGGAGGAGATGGATGTCGCCGGAGACCGCGGTGGGTCCGCCGATTCGCTCGCCGAAGGGAGCCTCGAGGCGGCGGCGGCACATCCGCGCCTGGCGTTCATCGAAGCCTGGCGTGACACCTACGTCCATGCGGAGGCGCTGATGCATGCGCTGCGGGACCCGCGCGGTGGTCCGGAGGAAGCGGAGGTCAGCCCACCGCCCGCAGGAGCAGAACCTTCGCCAGGAAGTACAGGAGCACGCCCAGGAACACCGTGAAGGGAAGCGCCACGCCCTCCTCGCGGTTCGCCTCGGGGACGAGGTCGGAGGCCGCGACGTAGAGCGTGGCACCCGCCGAGAGCGCGAGCCCGACACCGAGCCAGCCGCCCATCGAGCTCATCGTCAGGGCGCCCAGCACGACCGCGACGCCGAGCCCCGCGGTGGCGAGCAGCGCCTGGCGTGGCGAGCGGCCGGTGAGCAGGAGGATCGACCCGAGAGTGAAGCCTTCGGGGAGCTTGTGGACGGCGATGCCCACGAACAGCAGGGCGCCGAGGGGCACCGAGGCCAGGAAGCCCGAGGCGATCGCGACGCCGTCGAAGAACGAGTGCAGGGCCAGCCCGGTGAACGCGGCCGTGCCCCCCGCACGGGAGAGGTAGGGCCCGTGCTGATGCGTCTCCTCTCCGAAGTGGAAGTGCGGGACGAGACAGTGCTCGAAGAGATGGATCAGCAGATAGCCGGCGAGTGCCACGGGCAGCGCCGCCGGAAGATGGGTCTGGCTCTCGGGAAGTACCTCCAGCAGCGCCACGGCGAGCATGAAGCCCGCGCCGAGCGAGATGAAGATCTTGAGCACCCCGGAGCTCCAGCGGCCGCCGGCGATGAGCGCCAGTCCGCCCAGGAACGTGCCGGCCCCGGCCACCGCCGCCATCAGAACCCCCAGCGACACGCGGCCCTGCTCGCCCGAGTCATGGGCCGACAGTGTACAGGCGCGATCCGACCCTGTCTAGCAGCAACGGTAGCCGGCGACGGCGTTGCCCGCGGGTGGGCTCCCGCGCGCGCATGACGCCCAGGCGGCGCGCGTGAAGCGCCGCGAAGCGCTGCAGGCGATCGGCGGGGCGCTCGCGGCCTTCCCGCTGGCGGCCGC
>JBHENL010000081.1:0-10318 GCA_046262075.1 Gemmatimonadota bacterium
CCCGCGGCGTGAGCGTCGACTTGACCTGCTCGAAGGCGCGCCGGAAGTCGGCGTGCTCCTTGTCCATCATGCTCACGAAGAAGAGCGCCGGCAGCCCGTGCGCCTGCGCGTACTCCCAGACGCGTTCCGTCCCCACCTCGACCCCGGAGGTGGCCTGCACCACGACGAGGACGGCATTGGCGACGTGGAGCCCGGCCTTCACGTCCCCCGCGAAGTCGAGATAGCCCGGCGTGTCGAGCAGGTTGAGCTTCGTGTCCATCCAGTCGGCGTGCGCCAGCGCGGCGTTGATCGAGATGCCGTGCGCGATCTCGTCGGGCGTGAAGTCGGTCAGCGCGGTGCCGTCGCCGACCGAGCCCAACCGGCTCGACGACCCGGCGAGGAAGGCCATCGCGCCGACGAGCGTCGTCTTGCCGCATCCGCCGTGGCCGACGACCGCGACGTTGCGGATGCGCGAGCTCTCGTAGCGTTTCATCCCCCGCTCCTCCTGGTCTTCGGGTCCTCGATCTAGATCTCCTCGATCGTACCGCCGCCGGAGCGCGAGGTCACCTCGCCGCCCGAGTGGCCGCGCGTCGCGAAGAGCCACAGCAGCGCGGCCAGGGCCGCGAAGACGAGCAGCGAGGGGATCGCCGGCAGCGTGCCCGCCAGCCCCTGCAGCGCGGGCGTGATCCCTCCGAGCCCCGGCACCGCCTGCGTCTCGGCGAACACGAGACCCGCTATCATCACCCCGACCAGCGCCGCCCCGGCGATCAGCCCGGAGGCGAAGAGCACGCCGTTCTCGCGCTTCTCCCGCAGGACCTCGATCGCCCGCTCGCGGTAGCGCCGCTCGACGGCCAGCCGCACGAGCCCCCCGGCCATGATCGAGGTCTGGAGCGAGAGCGGCAGGTAGATGCCCACCGCCAGCGGCAGCGAGGGGATGCCCAGCATCTCGACCGTGAGCGCGATGGGGGCGCCGACGGCGACGAGTCCCCACGGCAGGTCGGCACGGATCACCCCGTCGATGACCAGCGCCATGAGCGTGGCCTGGGGGGCCGGCAGGTCCTCCGATCCGATCCCGATGCCGCCGTGCAGCACGAGCAGGACCAGCCCCATGATCGTGGCCGGCACCAGGACGCCCAGCACCTCGCCGATCTGCTGCTTGCGCGGCGTGGCGCCGAGCAGGAAGCCGGTCTTCAGGTCCTGGGAGGCGTCGCCCGCGATCGACGCCGCGATGCACACGACGGCCCCGACCGACAGGATCGCCACGCGCGCGTCGGCGGCGGCCGCCGCGCCGGTGGCGACGAAGATCAGCGCGGTGCCGAGCAGGGTCCCGATCGTCATCCCGGAGATCGGGTTGGTCGAGTTGCCGATGAGGCCTACGATGCGCGACGAGACCGTCACGAAGATCACGGCGAAGGCGATCATCAGGGCCGCCCCGAGGAAGCCCACCGGCATCAGGCTCGCCGGCAGCAGGGCGAGCAGCAGCCCGATCGCCACGACGGAGCCGCCCACGAGCGGCAGCGGCAGGTCGTCGTCGGTGCGCTTCACGGCCGTCCCGCCCGCCTCGCGCAGGCCCCTGAGCCCCGCGCGGATGGAATCGGCCATCGTGGGCAGGGAGCGGACCAGGGTGACGATGCCGCCGGCCGCCACGGCCCCGGCCCCCACGTAGCGGATGTAGCTGTCCCAGAGGTCGGCGGGGGCCATGTCGCGGATCAGGCGCTCGGTCTCCGGGAACAGCGGCGCCGCCGCGCTGCCGCCGATCAGCGCGATCAGCGGGATCAGGACGTACCAGGAGAGCAGGCTGCCCGCGAGCAGAATGGCGGCGATCCGCGGACCGATGATGTAGCCCACGCCGAGCAGCTCGGGGGTGACGCTGACCGACGCCTCGGTGCGCAGCGCCCGTACCGGCACGGTGGGCGTGTCCTGCCACAGGCCCAGCGCCCGCGGGTTGTTCAGGAACTGGTAGATCGCGCCGACCCCGAGACCCCAGAAGAGCAGCCGCGCCTTGCCGCCGCCGGTGTCCCCGGCTGCGAGCACCTCGGCCGCCGCGGTGCCTTCCGGATACGGGAGACGCCCGTGCTCGCGCGCGATCAGGTAGCGGCGCAGCGGGATCATGATCAGCACGCCGAGCAGGCCGCCGAGACAGGCCAGCGTGAACACCTGGATCTGGCGCACCTCCATGCCCCAGATGAACAACGCGGGGATGGTGAAGATCACTCCCGCGGCCAGCGACTCGCCCGAGGAGCCGATCGTCTGCACGATGTTGCCCTCCAGGACGTTGCCCCGGCCGAGCACCTTCAGCACCGCTAGGCCGATCACCGCCGCGGGGATGGAGGCCGTCACGGTCAGGCCCACGCGCAGCCCGAGGTAGGCGTTCGCCGCGCCGAAGACGATGGCGATGACGAGGCCGATGACGACCGCTCGAAGGGTGAACTCCGGGATCCTGGCGTCCGCCGAGACGTAGGGCGGGTACTGCTCGGGCGGAACCTCCTCGTAGGCCTCCGGCGGGAGACCGGAGCGAGCCGCGGGCTCTCCCTTCTCGAGCTGCGTGACTGCAGCCATCCCCCCTCCTCGGCTGATGTGCGGCGCCGGCTCGCCTAGCGTGAGCGGCCGGAGCCGGCCGCGCCGGTCCGCGCCGCTGGCGCCCTGCCGGGGGCGGCCCCGCTTCCCCTTGCCAACGCGCTCAGTCCCTCCACCTGCCAGCGCAGCCGCTCGAGCCAGCCTGCGCGCGCCGCCGTCTCTTCCGGGTAGCCCGCGTGGCGGTACTGGATGAACCCCGCCGGCTCCACGACGAGCGTCAGCGGGAGGCGCTCCGCCGCGAGCGCGCGCCGCAGCGGCCCGGGGCGCTCCAGCGTGGCGAGCGCGACGCCCGGCAGCGGGCCCAGCCCGCCTTGCGCCGGGGCCGCCTCGCCGCCCACCTCCAGAGCGAGGCGCTCGACGGGCGCGCGGCGGCTCGCCGTTCCGGCCGCCGCGGCGGAACGCTGCGACAGGTCGCGCAGCAGCCGCAGGCAGTCCTCGCAACCGGGCTCCCACAGCACGAGCACGGTGACGCGCCCGCGCAGCGAGCGCTCGGTCAGGACGCCTCCGTCGGCGCGCCGCGCCGAGAAGGCCGGCACCGGCGCGTAGAGCCGGCCGGCGATCGCCGCCGAGCGCTCCTCGCGCCGGACCCGCTCGGCCTCCAGCGCAAGCCGGTCCTGCAGACCGGCGGTGCCACGGTGCCGGCGGGCCCACAGCCGCGCGGCGAGGGCGCGGATCTCACCCGACTCGCTCGCGTCGCGCGCGGCGGCGGCGATCGCGTACTGCTCGGCGCGTCGCAGGTCCCCCCGCCGCTCGTAGAAGGCGGCGAGATGGCGCAGGTGCGACACGTCGCCGCGACCGCGCAGGTTGATCTCGTTCTCGCCCGAGCGCAGCGCGGCCTCGGCCTGCGCGAGGTCGCCGCGCTGGAAGGCCGCCCAACCCAGGAGGTCGAGGAAGCGGCCGCGCCACACGCGGAGAAACTCCGCGTCGCCCACGTCCGCCGGCTTGCCCGCAAGGAACGACGCGTCGCCGAACTCCAGGCTGGCCAGCAGGTCGCGCACCCGCGCCTCCGTCGCCCCCGGCTCGATCCCGCTCTCGACCCAGGCGGAGAGAACGCGGTGCACGTCGGGGAGGTGCTGCGGCCAGGCTTCGAGCAGGTCGCGGCCGGCGCGTAGGAGCTCGCCACGGGCGGAGGAGGTTCGCGCGCGCTCGAACGCGGCCCGCCGCCGGACGAGCTCCTCTCCCGGGACCGCCGGCTCCGGCGGCGGCTCGGCGGCGGCGGCTCGCGGAGAGCCGTCCAGCGGCGAGAGCGGCTCGGTGGAGACGTCCGGCAGGACGGGCTCGGCGCTCGGCTCGGACGTATCGGCGAGCGCAGCCGTGGCCTCCGCGGAGCCCGCGTCGCCCGGCGGCGAGGCGGCCACGCCCGCGGCCGCGACCGCGCCGCCGGCGGCTCCGTCCGCCGCAGCCAGCGCCTGGCGCGCCGCGGGTGGCAGGGAGTCCACCGGCCAACGCGCCTGCCAGAAGGCGAGTGCGTTCGGGTCCCGGGGGGCCAGCTCCACGGCGCGCCCGACGAGGAAGCGCGCGTTGGGCTCGTTGCCGGCCGCCCATGCCGCGCGACCGCGCTCGAGGTATTGGCGGGCGAGGAACGTGGAGCCGCCGCCGGAGTCGCTCCGGACCGGGGAGCAAGCCGCGAGGGCGAGAAGTCCGAGCAGCAGGAGGCCGGTTCCGCGGAGTCGCGGAACGGCCGTCATGGATGGGGATCTCTCAAGGGCGCCGAGCGGAGGAGCGATTGACGACCCGGGGAAGCGGGGTAGACTCTACGCCCTTTGCCGTGTGTGGTCAACGTCACGGAGGTCGGGACGCGCACCCTCGCAGCCGCGCTGCTGGCGCTCGTGGTGGTCGTAGCCATGGCGGTCCTCGCGCTCGTCGCCGCGGGCCCGGGCCCCGACGAGCTGCGGGCGCGCGCCGGCGAGCTTCAATCCGCGCGCACGCTCGAGCGCTCGACCTTCGGCTCCTCGACGCTCGAGGAACTTCGGCTCGTCAGCACGTCCGGTCTCACGGCGCGCTGTGCCGCGCGCGCGCCGCGCGCGACCGGCGGGAGCGCCGGGACGGACCGCCATCCGGCGTTCCTGCTCGTCGCGGGCTACGAGACCGGCCGCCGCGCGGTGGAGTTCCCCGAGGTGGGCGGCGTCGTGCTGCTGGCCTGCGACTACCCGCTGCGGCTTCCGGAGCGCCTGACGGCGCGCGCCTTCTGGAGCTCGCTCTCGGAGCTCCGCCGGGGGGTGCTCGACACGCCGCCGACGTTGCTCCTCGCACTCGACTATCTCGCCGCGCGCGAGGACGTGGACCCCGGGTCCCTGGCAATCGTGGGCGCGAGCGTCGGCGTGCCGCCGGCGACCGTCGCCACCGCGCTGGACCGCCGGGTCGGCGCGGTCGCCCTACTGTACGGGGGAGCCGATCTGCCGCTCCTGTTCGCGCACAACGTGGACCTCGGCAACGCATGGGCGAATCGCGCCGCGCGCGCGGCCGTGGCGGTGATCACGCGGCCGGTGGAGCCGGCGCGCTTCGCGCCCGACGTCACGCCGCGTCCGGCGCTGGCCGTCAACGCGCGCCAGGATCCGTTCATCCCCATCGCCTCGGCGCGGGCGTTGCACCGGGCGCTGCGGGAGCCCAAGGAGGTGCGGTGGCTCGAGCTCGACCACGTCGCGGCCTTTCACGAGCGCACCCTGCTGGCCGGGCTCACCGCCCTGGCGCGGGAGTGGTTTCGCGAGCAGGGGGTCGCCTGAGCGCGTCGCGGGGGGCAAGCCGCCGCTGCGCCCGGCTAGATTGTAGACGCGGCGCCGACGCCGTGAAGCGCGAGCGCGCCGCATCGCTCCGCGCGCGACGAGACGGGCGAACGCAAGTCACGCGCAGGAACGCACACCGACCTTGACCCAACCCACCGCCAGCCCTCGCACGCACGCCAAGGGCGATGCGGGATCCGAGCCCCCCCACGGCGCGGCGCACGAGGCGCCCCGGGGTCGCGCGCTGGCGCTGCTGGCGTTCTCCACCCTCGGCGTCGTCTTCGGCGACATCGGAACGAGCCCGCTCTACGCGCTGCGCGCCTGCTTCGGACCTCGCGGCGTGGACCCCTCGGCGCTGAACGTCCTCGGCGTCCTCTCGCTGGTCTTCTGGTCGCTCGTCCTGGTGATCTCGATCAACTACCTCGCGTTCATCATGCGCGCGCACAACCGCGGGGAAGGCGGCATCCTCGCGCTGATGGCGCTGGCCGTGGCCCCCAAGGGGAAGGGCCGGCGCGTGGGCCCGCTGGTCGTGCTGGGGCTCTTCGGGACGGCGCTGCTCTACGGCGACGGACTGATCACGCCCGCCATCTCGGTGCTGGGCGCCATGGAGGGCCTGGAGCAGGTGACGCCCGCGCTGGAGCCGCTGGTGCTCCCCCTCACGCTGGCCGTGCTGCTGGGGTTGTTCCTGATCCAGAAGCGGGGCACGGCGGGCGTCAGCTCGTTCTTCAGCCCCGTGACGCTCGTCTGGTTCCTGAGCATCGCCGCGCTGGGAGCGGCGAAGATCGCCGAGCGCCCCGACATCCTGGCCGCCGTGAACCCGCTGCACGCCGTCCGATTCTTCCTCGCCAACGGCGTGCAGGGCTTCCTCACGCTGGGGTTCGTGTTCCTCGTCGTGACGGGGGCGGAGGCGCTCTACGCCGACATGGGCCACTTCGGCCGCCCGCCGATCCGCATGGCCTGGTTCGCGATCGTGCTGCCGGCCCTGCTGCTGAACTACTTCGGACAGGGAGCGCTGCTGCTGGCCGACCCGAGTGCTGCGGAGAACCCGTTCTACCGGCTGGTCCCGCGTCCACTCCTCTACCCGATGATCGCGGTGGCGACGGCCGCCGCGGTGGTGGCGTCCCAGGCGCTGATCTCGGGCGTCTTCTCGCTCACGCGACAGGCGCTCCAGCTGGGCTACGTGCCGCGCATGACGATCGTGCACACCTCCGGCGCCCGCGAAGGGCAGATCTACCTGCCGTCGGTGAACCTCGCGCTCATGGTGGGCTCGATGGCGCTCGTGCTGGCGTTCCGCTCCAGCGACAGCCTCGCCTCGGCGTACGGCGTGGCCGTGACGATGACGATGGCGATCACGAGCGTGCTCTTCTTCTTCGCGGCGCAGCGCCACCTGGGCTGGCCCCTGTGGCGCGCCGGGCTGCTGGCAGGCTACTTCCTATTGATCGACCTGTCGTTCTTCGGCGCGAACGTGGTGAAGATCCCCGACGGGGGCTGGTTCCCGCTGGTCCTGGCCGGCGTGCTGTACCTGGCGATGACCATCTGGCGCGACGGGCGGGCGATCCTGCAGGGCATCGGCCAGCGCTACTCGCTGCCGCTCGACGCCGTGCTGCGCGAGGCCCCGAAGCTGCCGCGCGTGCCGGGGGTCGCGGTGTTCATGAACGCGGAGCCGGAGGGGGCGCCGCTCGTCCTGCTGCACCACCTGAAGCACAACAAGGCGCTCCACGAGCACGTGGTGCTGCTCTCGATCGTCACCGAGAGCGTGCCCGCGGTCGATGCCGGCGAGCGCGTCACCACCCGCGAGCTGGAGCAGGGCTTCGTCCAGGTGACCGCGCGCTACGGATTCATGGAGAGTCCGGACGTGCCCCTGGCGCTCGCGGCGTGCGAGCCACTGAACGCGGTCTACCGTCCGGGAGAGACCACATACTATCTCGGCCGCCAGACGCTCATCCCGACCGGCCGCTCGAAGATGGCTCGCTGGCGCAAGCAGGTCTTCCGCGTGATGCAGCGCAACGCGCGGCCGGCGACGCTCTTCTTCCGCCTGCCCGCCAACCGCGTGGTGGAGCTCGGGGCGCAGGTGCAGTTCTGAGGCCTCCCGGCGCCTTCGTCCACGGTGCTACTCGACGACCATGGTGCTGTCGCCAAGGGTGTCGGGCAGCGTGGTCGCGGTGGTGTCGCGCGACTCCTCCTGCAGCTCCTCGCCGCCGCGCTGCAGCACCTCGCCGGCGGCTTCGATCCCCCTGCCCACCGCCTCTCCCGCTTCCTGCAGGCCCTCCTCCACCACCGGCTCCGCCTCCTTCAGGGCCTCGTCGATCTCTTGCCCCACCTCGTCCAGCGTCTGATTCACCTCGGCTCGGTCCTCACGGTCGCACGCCGCGGGCGCGGTGGCGAGCGCGATCAACGCGGCGAGCAGGACCCTCTTCCCCCCTGCGGGGGGACGCTGTGGATTCACAGGCAGTCTCCTGGTTGGCGGTGGGGCGCGCCGGCCACGGCGCGCCATCGAGGGCACGACGGAAAGGTAGAGGCGGCGTGGAGAGGAGAAAAGCGCGTCTGTGTCGCGAGGCGCCGGGTCGTTCACGACCGAGTGCGAACTGCGCCCCCGAGGGCAGGCCGTGGGCCCGAGCCCGCCTGGGGAAGCTTACGGCCGCAGCGTCGCGTCCTCCCGCCGGCGATGGAAGCGAGGAGGGTCGTCGGACCACGCTGGCGCGCGGCGCTCCACGGCGGGCGTCGTCTGGAGCCACGCCGGGCGCCGGCGCGCGCGGCGCGCCGCGACGAGAGCCACGATCGACAGCGCGGCCAGGGCGGTGAAGGCGACGTAGAACTGCGGGCTTCCCGGCGCCATCAGGACGGAGCCGGCGTAGGTGTAGAGCAGGACCCCCGGAAGCGTGCCCAGCGAGCTGCCCGCGAGGAAGCGCCAGTACGGGATGCCGGAGCAGGCCGCCGCGACGTTCAGCAGGTCGTGATTCATCAACGGGAAGAGCTGCAGCGAGAGCACGAAGCGCGCGTTCCAGCGCGCGGGCCGGACGCGGGCGACGCGGCTCCCGAGCAGGCGCGCGACGAAGTCGCGCCCGAGCCATCGCGCTCCGAGGAAGACGGCCGCCGCGCTGAGGTTCACACCCACGAGGGCGTAGAGCGCGGCCCAGCTCCAGCCGAAGGCGATGCCGCCGGCGACGAGCCACAGCGTGAGCGGCGCCAGCGTGAGGGGACGGAGGAAGAACCCCGCGATGTAGAAGGCCGGGGCCCAGACGCCCGCCGCCCGGACGCCGTCGCGGACCTGCCGAGGCGTGACGCGATCGAAGCTGTCGGTGAGGAGGGCCACCACGAAGACGGCGCCGAAGAGGGCCAGCAGGATCGCCAGCCGCACGACGTCGTCCCTGCCGAGCCGGACCCGGAAGGCGGGGCGCATGGTGAAGTCTGCACCGTCCCCGGATTCGTGACAAGGCCGACGGAGCGCGCCATCTTGCCTGCCCCATGACCGCACCGCCGCGCGACATCGACTCCCTGCTCTCCGAGTCGCGGGTCTTCCCGCCTCCGGCCGCCTTCTCGGCCGCGGCCCGCGTGCAGGACCTCGACGCCTACCGCCGCGAGCACCGGCGCTCCCTGGAGGATCCGGAGGGGTTCTGGGGCGAGGTCGCCTCCGAGCTGAGATGGGAGGAGCGCTGGCGGCGCGTGCTCGAGTGGACCCCCCCCTTCGCCCGCTGGTTCGTCGGCGGGCGCACGAACCTCTCGACGAACTGTCTCGATCGTCATCTCGACGAACGCGCGGAGAAGGTGGCGCTGCTCTGGGAGGGCGAGCGCGGCGAGACCCGCGCGCTCACCTTCCGCGAGCTGCACCGCGACGTCTGCCGCTTCGCGAACGTGCTCCGCGCCGACGGGATCCGCCCCGGCGACCGGGTCGCGATCTACCTGCCGATGGTCCCCGAGATCGCCGTCGCGATGCTGGCCTGCGCGCGCATCGGCGCCGTGCATTCGGTCGTCTTCGGTGGCTTCAGCGCCGAGGCGTTGCGCGATCGGGTGCTGGACGCCCAGGCGCGACTCGTGATCACCGCGGACGGAGGGTTCCGTCGCGGGCAGGTGGTGCCGCTGAAGGCCGCCGTGGACGAGGCGCTGCGCGGCCTCGAGGGGGTCGGCGTGATCGTGCTCCGCCACGCGGACACGGGGGCGACGATGACGCCGGGGCGGGACCGCTGGTGGCACGAGCTGGTCGCCGGCGCGTCGGACGGCTGCGCGGCCGAGCCGGTGGACGCCGAGCACCCGCTGTTCATCCTCTACACGAGCGGAACCACGGGGAAGCCCAAGGGCATCGTGCACACGACCGGCGGCTACATGGTGGGCTGCTGGCTCACGACCCGGGTGGTGTTCGACCTGCGGGACGACGACCGCTACTGGTGCACGGCCGACTGCGGATGGGTGACCGGCCACTCCTACGTCGTGTACGGGCCGCTCCTGAACGGCGCGACGACGCTGCTCTACGAGGGCGCGCCGAACCATCCCGCGCCCGACCGATTCTGGCAGGTCGTGGAGCGCCATCGAGTGACGATCCTCTACACCGCGCCCACGGCGATCCGCGCGTTCGTGAAGTGGGGCGAGGAGTGGCCGGCGCGCCACGACCTCTCCTCCCTGCGGCTGCTCGGAACGGTCGGCGAGCCCATCAACCCCGAGGCCTGGATGTGGTATCACCGCGTCATCGGCGGCGGCCGCTGCCCGATCGTCGACACGTGGTGGCAGACCGAGACGGGCGGGATCATGATCAGCCCCCTGCCGGGCCTCACCACCACCAAGCCGGGCTCGGCCACCCACCCCCTGCCCGGCATCAGCGCCGACGTCGTCGACGATGCCGGGCGGAAGGTCGAGGTCGGCGGTGGCTACCTCACCCTCACCGCCCCGTGGCCGTCGATGCTCCGGGGCATCTACGGCGACCCCGAGCGGTACCGGGAGACCTACTGGTCCCGCTTCCCCGACCGCTACTTCGCCGGCGACGGCGCCAAGGTCGACGAGGACGGCTACCTCTGGCTGCTGGGCCGGGTCGACGACGTCATGAACGTCTC
>JBHENL010000082.1:0-3765 GCA_046262075.1 Gemmatimonadota bacterium
CCCAGGCCCCCCGCCTCGCCCACGTACCGCACGAGCTTCAGCACCCGGAAGACGCGGATGACGCGCAGGACGCGAATCGTGAGCAGGAAGCGCGACGGAGGGAAGAAGACGCTCAGGTACGTCGGAAGGATCGCCAGCGCGTCCACGATGCCGTAGAAGCTCAGCGCGTAGCGGCGCGGATCCGGGGCGCTGTACAGGCGGAGCACGTACTCGATCGTGAACAGGATGGTGAAGACCCACTCCACGCCGCGCAGCCACGGCCCGTATCGCGCGGAGATCCCCGCGACGCTGTCGAGCGTGACTGCTAGGACGCTCAGCAGGATGGCCCCGATCAGCGCTACGTCGAAGGCGCGTCCGGCCGGCGTGTCGTGGCCGAAGATGATGCCGTGGAGCCGGCGGCGGAGGTCGGGGGCTTCGGTCACGAGATCGCCCGCTAGCGAGCGATCGAACCCGGCACGACGACCGTGGCGACGCGACACACGGGCGGGCAGCCGGCGCCGTTCGGGCGGTTCTCGCGATAGACCGGCTCGGCCAGCCACGCCATCGCGCCGTCCGCCGAGACGGTGCGGATGCGCACCTGCGCCGGCGTGAAGTCCTGCAGGAGGACGCTCCGACAGGCCTCGGTGTCGGTGCATTCGACGACGTAGCGGCCGCCGGATCCCACTGCCGATGCCTCGATCCGGAACGGGGCCGCGGGCGGCGATTCGAGCTCCACCTGAAGCCCGCTCGAGCAGCCGATGAGGGTGCACGCGCGCGGTTCGCCGTCGCCGCCACAGGCGATCGCGGTGAATGCGACGAGGAGCAGGCCGGTGTTCCGCCACATGGCGTTCATCCCCGGTGGGCGAGCAGGAATCGCCCGCCGTGGCCCGGCCCCGCGAAGAGCGACAGGTGCTCTTCCGGCACGCCCGCCTCTCGCGCGAAGGCGTGCAGGTCGCGCCGGATCACCCGTACCTCCTCGAACCCGGCCCTGCTGCCCAGTGCCTCGAGCTCCTCGTCTTCGTAGAAGCGCAGCCGGGAGGCCATCGGCTCGGGGGCCGCGGGAGTGCCTCGCAGCTCCGGATCGCTTCCGAGCGCCACGAGCCGCCCGCGACGACGGAGCACCCGCCGGATCTCGGCGAGCGCGGCGACGGGATCCGCGAGGAAGCCGAGGACGCCGGTCATCGCCGCGTGCGTGAACGTGACGTCCGGGAACGGCAGTCGTTCCGCGCTCGCCTCCAGGACCTCCAGGCGACCCTCGGCCACCGCTTCGCGGTTCACCTCCCGCGCGAGCCGTACCATGTCCGAGCTGTGGTCCACGGCGGCGGCGCGGCACCCGCTCAGCAGTGCCTCCTGCAACAGCGCGCCTCCGCCACAGCCGACTTCGAGCAGGTAGTCGTCGGCGGTGAGCGCGAGCTCCTCGAGGATCGCGCGAAAGTTCGGATAGTGGTACAGCGGATCGCGGTAGACGGCGCGCGCCTGTGCGCCGGCCGGGCGACGCGCCCCGCGGTCCGTGAGCCAATCGCCGAAGGCCGATGGTGCGGTCGCGCGCAGGAGCGGCGTGACCACCTCGCCGGCGAACCAGCCCGCGAGCTCGGCGGGATCGGGCACCAGACGTCCCCAACCCCGGTGCTCCAACGTCACACGGGCCCCGCCGTCGAGGGGCTCGAGCCGGAGCTCGACCTCCGTCACGTCCTCCGGCTCCCAATCGGCCGGGCGCCACCGCAGGGAGATCCTCTCGCCGGGCGTCCACGAGACGACATGGCCCACCTCCAGCGCGCCCTGGAGGAGCCGTCCGCCGGCACGTGCCTCGAGCTGCAGCCCCGCTCGATCCAACGCCGCGCCCAGCTCCTCCACGAGAGCGCCGAATGCCTCCGACGGAGCCAGGGCCAGGTCGATGCCGGCGCGCACGGTGGTCGTGGTCTCCTTCATGTCGGCGAAGTCAGAGGGGCTTCAGGAAGATCTGCGTGAAGTAGTATTCACCTCTTTCGTTCACGGCCACGCCGATGCCGGTGATCTCGAAGTCGCCCGTGACGTTCGCGCGGTGTGCCGGGCTGCGCAGCCACCTCTCTACGGCGTCGCCGGCGGCGTCCGCGACGCCGCGATTGTAGCCGACGTTCTCCGCGAGTCTGCCATAGACGACCTCGGTTCCCACCGCTCGCGCGCGTTCCTCGAATCCGGCGTGCCCGAACGGCACCCGCCCCGCGGCCATTCCCCGGCTGTGCTGTTGGGCGATGCGGCTGACGTCGTCGTCCAGCTCGAGGTCCTCGAGGCTCAGGGACTCGCGATAGGCGTTGATCCGGCGATGCACGACCTCCACGAGCTCCTCGGAGCGCGACGGCGCAGCGGGTGCCGGGCTCGCCACCGGCTGCGTGCGCTCCCGTGCGACGCGGCCGCCGGGCTCCCCTCCGGGACCGACGTCCATGCAGGCGGCCGCGAGCGCGAGCAGGAGCATCGCAACCTCCAGCATCACGGTCACGGCTCTGCCGTGCGCGCGGCGGGGAAGTCCGGCGGCGGCGACTCGCCGACGGCCTGCAGGAGGGCCGCGAAGTAGTCGGGCCGCCGAGTCTTGAACAGCCCGTACCAGGCCTCCAGTACCTCGGGCGCGAAGAGTTCGAGACGGCGAAAGATGTGATACGCGAACTCCAGGGGCGCCATCGCGGGCGCGGTGATCAGCTCGCCGTCGGTCACCGCCGGCGAATCCTCGTACAGCGGACCGCCGCCGTAGCCGGTCGCCGCGAGGTACTCGCGAGCGTTGCTCGTGTGTCGTCTGTCGTCCAGAAGCCCGCCACGCGCCAGCCCCGCCGTCGCCCCGCAGATCGCCGCCACGGGCGACGAGCTCGTACGACTCTCGCAAGAGATCCTCCACCGCTCGGCGCGGCAGCACGCGGGTGTTCTCGAGACGGATCCAGGACTGCCGCGCAAGATACGGAGCCGGCGAGATCCCCGCTCTGCGCGTGACGAGTCGTTTCGGCCGCTCCCCCTCACACCAGCCCGGTCGGAGCGCTCTCCGCGCCTTCCGCGATTTCGACTCTCCGTGCCGCCTCCTGCTGGCGGCGCCACATGTCGGCGTAGAGGCCGGCCGAGGCGAGCAGGTCCGCGTGGATCCCACGCTCCACGATCCTGCCCTCATCGAGCACGAGGATCTCGTCCGCGTCGACGACGGTCGAGAGACGGTGGGCGATCACCAGGGTCGTGCGGCCGTACGCCACCTCGTCGAGGCTCTCCTGGATCTCCTTCTCGGTTCGCGTGTCCAGCGCGGAGGTCGCCTCGTCGAGGACGAGGATGGGCGGGTTCTTGAGGATCGTGCGGGCGATCGCGACCCGCTGCTTCTCGCCTCCCGAGAGCTTCAGCCCGCGCTCCCCCACCTTGGTGTCGTAGCCCTCGGGCAGGCTGGCCACGAACTCGTGCAGTCGCGCGAGCCGCGCCGCGCGCTCCACCTCTGCGGGGGTCGCATCCGGACGGCCGTAGGCGATGTTGCGGTAGATCGTGTCGTTGAAGAGGACCGTGTCCTGGGGCACGATTCCGATCGCGGCCCTGAGGCTCGCCTGCGTCACCTCACGAATGTCCTGCCCGTCCACCTCGATCCTCCCGACGCCGACGTCGTACGAACGAAAGAGGAGTCGCGAGATCGTCGACTTGCCCGCACCGCTCGGACCGACGATCGCCACCCGCTCGCCCGGGGCCACCGCGAAGGTCACCCCGCGCAGGATCGGCCGCTCGGGCCCGTAGCCGAAGACGACGTCCGCGAAGGCCAGCTCGCCGCGCCCAACCTCGAGCGGACGCGCC
>JBHENL010000083.1:0-5302 GCA_046262075.1 Gemmatimonadota bacterium
TAGCGGCGGCGCCCGAAGCGGACCCGCTTCGTCAGAAGCGGCGCAGGCCGACGAGCAGCCTGTTCTCGTCGAAGAAGTCCAGCCCCTGAAGCGCGACGAAGGCTTCGTTGTTCCCCCAGGGATAGATCGTGCCCAGCACGACATTGGGGATCGCGAGCTGCGTCTCGCCGCCGCCGCCGATCACGCCCGCACCCGCGGCGACGTAGGGCTCCAGGTTCCCGACTTCGAAGGGCAGCGGCCACTCGATGTGGGCGTTGGCGTTGAACGTGAAATCGTTCAGGAAACCGATGGTGGCGTCGGGCACAAAACGCGCGGAGCCGCCGAACGCCGACCCCAGGTCGGTCTGCACGCCCAGCAAGAGCTGAACGGGCGAGTGCAGGGTCAGTCCGGTGTGCATGCCCAGCCGCGTGAGCTCGATCTCGCCACCCTCGAAAACCCCGCGCGGCGCGGAGCCGGTGCGGGGCATCTCACCCCCCTCGGGGGCTTCGCGATCCAACTCGCCCTCGTCGTCCGGCCGGGGAGCCGGGGCCTGGCGGCCCGCCCGGGGGACGGCGGCGTCCGCGTCCCCGCCCTCGACGTTCACATCCACGTCGGTGCGGGCCTGCCGCTGGCGTGACTCCATCGCATCCAGCCGCCGCTCGATCCGTGCGAGCTGCTCCTCCAGCCGATCGGCGATCTCCTCCTCCCGATCCTCGACGGCCAACGAATCCCGTCGCACCTCCAGCGCTCGACGCTCGAACGTGCCCGACTCGCCGAACCGGATGTAGACCTCTCCCTCCTCGAGGACCGGGATCTCCACGGTCCGTGGCTCCGGCGAAGGAGCATCCCTTGCCTCGTCGTCCTCCTCCCCCGCGATGCGCGCCTCCCGGAGCTCGCGGCTCCGATCCCGCTGCTCCGCGCGCCGCGCCTCCTCGAGCTCGCGCTCCAGATCCTCCGCGTCGGGACCGCTCGCGCCTCCGATGGCGAAGCGCAGGCCGCCCGAGACGAGCCAGTTCGACTGCAGCTCGTCGGGTTGCGTCACGTTCTCGGTGTCGCCCTGCGTCAGCAGGAGGTTCCGGGCCGAGCCCTCCAGCCGGATCCGGTCGCTGACGTTGAAGGTGAGGCCCGCTCCCGCGGTCGCCGTCCACTTCTCCTCGTCGGGCAGCCCGGCGCGCTCGCGCTGCCGATCGCCCACGTCGAGCCGGCCCAGTCCCACGATCAGGTACGGGGTGAAGCCCTCACCGCGGTTCAGGTTGAAGTTCGCCTCTCCGCCGTAGCCGTAGAGGTCTTCCACATCACCGAAATCGTCCTCCAGGCCTCGCATGTAGTAGCCGCGCAAGCCGACGTAGGGGCCGAAGTTCATGCCCAGCCGAGCTCCCGCGAGCGTCTGGTCCTCGAGTCCCAGATCGTCGTCGAACTGCAGCGAGCCGGCGAAGAGCTCGACCGGCACCGAGAGTCCGGTCAGGCCGCCGCGCAGGCGCTCGGCCAGCGCGAGGTCCGTTTCCGACTCATCGCCCTCTCCGGTCCCGCCCAGATAGACGTTCACTCCGGCGCCGATCGAGAGGTTGTGGAAGGTCTTCTCGTCATCGGCCAGCCCCTCCTCACCGGTCCCGCCGTCCAGGAAAGCGGCGTTGCGTGCGCGAAACGCGAGATCCTGGACGAAGACCTGGGTCTGCAGCCGGTCGAAGAGGTCGAAGCGCACGCCGCCGCCCAGCGTGGCCGTGATGTGCTCGCTGTCGAGGCCATCGGGGCCTTCGAACTCGAGGACGCCGCCGCCCACGCGCAGGAACGGGCTGAACGTCGCGTCGGCGATCGTGAGCACGACGTCGCCGCCATAGCGCTTGGCGTCGAAGTCGCTCCCCGCGGCGGTGCCCTCGCCGTCCATTCCGCCGTCGGCGAGGTAATACCCCTGCAGCCCGACGTACCGGCCGAAGTTCAGCGAAGCCCGCCCGCCGAGGAACGTGGCGTCGTCGAGCTCCACGTCATCGCCCCAGAACACGCGCTCGGCGCTCGGTGTGAGCCCCAAGCTGAGGCCCTCGGGTAGCTGGGCCGGGGCAGCCTCGGGCAGCAACACGGACATGAGTGGAAGAAGCAGCAGCGGACCGAATACGCGGTGCATGGCACCTCCTCGAGGCGGATTTCCGACCCGGCAGCTGGCGGAGGGGATTTCCGCGAGCCCCGTAGGAGCGCAGGTCGGTTCAGCTTCCACTGGGAGTCGGACGCCTCGAGACCCTGAACTGCGGCCGCCGTCGGGGGTTGGAGAGCTGGCCCGACCGTGGAGGCTTCCGATACGGAAAGCATGCAAGAAGAAAGCCGGCCCTGGAGCGCGGGGGCTTCGCAACGCCCGCTTCTCACGATCCGATCGCAGGCCACGCATGGCCGTGTAAGATCTTCACAACGACCTGCGGCGCCTTCATCGGGGCCGACGTGGGGTGAGTCGCTTGGAGAGAAACGGGAGGGACCTGGAGGAGAGCGCATGCGAGCGGTCGGTCGGTCTTCGCCCGCGGTCGCGGTCCGCGCCTACTGCTCGAAGACCTCCACCCCGCGAGGCGGCGTGAAGCGGAAGAGCGAGCCGGAGAGGGGGACGTCCGTGCGGTGGCCCTCCAGGGTGAAGCGGCGGACGACCCCGTTCGCCTCCTCGACCTCCATGCGCCGCGTGAGCGAGCTCGCCTTGTCGACCCAGAGCTCGGCGCGGACGTACTCGGCCTCGGGGGAGACCGGCGTGAGCGTCAGGTGATAGGAACGCCGACCGGCCACCGGCTCCTCCCCCACGAGGGCCGGGGCGTAGCGGTCCTTGAACTCGTAGAGGAACTGATAGGGGGCGAAGCCCTTCGAGCCTTCGCTCACCGGCGAGGTGATCACCTGGCCCGGCTGCGAAGAGGGGAGATAGATCCACACCTCCTCGCCGGTGGAGACGACCACGTCTTCGGGCGGACGCTCGAAGGCGATCCGGTACTGCAGCGGCGCCTTGTAGGAGAACGTGCCCGTGCTGGTCTCGTCCTTCTCGAGCACCGGGTTCCGGATCGTCTGGGTGAACGACGCCTGCAGCGTCACGAGCGAGCGGTGGCGCTCCGCGGCTCGGGCGAGGATCGCCTCGGCTTCCTGGGGCTGGGCCGGCGCGGCCACCGCGAGCAGGGCCATGAGAAGGCGCGTCATGCGGGGGTTGTACTCCGCGGCCCGGGACGGGTTCCGGCCGCGCCCGCCTGCAGGTCCGACAGCTCCTCCAGCCCCATCCGCACCTCGCGTGGCTTGCTGCCTTCCGCGGGGCCGACCACCCCGTGGCGCTCGAGCTGGTCCACGATACGCGCCGCGCGGGAGTAGCCGACCTTCAGCCGGCGCTGGAGCAGCGAGGCGGAGCCCTGGTCGTGCTCGATGACCACGCGGGCAGCCTCGAAGAACAGCTCGTCACGCTCCCCGGCGGCTCCCTCCTCCATCTCGGCGCCTTCGACGCGCTGCAGGTCGATCGTCTCGCGGTCGCGGAACTCGCGCGCCTCGCCCAGCTCGCGGACGCTGGCCACCAGCACCTCCGTCTCGTGACCCGAGACGAAGGCACCCTGGATCCGGACCGGGACGGCGCGGTCCGCCGGCAGGAACAGCATGTCACCCGAGCCCAGCAGCGCCTCGGCGCCGTTCTGGTCCAGCACCGTCCGGGAGTCCGTCTTGGACGCCACCTGGAAGCTGATGCGCGAGGGGAAGTTCGCCTTGATGAAGCCGGTGAGCACGTTCACCGACGGCCGCTGCGTCGCCAGCACCATGTGGATGCCCACGGCGCGCGCCTTCTGGGCCAGGCGCGCGAGCGGCTCCTCGATCTCGGCCTGGACGGTCAGCATCAGGTCCGCCAGCTCGTCCACGATGACGACCACGTAGGGCAGCGACCGCAGCGGCTCCTCGGCGCTGCCCAGCTTCGAGTCCACCCCGGCCAGCTCGGCGCCCGCCTTCAGCCGCGCGTTGAAGTCCGCGACGTTGCGCACAGCGTTCCGGGCGAGGAGCTCGAAGCGCCGTTCCATTTCGTAGACGCCCCACTTGAGCGCCACCGCCGCGTCCTTCGGTCGCGTCACGACGGGGTGCAACAGGTGCGGAACGGCGTTGTACATCGAGAGCTCGAGCATCTTCGGATCGACGAGGATGAGCCGCAGCTCCGAGGGCGGGAAGCGATACAGCAGCGAGGAGAGCAGCGCGTTGATGCAGACCGATTTGCCCGCGCCCGTCGAGCCCGCGATCAGCAGGTGCGGCATGCGCGTCAGGTCGGCCACGATCGGGGCGCCCGAGATCTCCTTGCCCAGCACGAAGGGCAGCACCCCGCGGAAGTCCGTGAAGGCCGGCGACGTCAGGAGCTCGCGGATCGTGACGCGCTCGGGCCGCGCGTTGGGGATCTCGATGCCGACCGCTCCCTTGCCGGGGATGGGTGCGACGATCCGGATCCGCTGCGCGCGCATGGCGAGTGCGAGGTCGTCCGCCAGGTTCGCGATCTGGTTCACCTTTATGCCGGGTGCGGGCTCGACCTCGAATTGCGTGATCACCGGGCCCGACGAGATCCCCACGACCTCGCCCCGCACGTTGAAGTCGGCGAGCTTGCGCACCAGCACCGCTCCCTGCTCCTGGAGCTCGCGCTCGGAGGCGACGGCGTCGCGCGGGGCGGGAGGGTCGAAGAGCTCGACCGGCACGCTCCAGGCGGGCTCGCGCGCCCCGACCGGCCGGCGTGGCGGCGGCGCGGTGCGCGCCGAGGGGGCGGCAGCCTCGGTGGCGGCGCCTGCGGAGGCAAGGCCTCGGCGCTCGCCCGCCTCGGGCGTAGCGGCGAATCGCGGCGCCGACGGCGGGAAGGGCGGGCTCGCCCCGGCGCTGGACCGCGGCCCGACGGCCTTCGTCTCGAACGCCGGTCGCCCCCCCGCCGACGCCCCGCGATCCTCGAGCGCCGAGGACCCGGCCCGACCCCTGGCGCGCCCGAGGCGGTTGCGAGCAGCTCCGAGCGCCACCCCGAGGAGCGCGGCGAGGCCGCCCACCCAGGAGACGAGCCAGACCGCCGCGGCCACGCTCACGCCGGCCGTCCAGGCGAGCGCCCGCGCCAGCCGGCGAGCGGCGCCGCGCGCCACCGGGAGCCGCGCGGCCTCCGCACTCGGCCGCGCCTCCGTGCTGAAGACGAGTGCGAGGAGCAGGAGCAGGGCGAGAACGATCAGCGCCCCGGCGAGGCCGAAAGCGCCGCGCAGCTTCTCCGCCAATTCCACGGCGAGCATGCCGCCGGCCGCGGCACCCGCCGCCGCCCCGCGGCCGTCGTCCACGCTTCCGCGCAGCAGCGCGAAGGCCGTGAGGCAGGCGAGCGCGCCCG
>JBHENL010000084.1:0-7587 GCA_046262075.1 Gemmatimonadota bacterium
GCGGGCCGGCGGGTGGACCCCCAGCGCCCCACGAACCCGGCGCGGTCGGTCTCCCAGCTCACCTCTGCACGCCGGCCCTCCGGAAGGACCAGCGCGTGCGCCATCCACAGCGGCTCCTCGTCGGCCGAGCGCGGGCGGCGGCGGAACAGGAGCGCGTTCAGCTCCGGCACGGCCTCGCTCTCGACGAAGAGCCGGCTGAAGGCGGGGTGGCGGCGGTCGGCCTCGTGCGGGGCAAGCGCGACCTCGGCATAGCTGACGAGTGCCAGCCGGCGGCGGCGGTCGGTCTCGTTCATCACGCGCACGTAGCGCACCGCCACGTCATCCTCCGCGGGGACCGTCACGGCCAGTCGCAGCGCGAGCTCGTGCTCGCGACGGTGGAACTCGGCGGCGTAGGGCGTGAACCACGCCTCCTCGTCCTCGGCGGGGACGTTCATCGGCCCCTGCGTCGCGGAGCCGTACCAGCCGTCGTCCAGGTCCTGCACGTACACCCACGTCCCCGTGGCCTCGCAGGTGGGGTCGGAGCGCCGGCGCGTGAGCGATCGGCCCTTCCACGACGTGCCACCGGCTCCCGAGGCGGTGAGAAGCACCGCCATCCGGCCGTTCGAGAGGACGTGCACCTGCGGCACGGGCGCCCTGGGATCGGCGTGCCAGCCACGCAGCTCCTCGCTGCGTCGCCGCGGTGCCGCCGCCGGCGCCTCGACGGCCACCGGCTCCAGCAGCGGGGCGTGCCACGCCACCTGCTCGTGCAGCAGGTACTCCACGGACTCGATCCGGGGATGGGCGTGGAACCGCTCCACCATCGGGAAGCCGCTCAGCACGTTGTCGAGCGCCACCAGGATCATCCCCTGGTGGTGCGCCATGTAGGAGCGCACGATCCGCCCCTTCTCGTCCTCCGCGCCGCGCACTCCGAAGTCCAGCGCCTCGAAGAGCCCGTAGCGTCCGAGCATCCCCTGCTCGCGCAGGCGCGCCAGGTTGTCGATCACCGCCGCCGGCGCGAAGGGGAGCGCCAGGAGGCTGGCGTAGGGTGCGACGACCTCCCTGTCGCCGAGCCCGCGCTTGAGACCGAGGCCGGGCACGCCGAAGGCGCGGTACTGGTAGTTCCCCTGCGGATCGAGCTGGTGGTAGCCCGACTCCGAGACGCCCCACGCGGAGCTCCCGTCGGCTCCGTGCGCGCTCTGCAGCGCGATCGCCGACCGGCAGCTCTCCGCGAGCAGGCTGTCGGGGGGCACGCGCATCAGGAGCGGCGGCATCAGGTACTCGAACATGGTGCCGCCCCACGAGAGGAGCGTCCGCTGCCCGTTCACCCGAGCGAACGGACGGCCCAGGTGCAGCCAGTGCTCCGGCGGGACGTCGCCCTTGGCGATGGCAACGAAGCTCGCGAGCCGAGCCTCCGAGGCGAGCAGGTCGTAGTAGTTGGCGTCCGGCTCGCCCGCCGAGACGTTGAAGCCGATGTGGAACAGGTGCCGGCGCGCGTCGTACAGGAAGCCGAACTGCATCTCGCCGGCGAGCTCCTCGAACCGGGCGGCCGTCTCGGCCAGCTCGCTCAGCACGCGCTCGGCCTCCGTCCGCGCCCTGGGCAGGGCGGCCGCGAGCTCCGACGCCCACGCCAGCGCCTCATCGCGCTCCGCCACCGGCAGCGCCGCGCCGGAGTGCAGCTCCGCGACGAAGCGCTCGACCCGCCTCAGGGCCTGCTCGCAGGCCCGCGGCACGTGCTCGAGCCTCACGTGCCTGGGGATCGCCTGCCGCAGCCGGGTCCACGCCCGCAGCACCGGGTGCGGGTCCTCCGCCGCGACGGACTGCTCCGCCCTCAGCCGCCGGATCGCGGCGGGAGGACGCGCGAACAGCGGGATCCAGGGTGCCAGCGCGTCCACCTCGCGCCGCATGAACCGGACGTCGGTGCGCAGCGCCTGGATCCAGATCGAGAGCTCCCCGACGGTGGCCGGGTCGAGCTGCCTGGCGCCCGCCTCGGCCAGCGTCACCACCCGCTCCTCGAGCTGAGGCAGCGCCTCCTTCTCGAGCTCGCCGAGCAAAGCGAACCAGGCTCTCGGGCCGGTCGCCCCCCGCACGACCCGCTCGCGGATCGCGCGCGCGCGCGAGCGGACGTCACGCACCGCCGCCTGCAGCTCGGGGACGTCCACGCCCTGGAGCACGTCGGGGATCTGCCAGGGCGTGTCGAGGAAGCCCTCGGCGTTCTCGACCCGCAGCAGTGGAGCGGAGCGCAGCCGGGCGCATCCCTGCGAGAGCGCGATCAGGCAGGCGGCCAGGTTGCCGCTGTCCACCGTCGAGACGTAGCGGGGGTTCAGCGGCTCGAGCGTTCGCGTGTCGTACCAGTTCAGGAAGTGGCCACGGTAACGCTCGAGCCGCTCGAGCGCCTCGAGGGTGTTGCGCAGGGACGCCGAGAGCGTGAGCGGGCCGATGTAGCCCAGGTCGAAGGCGGCCAGGTTCGAGAGCAGCGACATGCCGACGTTCGTGGGCGAGGTGCGGCGGGCGAGGATCCCGCCCGGGTCCTCCTGGAAGTTGTCGGGTGGCAGCCAGTGGTCGCCGGGTCCCACGAAGTGCTGGAAGAAGAGCCACGTGCGGCGGGCCAAGAGCCGCGCCTGCTGCCGGCCGGCGTGGCTCAGCCGCTCGAACCGGGCCGGCCGTTGGCGGCTGAGCAGGTGGGCCACCTGCGGCGAGGCGACCCACAGCAGCGCCAGCGGGAGCGCCGCCGGGAGGCCGGCGGGGTTGAAGGAGGCGACGAGCACCGTCGCGATGACCCCGATCGCCGGCGCCGCGGCCATCTGCCGCCACACGAGCGGCAGGTCGCTGCGGCTCTCGAGCGCACGCGCCGAGTGCGCGGCGGTCGTCCACTCGAGCAGGCGCCGGCGCGAGACCCACATCCGCCAGAGCGTGCGGAGGACCGCGTCGGTGACGACCACGGCCTCGTAGGCGAGGAAGGACGCGGCCAGCAGCCACCGCACGACGTCGGTCCAGAGCGAGGCGAACGCCTTGCGCGCCGCCGGACGGAGGCTGCGCCAGCCGTGGAGCTGCGTCTCGGGCCGGGTGCGGGTGGCGCGCGCCACGCGGTTCAGCGTCGCCGCCCCCTGCAGGAGCACGGGCGTCCCCAGCACGGCCAGCACTCCCAACGTCCACACCCAGGCCCGTCCCGGCAGCCACACCCATCCCGCGACCACGAGTGCCAGCAGCGTGGGTGCCAGCAGGCTCCGGCGCAGGTTGTCGAAGATCTTCCAGCGGTCGAGGGCACTCAGCCGGGTCCGGACCTTTCCGCCCCCGCGGGCGGGCACGTGCGCCGCCAGCCAGGGCAGCAGCTGCCAGTCGCCGCGCACCCAGCGGTGCAGCCGGCGCATGTAGGTGAGGACGTGCGCCGGGTAGTGCTCGAACACCGTGATGTCGGTGGCCAGCCCGGCCCGCCCGTGCACGCCCTCGAAGAGGTCGTGGCTCAGGAGCGCGTTCTCGGGCACCCGGTCCTCGAGTGCCCGCTGGAAGGCGCCCACCTCGTAGATGCCCTTCCCCGCGTAGTTGCCCTCGCCCGCGAGCTCCTGGTAGACGTCCGAGACCGCGTGCGTGTACAGGTCCAGACCGCGGTCGGCCTCGAACACCTCGGAGAAGAGCGTGCCCCGCCGCGCCTCGGGTGCCACCTCGATCCGCGGCTGGACCACCGTGTAGCCGGTCCGCACGGCACCGTCGGGTTCCACCTGCGGACGGTTCAGCGGATGCACGACCGTGGCCACGAGTCGCACGGCGGCGCCCGGAGGCAGAAACGTGTCGGCGTCGGCCGTGATGACGTAGCGCACCACCTTCGGTCGCGGCACGGGCCCCTCGCGCACCGTGAAGCTCGTCTCCCCCTCGCCCAGCAGGAGCCGGTTCAGCTCCTCGAGCTTGCCTCGCTTGCGCTCCCAGCCGATCCAGCGGCCCTCGCCGGCGTTCCACCCCCGCTCGCGATGGAGCAGCAGGAACGACTCTCCGTAGCGCTCGTTCAGCGCACGGATGCCCGCACGCGCCCGCTCGACGAGATGCTCGTCCTCCGGCAGCTGCTGGGCGCCGGCGTCGGCCAGATCCGAGAGCAGGGCGAAGGCGACGTTCGGGTCCGCGTTGCCGAGGAAGTTGACTTCCAGCTCGTGCAGCTGGGTGGCCACGTCCTCCTCGCTGGTCAGCATGCAGGGCACGACCACCAGCGTGCGGCACGAAGCGGGAACGCCGCGCTCGAAGTCGAGCTTGGGGAGCGGTCGCGGCTCGATGAGCTGCATCGTGGCCCAGTTCACGAGCGATACGGATACCGTGAGCGCGGGCACGACGACGAGCACCAGCAGGACGGCGGCCTGGAGCGGAGTCGCGTCGCCGGAGGTGAGTGCGGCGGCCACGCAGACGAGTGCGGTGGCGATCGTCGCGACGGCGGTGAGGTAGAGGGCCACGCCGTGCCGCTGCGCCCAGCGGCGGAGCCGCGCGGGCGCCGGCAGGCGGGCCTGGAGATGGCGCTCGAGCTCGTCGCGGCCCTCGGCGACGAGATAGAACCCCACGTGCACGCGCCGCTCGGCGCCCGGGCCCCCGTCGCCCGCGAGTGCGACGCGGCTCAGCTCGAGGGCGGCCTGCGCCACCTCCTCCTCGCCCGCCCCACCCCCGCGGCCGGCATCGCGTGCGATGCGCTCGACCGCCTTGCGGTAGTCGTCGCGGCTCGCGAACTCCATCCGCCGGTAGACGTCGGCCGCGTCGCGGGAGAGGATCTCGTCCACGCGGCTGACGCCCTCGAAGAAGGGGCGCCAGTCCTGTGCCGCCAGCGAGCGCAGCCCCAGGATGCAGGTGGGGATGCGCACGCTCTCGGCCGGCTCGCCTCCCTCGAGCGTCGCGGACGCGGCGGAGGCGAGGTCCTGGAGGGTCGCCAGCCGCAGGCCCAGGGGAAGCGCCCACAGCTCGCCCATCGAGAGCGGGGCGACCTGCTGGTAGGCGCGGAGGAAGCGCTTGAGCCGGTCCACGTCCGGCTGGCCGTCCAGCCGCTGCAGCGCCTCGCGCGCCAGTGCGAGCACGCGCAGCCGTCCCTCGTCGACTCCGCCGGCGAGCTGGGGCAGCTCGCGCTCGTAGGCCCGCGGGAGGTTCTCCTCGATCTGGACCAGCGTCTCGCGGACGACGTGCCGGTTGTCCAGGAGCCACTCGGCCGCGTACGAGGCGACCGCGCCCTCGGGGATCCCCGCCTCGAGCGTCGAGTACACGGAGCCCAGCGTGCGGCGCAGCTCGGCCAGGCTGCGGCGGACCCCGCCGGCCCGGCCGCGACGGATCGCGGTGTGCGACTGGGCGAGCTCCTGCGCGAGCTCTTCGAGGGGGGAAGTGGGCGGCGGCCGGACCGGCTCGTCTACCGAGACCACCCGTTACCCGATTGGGCGGACGACCCCAGCAGCGGCTCGGCGTCGGCGCGCCCGTGCTGCGGCATGTCCTGCAGGATCAGGAGCGGTGTCGTGCCGTACGACAGGAGCGTGGCGGCCACGCTCCCGTAGGGCCAGGGGCCTGAGCCCGAAGCGCCGTGCGCGCTCAGGACCACGAGCGAGACGCGCTCCCGCTCGGCCAGCTCGTGGACGGCGCGAGCGGGCTGGGGAGAAACGAGCAGCTCGCTTCGAATGCGCAGGTCCGCGCCGCCGAAGCGGCCCTCGACCTCGCGCAGGTACTCCTCGGCAGCCGCGCGGTTCAGCTCGACGACCTTGTCGACCAGCCGCGTCTCGCGCGCCGAGGCCGGCTTCCTCTGGGAGAGCCAGGGCGGCTGGACCACGTGCGCCAGCACCAGCTCGGACCCGCCGGCGCGCGCCAGCGTCGCCGCCTGCGAGAGCGCCCAGTCGCAGCGCTGCGAGGTGTCCACCGGCACGAGGATGCGCTCGTAGAGAAGCTCGGTAGAGCCGCCCTCCGCGAGGCGCACCGGACCTCGTACGACGAGGAGCGAGAGCCCGGCACGAGCCAGCACCTTGGCCGCGGTCCCGCCGACGCCGAACTCGTTGGGCCCGCTGCGGCCGTAGCTGCCCAGCACCAGCAGGTCTATCCGACGCTGCCGCGCGCGGCCGACGATCTCCTCGGCGGGGCTCATGCCCTCGGCGATCTCGGCCTCGGCCGTGAAGCCCTCTTCGTGGAGGCGCGCCAGCAGCTGCTGGAAGTAGGCCACCGCCTCGGTCTTGCGCATCCGCCAGCCCGCGCTGTCCACCGCACCCCCGCCGCGGCGCTCGGCCTCCAGCACTCGCAACAGCGTGACCTGCGACCGGAAGGCTCGAGCGATCGCGGCGGCGTGCGGCAGGGCGGACTCCGCCAGGGCGGAGCCGTCCAGGGCGACCAGGATGCGGGAGATCACGGGGGGAAATGTAGGGGAGGAGCCGGGAGGGCGCGAATGGCGGTTCCGGGGCGAGCACACGCGCGGTACGGGGGCCGACCGACGGGGCTGCCGTCTCGCGGCGCATCTGACCTTCGCCGCCCACCTCCGCCCCCCTTCACCGCCGCGGCCGGGGATGTGTCGCTTGTTAGCCCGTGACTTGGAGACCTCGGCTCGCTCTGGTAGCTTAGGAGCGTGAAAACCACGGCGTACTTCGAGGCGGTTCGGAAGCGCCCCGATCGAGCCGTGATTCCGGACGACTGGATTGAGCGGGCGATGGGCTCGCCCATCCGGGAGCAGATCCAAGCCGACCGCCATGAGAATTCGTTACTTCGGAGCGACCGACACGCTCTACATCGAATTCCAGGAGGCGTCCGTTGCCGAAACGCGCGACCTCGATGAAAACACGCTCCTTGACTTGGACGGCAAGGGCAACATCTGCGCGATCACGGTCGAACATGCCTCTGAGCGGACCGGCATTCCTCAGTTCTCGTACGAACAGGTTACGGCGTAACAAGGACCTGATCCCGACGGCCGCACCTCGTGCGGCCGTTTGCCGCGCTGGACGTTTCCGGAGACGAGGCGTTCATGCCTGAAAGCCGCAACCAACCGGTCACGCCTCGGCGCGACACCTTCGGTTGACCCATTGGGAGGATTGGGCGCTGCTCTGACGCAACACTCCGCTGCCGGGGAAGGGGCGACGACGACGACGTGCATGGCCGACGACCTCCTGCTGGGGAATGGAGGGGCGTCCTCTCACCGGAGACACCCGATCCGCCTACAGCCGCTCGGCCGCCGCGCGCCCGAGGGCGATGGCCTTCGTGCGTGCCTCCTCCGTGGAGAAGGCGACCGAGATCAACTGAACGGCGAGCGTCTTGCCGTCCACCTCGGAGATCAGCCGCGTGATGCCGGGACTGTAGAGCGCCTTGTCGCCTATGCCGCTGACGGGCTCCGCATCCGGCATCGTGGCCGCAATCCCCGGGTATGCGGCGCTCGAGCTCATGACGCTGACCGCGATCGAGCCGAGCTGATCCTTGCGGATGAACGTGCAGTCGAAACCGTCTTCCTGGGTGTTCATCTCCGGCTCCTCGAACCCCTCGCCTCCCATGGTCGCTTCGATCGTCGCGCGGTCGAGCGGGCAATCCGCCGGCGCGGCCTCGGCGACCGTGGAGGTCTCCTCGGGCACCTCGTCCGAGCTGGCCTCGGATGCCTCGTCGGTTCCATCCTCCGCGACCGGCTCGGCGGTG
>JBHENL010000085.1:0-2747 GCA_046262075.1 Gemmatimonadota bacterium
CCCGCCGCGGCCGCCGCGCGCACGAGTGCCGGGTGCCGCCGCGCGTTCCTGCCGATGCAGAAGAACGTCGCCGTGTGGCCCCCGCGGCTCAGCGCTTCGAGGACGGCGGGCGTGCTCTCGGGATCCGGGCCGTCGTCGAACGTGAGCCCGACGAGTCGGGTGCGCATCGGCACTTCGCAGAGAAAGCTCGCTTCCACCCAGCGCAGGAGGTGGGACGGAAGGGCCTGGAGGTTCTGCATCTGGACCCGGCTGGATCGAAGAGGGGCGCCGGAGGCGGACGAGAGGTCGGCTCGAGCGCCGAAGCGGGGGCGGCGCGGCATCGGCGGGCGCGGCGAAGTTGACAGTCTCCCGGAGGCCCCGCAAGCTTGGCGCGGCCCGCCCGCTCTCCGCGCCACCTTTTTCTCTCCGACGGCCATGCCGATTCGCTACCTGGACGGCCCGCGGCTCTGCCGCGCCGTGATCGCGGGGGCCCACGCGGTCCGGCGCGTCCAGGAGATGCTCGACCGCATCAACGTCTTCCCGGTTTCCGACAGCGACACCGGCACGAACATGGCCGCGACGCTGGCGGGCGCGGCCGCCGCGGCGCGGGAGGCTCGCGTCGAGGACGTGGGGGCGATGAGCCGGCGCATCGCGGAGTCCGCCCTCCTGGACGCGCGTGGCAACTCCGGCGTCATCCTCGCGCAGTTCTTCCAGGGCCTGGCCGAGGGCCTGGACGGCTGCACGCGCGTGACGGCGAGCCGGTTCGCCGCAGCCGCCCGGCGCGCCTCGGACGCGGCGCGCAGCGCGCTCGCGCGTCCGCAGGAAGGCACGATGCTGACGGTGATGAGCGACTGGGCCGGGCAGCTCGAGGCCGCCGCCGTCCGGAGCGAGGACTTCGTCGCCGCGCTGCGGGAATCGCTCGGCACGGCGCGCGGCTCCCTCGCGCGCACCCCCCAGATGCTGCGGGTGCTCGCGCGGGCGGGCGTCGTGGACGCCGGAGCCCAGGGGTTCGTGAGCCTGCTCGAGGGCATCCAGGCGTTCATCGAGACGCGCCGCGCGGACCTGCGACCGGAGCCCGATCCCGCGCCGCCGGCCGCGGCCGAGGCGCGCGTGGACGGCGACGCGCCGATCCTGTTCCAGTTCTGCACCGAGTGCCTCCTCGAGGGGGAGGCGCTCGACCGCGAGCGGCTGCGCGAGGAGCTGGGCGGGATGGGAGATTCGCTGGTGCTGGCCGGGTCCCCGCGGCGGCTCCGGGTGCACGTGCACACGAACGACCCCGAGGCGGTGTTCACGACGGTGGCCCGGCAGGGACGGATCGTCGGACGCAAGACGGACGACATGCGCGCCCAGCACCAGCTCGCGCACGGCGGTGGCTCGGCGGGGGAGCCGGAGGGCGCGGCCGGGCAGCGGCGTATCGCGATCGTGAGCGACTCCGCGTGCGACCTCCCCGACGAGCTCCTGCGGCGCCACCGCATCCACCTGATCCCGCTCGGCGTGCAGTTCGGCGCCGAGAGCTTCCTCGATCGCCGCACGCTGAGCGTCACCGAGTTCTACGCGAAGCTCGCCGCCTCTCCGTATCACCCCACGACGTCGCAGCCGGCGCCCGCGAACTTCCTGAGCGTCTACCGCCACCTCGTGCGCAACTACGAGAGCGTCGTGTCGATCCACATCTCGGGGGCGCTCTCCGGCACGCTGGGGGGCGCGGAGCGGGCGGCGCGCGAGGTGGACGCCGGGCGCATCCACGTGATCGACAGCCGGACTGCCAGCGCCGCTCAGGGGCTCGTCGTCCTGGCGGTGGCGGAGGCGGTCGAGGACGGCCGCTCGCTGGCCGAGGTCGTCGATCGCGCTCGGCGCGCGGCGGAGACGGCGCGCCTCTTCGTGAGCGTCCCCAGCACGGAGTTCCTCGTGCGCGGCGGGCGTGTCGGGCGCACGAAGGGGCTCCTGGCGCGAGCCCTCGACCTGCAGCCGATCCTGACGATCGGCCAGGACGGAAAGCCGGCGGCCGCGGCGCGGGCGCGCGGAGCGCGCGCGCGCCACGCGCGCACGCTGGAGCTCGCGCTCTCGGCGGCCGAGCCGCTCGCCAACCCGCGCTTCGCCGTCGCGCACGCCGACGCGCTGGAGCAGGCCCTGGGCTACGAGCCCGAGCTCCGCCGCACTCACCCGCGTGCCGAGGTGCTGATGGCGGAGGTGGGCCCCGCGCTCGGGGCGCACGGCGGGCCCGGCGCCACCGCGATCGCCGTCTGCGAGAGCTTCGAGCGGGCCGCGGCCGCGGCCCCTCGCGCGCTCGCCGGGTGAGGCCGACCCTCTCCGAGCATCCCCTCGGCCCCCCCGGCGCTCGGCAGGCCGCTCCCGGCCCGAAGTCGCGCGCGCTGGCGGCCGAGCTCACCCTGACCGAAGCACCTCTCGTGAGCGGCGTCGCTCCCGGACGGCAACCGATCGTCTGGGAGTCGGCGCGCGGAGCGCGCGTCCGCGACGTGGACGGCAACGTCTACGTCGATCTGGCGGCGGGCTTCGGGGTCGTGAACGTCGGTCACGCGCACCCGGCCGTCACGGCCGCCGTGCGGGAGCAGGCGGAGCGGCTGCTCCACGGCTTCGGCGACGTCCATCCCCACGAGCGGCGCGTGGCGCTCGCCGGCCGCCTCGCGCATCTGGCCCCTCTCCCCGACGCGCGCGTGTACTTCGCGACCTCCGGATCCGAAGCGGTGGAGATCGCGCTGAAGACCGCGCACCTGGTCACGGGCCGCCCCGGCGTGGCGGCCTTCACCGGG
>JBHENL010000086.1:0-8131 GCA_046262075.1 Gemmatimonadota bacterium
GCCGTAGTCCCCCTCGAGCAGCCCGCCCGCCGCTTCGCCCTCCAGCCGGGCCCACCAGCCGAGCCGGGGGTCGTCGGGGTCGTCGCGACCGTCCCAGGTCGCTCCGGCGAGGAGCGAGCGCATGCTGCCCTCCGGCACCGGCGGGTTGGGCAGGAAGTCGTCGGAGGCGATCGTGAACGGGTCCTGCACGAACACGCTCCGATAGGTGTCGTTGCGAAGCGCGGCATCGAGGACGAGCGGTCCGCGGATCTCCTTCGCCGCCCGTAGCTCCACGCCCTGGCGATCGAAGTAGAAGCGGTTGTCCTCCCCCAGGAACAGCGTGGCGAGGCTCGTCTCGACGTCCCCCCGGTGCCAGCGCTCTCCGGTGTCCGTCACGTTGTAGAACGAGCCGCGCAGGAGGAGCCGGCCGGGGAGCTCCCGCTCGGCGCTGGCCAGCCAGCCGAGGTCGTCGCGGGAGGTGCGTACGACCGCCTGCGCGGAGAGCCGCAGCGCGTCCTCCGACTTCCGGGGCGGGACGTAGCGCACGCCCCAGCGCACGCCGAGACCGTCCACCCGGTTGTAGCCGTCCGGCAGGAACCCGTAGAAGCCGGTCAGCGCGACGGGGAACGGCCGCTTCGCGGGCTCGGCGGTGAGCTCGACCCGGGCCGGCTCGCGGACCACGCGCACGTCGTCGCCCCGCACGACGAGCTTCTCGCCGGCCACGCTGCCCAGTCCCGTCCCGTAGTATCCGCCGCCGATCACGGTGACGCCCCCACCCACCTCCGCCCCGGGGCGCAGGAACATGTCGCCGCCCACGACGACGACGTCGCCGGGGGTCCGGCCGCTGAAGCGCAGCGTGCCGCCCACGACGAGCAACCCCCGGGCGAAGACGCTGTCGCGCGGCACCTCGTGATCGCCGTGCAGCACGACCGGGTTCGTCGCGAGGTGGCGCTCGAGGATCGCGCGCGCCGGCCGCGAGAGGCCGCGGCCCAGCAGGATTGAATCGGCGGCGATCGCGATCGACGCCGGACGGCCCGGCGCCGCCGCGGAATCCGCGGGAAGGAATGCCGCGACGGAGTCCGGCTCCTGCGCCGACGCGAGCGCGGCAGCCGGGCCGGTCAAGGCGAGCGCCAGGCCCAGCGCGGCCGGTCCGGCCCGACCCCGGGGGACTCGGCGCGGCTCAGCCACGCGGGTGGAAGCTGCGGTGGACCTGCTTCAGGTAGCCCCGGTCCAGGTGCGTGTAGACCTGCGTCGTGGAGATGTCGGCGTGGCCGAGCATCTCCTGGACCGCGCGCAGGTCCGCGCCCCCCTCGAGGAGGTGGGTGGCGAACGAGTGGCGGAACGTGTGCGGGCCGATGGGCTTCACGATCGCGGCCCGGCGCGCGTGGCGGCGGATGATCTTCCAGGCGCCCATCCGGCTCAAGGGAAGCCCTCGCCAGTTGAGGAACAGGATGCGCTGCCCGCGGCCGCGCTCGAGGCGTGGCCGCTCGTCGCGCAGGTAGTCCGCCACGCCGGCCAGCGCGCGACGCCCGACGGGCACGATCCGCTCCTTGTCGCCCTTGCCGCGCACCGCGAGGAACCCGCGGGCGGCGTCCAGGTCCTGGAGCGAGAGCCGGATCAACTCCGAGACGCGCACGCCCGTGGCGTAGAGCAGCTCCAGGAATGCGAGGTCTCGCGGCCCGAGCGGGCGCGCGACGTCCACCGCCCCCAGCAGGCGCTCCACCTCGGAACGCGTGAGCACGGCTGGGAGACGACGCCCGAGCTTCGGCACGTCGATCTCGCCGCTGGGGTCGGCGGAGATGAGCCCGTCGGCCTCGAGGAAGCGGAAGTAGCCGCGCAGCGCCGAGAGCTTGCGCGCCATGGTGGCCGCGCTCCGCGCCTGGCGGTGCAGCCCGCGCAGATAGCGGCGCAGCAGCGCCCCGTCCACCTCCGCCGCCTCCGCCACCCCCTGCCCCGCGGCGAAGCGCGTGAACGCCCGCACGTCGCCGAGATACGCCTGGAGCGTGTTCGCCGCCAGGCCGCGCTCGAGTGCCAGGTGGTCGGAGTAGAGCTCGAGGAAGAAGGCCACCGTCAGCCGGCCCGCAGGAACGGGTTCTCGCGGCGCTCCTCGCCCACGGTGGTGGGCCCCTCGTGCCCGGGATGCACCACGACGTCGTCGGAAAGCTTGAAGATCTTCTCCTCGATCCCACGCCGCAGGACCTCGTAGGAGCCGCCGGGGAAGTCGGTCCTCCCGATCGAGCGCCGGAAGAGGGCGTCGCCCGAGAACAGGAGGTCGGGTGCCACGAAGAGCGACACGCCACCCGCGGAGTGGCCGGGCGTGTGCAGCACCCGGATCGATCGCGGCCCAAGCGGCAGCTCGTCGCCGTCCCCGTACGTCCGGTGCTCCACGGCGGGTGCCACCGGCATGCCCGCGAACGCGGAGAGGTTCGCCGCCGGGGACGAGAGCATCGGCGCATCCGCGGGGTGGATGTAGACCGGGCAGCGCAGCGAGCCGGCGACCTCGCGCAGGGCTGCGATGTGATCCCCGTGGCCGTGCGTCAGCAGCACGTAGCGCGGAGTGAACCCCAGTGCCGCCACGCGCGAGAGGATCCGCTCGGCCTCGGCCCCCGGATCGATCACGCAGCCCGCGCCCGAGACGGGCTCGTGCACGACGTAACAGTTGGTCTGGAACGGCCCCACCGCCAGGCGCTCCACGTGCAGGGGGGGCGGCTCTCGCGGGTCGCTCACGAGCTCCCTCCCGCATCGGCGGCCACGGCCCGGCGCGCGAGCAGGAGCGCGGCGTTGCGCCGGAGTCCCTCGGGCCGTGCGCGCTCGAGGGCCGCGTCCGCGAAGCGCCGGTGGAACTCGGCGTCCTCCAGCCCCGCCGTCTCCTCCAGGTCGAGCGCGAACTGGCCGGCACGCGGCTCCAGGCGCGGCTCGGCGCCGGGCTTGGCGTGCTTGCGATTCCAGGGACACACCTCCTGGCAGACGTCACAGCCGAAGACCCACTCCTGGAACTCGGCCGCCAGGCGCGCGTCCACCTCGCCGCGGTGCTCGATCGTCAGGTACGACAGGCAACGCGAGGCGTCCACGACGTAGGGCTCCACGATCGCTCCCGTCGGGCAGGCGTCCAGGCAGCGGGTGCAGCTGCCGCAGTGGTCGGCGTGCGGCGCGTCGTAGAGCAGCTCCCGATCCAGCACGAGCTCTCCCAGATAGATCCAGGACCCGAGGTCCGTCGTCACGACGTTCGAGTGCTTTCCGCGCCAGCCGACGCCGCAGCGCTCGGCCCAGAGCTTCTCCTGGATCGGTGCGGTGTCCACGAAGGCCCGCCCGCCGAGATGCCGGTCGGCCTCACGCAGGCGGGCCAGCACGGCCCTCAGCTTGTCCTTGAGCACGCGGTGGTAGTCCTCGCCCCAGGCGTAGCGGGCCACGCGCCCCTCCTCCGGGCGCGGCTCGCGCGGCGCCTCGGCGTAGTAGTTCAGCGCGACGGAGACGACGGAGCGCGCCCCGGGAACGAGCTCTCGCGGATCGACGCGCTTCTCGGCCCAGCGCTCCATCCACGCCATCCCGGCCTGGTAGCCGCGCTCCAGCCAGGCCTCGAGGCGGAAAGCCTCGCCGGTGGCGTCGGCGCGCGCGACGCCGACCTTGTCGATACCCTCCGCGCGGCAGGCCGCGCGCAGGACTCGCGTGAGCTCGGCCGGACCGGTCACACGCTCCGCCCCAGACCGTCGAAGGCGGGCCGGTGGGCGGGCTCCAGCGCGTCCTCGCCATCGGGGAGCGGCGCTGCGTCCGCGTCGCGCGGGCCGGTCTCCGCCCCCGCACCCCCGAGGTGGACCAGGAGCTGCTCGGCGCGGACGAGCGTGAACCCGGGCACGAGCGCGATCTCCTGCGGAGTGGCCACGCGGACACGTTCGAGCGATCCGAAGGCCCGCAACAAGGCCGCCCGCCGTCGCGGCCCCACGCCCGGCACGGCTTCGATCGCCGAGACCAGCGTCCTGGCGCTGCGCCGCTTGCGGTGGTACGCGACGGCGAAGCGGTGCGCCTCGTTGCGGATGCGCTGCAGCAGCCGCAGCGCCTCGGACCGCCTGGGCAGCACGAGCGGCTGCGCGCGGCCCGGGACGAAGACCTCCTCGTCCTCCTTCGCCAGCGCGACGGTCGGCACGTCGTCGAGCCCGAGCTCGCGCAGCACCTCCAGCGCGCTGCCGAGCTGGCCCTTGCCGCCGTCCACCACGACCAGGTCGGGCAGCTCCTCCTCGCCCTCGAGGCGCCCGCGCAGGTAGCGGCCCACGACCTCGGCCATCATCGCGAAGTCGTCCTGGCCCTCCACGTACTTGATGCGGAAGCGGCGGTACTCGGCCTTACGCGGAGCCCCGTTCTCGAAGAAGGCGCAGGCGCCCACCGGGTCCGCCCCCTGGATCGTGGAGATGTCGAAGCAGGCGATGCGCCGCGGGAGCCGGGGCAGCCCCAGCTCGGCCTGCAGCGCCCGGACCGTGTCCGAGGTGCGCCTGCCCTCCGCCGCTCCGCGCAGGACCTCCTCTTCCAGCAGCAGCGAGGCGTTGGTCTCGGCGAGCCTCATGAGCTTCGCCTTCTCGCCGCGCTGCGGGACGTGGACCCGCACCGGCCGCCCGGCGTGCTCGCGCAGCCAGGCCTCGACCAGCGGCAGGTCCTCGAACGCGAACGGCAGGAGAACCTCGGGGGGGAACTCGGTGCCGCGCAGGTAGTAGCGCGTCACGAAGAGGGCGAGCGCCTCGGCGGGGTCCGACCCCGCGGCGGTGAGGTTCCGCAGCAGCCGGTGCTCCTTCCCGAGGACCCGGCCGCGGCGCACCTTGAGGATCAGGCCGAGGGCCAGGTCGCCCATCCGCGCGAGCGCCACGACGTCACGGTCCTCCTCCTCGCCGAAGCGCATGCGCTGGCCCTCCTCGACGGCGCGCAGAGCGTCCAGCTGCTTCTTGAACAGCCCCGCGCGCTCGAAGTCGAGCCGCTGGGCCGCCTGGTCCATGCGCTCGCGGACCCGCTCGGCCACGAGCTCGACGTCGCCCCCCAGGAACGCCAGCACCTCGTCCATCATCGCGCGATAGTCCTCGCCGCTCACGTAGTCCACGCAGGGCGCCTCGCACTTGTGGATGAAGTGGTCGAGGCAGGGCCGGGACGGCCGCTCGCGCGGCAGGTCGTACCGGCAGCTCCGGACCGGAAAGAGGTCCTTCACGAGCGCCAGGTTGCGCCGCATGGCACCCACCTGCGTGAAGGGGCCGAAGTAGCGGCCACCGTCGTCGCGCACGCGGCGCGTGATGAAGACGCGGGGGTACGCCTCGTTCAGCGTGACCTTGATGTAGGGATAGCTCTTGTCGTCGCGCAGCTCGATGTTGAAGCGCGGATTGTGCTCCTTGATGAGGTTCGACTCCAGGAGCAGTGCTTCCACCTCGCTGTCCGTGACCAGGTACTCGACGTCGGCGATGTGGCCCACGAGCGCGTCGGTGCGGGGATGCGGCGTGCGCCCGCGGCCGAAGTAGCTGCGGACGCGGCTGCGTAGGTCCTTCGCCTTTCCGACGTAGAGCACCTCGCCAGCCGGCCCCTTCATCAGGTAGACCCCGGACTTGCGCGGCACGAGCGCGAGCTTGCGCCCGAGCTCGGGACCGGAGGGAGCTGCGACTCGCGGCGAGCGGCGCGGGATGCGGCGCATGCGTGGGACTCGATGGGCGGAGGGTCGAAGCGAGCCCGTGCGGCTCGCCGGAGGAGCACGTTTACAATAACCGATCAGCCTCGCCCCCGCTCGCCCCCGTCGCGGCTTCCGCGACCCCAGATGCCGGGACGCGGAGCCTCTCCGAGCAGCCCCGCGCAGGCCAGATACGCCAGGCCCACGGCGGCGTAGAGAGCGACCACGAGGACGACGTCCGCGGCGAGCCCAGCCTCGGGATCGCTCTCCGGCAGCGCGGCGGTGACCAGCGCCCCCGCTCCCGCGGCCATCGCACCCGCGGCGCCCAGGCGCAGCAACCGGGGAGCCACGCGGCGCATCCAGCCGGCGCCGGTCCTGCGCGCCAGGGCCGCGCCGAGGAGCCCCGCACTCACGAGGGCGGCCAGGCTGGAGGCGAGCGCGATGCCCGGCGTCCCCCAGCGCCATGCGAAGAGCACGCTCAGGACGGTGTTCAGCGCCAGGCCCAAGACGTTCAGGCGCGTCGGCGTCCGGCTGTCCTCCAGAGCGTAGAAGGCGCCGGCGAAGATCCGCACGGAGGCGAACGCGGTGAGGCCGAGGGCGTAGAACGCGAGCACGCGCGCGACCGCGTCGGTGTCCGCGGGCGTGAACGCCCCCCGCTCGAAGACGACACGCACCAGCGGCTCGCCGAAGCCGGCCAGCACGATCGTCGAGGGCACGAGGAAGAAGAGCGCCCGGAACCAGGCCTCGGCGACCCCCTCCTCGAGGCCCGCCGCCGAGCCGCTGGCCGAGTCGCGCGAGAGAGACGGCAGCGCCGCCATCGCCACCGACGTGCCGAAGAGGCTCAGCGGGAGCGTGTAGAGCCGGACCGCGTACTGGAGGGTCGAGACCGCCTCCTCGTCCAGGAAGCTCGCGATCTGCGTCTCGATCAGCGAGTTGACCTGCGCGAGCCCGGTGCCGAGCAGCATGGGCAGGAAGAGGCCGAGGACGCGCCGCAGCCCTGGATCGGCCCACGCCAGGCGCGGCCTCAGCCCGCCCAGGGCGGCGCGCGAGCTCGGCAGCTGCACCGCGAGCTGCACCAGCCCGCCAGCGGTCGTGCCCCAGGCCAGCAGCTCGATCGCCGGCCGCCGCCAGTGGTCGAGCAGCAGGACCAGCGCGAGCGCCGAGACCACGGAGAGGAAGACCGGCGCCACGTTGGGCCAGAAGAAGCGCCCGTGCGCGTGGAGCACGCCCATGCACCACGCCCCCAGGACGAGCATCCCCGAGAGCGGGAAGAGGATCCGGATCAACCGCGCCACGAGATCGCGCAGCGGCTCGTCGAAGCCGGGGGCGACGATCAGCGCCAGCCAGGGGGCAAGGAGGATGCCGGCCGCGCTCGCCGCCCCCACGCCGACCAGCAGCAGCCCGAGCAGCAGGTCGGCGGTACGCCGACCCGCGAGCGCTTCGCCGCGCGCGAGCTGCCCCGACAGAACCGGGATGAACGAGGCGGAGAGGTTCCCCTCTCCCAGGAGGACCCGGAACAGGTTGGGGATCTTGAACGCGGCCCAGTACGCGGAGAGCTCGCCGCTGCGGCCGAAGTAGAGGGCCACCCCCTGCTCGCGCACCAAACCCGCCAGCCGGCTGGCGAAGATCCCCGCCATCACCACGCCGGTCGCCCGGCGCGAGGCGGGGGCGTCCGCCCTCACGAGCCGGGCGGAGGGGGCTCGTCGCCGGGCTCGAGACCCAGCGACCACATGCGGGAGAGATCGGTGCGCGGATCGTGCTCGAAGGGCGTCAAACTCCCGTGTCCGGGCGGCGGGCCTTCGCGCTGGGAGCGGCGCGCAGCCTGCGCTCGAGTCTCTCGAACACACCGAGCAGGCGGCGCCGCTCCAGCCCGTCCAGGTCCGTGCCGGTGCGCCACCGCGCCGCGAACACCTCGAGCTCGCGGCGCTCCTCGGCCGTGAGGTCGTCGCGCGCCAGCCACTCCAGCGCCTGGCGGCGCTTCGAGGCCTCCATCCAGTAGACGCTGCCCAGCCGTGCCGGCTCACGGGAGAGCATCGGGATCGTCCCCTGCGTGGGGGTTCGCGACCGAGCGTGGAGCCTCCCGCAGTGACCGCGTGGCTCCGTCAGCATGACAGCCCCTTACGGCCCACCTAAGGGAAGGGCGAGCCTGCCGGCGGGCGCTTCTTCTCCGGCTTCCAGGCTTTGGCGCGGCCTTCGATTTCCGTACGCTGCTCCGCCGTCAGCTGCTTCGCGACCGCATCGCGGAAGTCGTTCTTCGACTTCTGCATCGAGAGCCAGAAATATGCTTCGGCAGGATCGGGTTTCACGTCGGTGCTGCCTCTGCCGTAGAGCACGCCGAGCCTGTGCTGGGACACCCCGTCGCCCCTGCTTGCGGCCGCGCCACACCATTTCACGGCCTCGTCCATCGCCGCCTTGCTGCCTTCGATCCGGCTCAAGGGGATGCCCGGGTCGTCGTCGTCCTCGCCCGAGGTTTCCAGCTCCTCCCCGTCCTCGTCATCCTCTCCCCAGTCCCAGTCCTCG
>JBHENL010000087.1:0-7710 GCA_046262075.1 Gemmatimonadota bacterium
GGACGAGCGCGCAGGGGAGCCACGCGAGGCGGGCGGCGACGCGCCGCGTCATGCGGCCCCCCGCAGCGCGCGACGCGCGCGCACGAGCCACAGCATCGCCACGGTGAACAGCAGGAAGGCGTGGGGGACGTGGAACGCCGCGGCGTGAGCGCTCTCGCGCCCCAGCAATCCGACCGCGTGCTGGACCACGAGCAGCACGAGCTGGACCGCGGCGAGGCCGACCAGCCGGGTGCGGGCGGGAAAGCCGGCCATCGTGGCCAGGACGAGCACGGCGAGCCCGATCACCGGCAGGACGGTGCCCAGGCCATTGTGCCAGGCGAGGAGGTCGCGGTCGACGTAGAGGAAGAGGCCGGCGAGCACGGCCTGGGCGAAGATGCCCAGCGGGATCAGGTGCTGCACGCCGAAGGCCGCCCGCCCCACGGCGGGCCTGCGGGGGCCGGGGATCGGGGCCGCCAGGGGCGGAGCTTCGACGGTCATCCTTCACCTCCGGGAGCGACGCGGCCCCCAACCTCCGCGGCCGGCGCGTCGCACGCAAGCCGCTCGCGGGGCGCCGCGCGTCGGTCTATCTTCCGCCCGGCCGCAGGTCTCCGTGAGGCGCGCGCCGGTCTCGGCCGCCGGCCGGCCGCACCGCATCTCCGCCAACGACTCCCTGGAGCAACCCATGCACGCACGCCCTCTCGTCTGGGCGCTGGCGCTCACGGGCCTGTGGGCCTGCGCGAGCGCGCGGCCCTCGACCGAGCGCGCCCGCACCACGACGTCGCCGGACGAGCCGAGCCAGCCGTTCGCCTCCACGTACGTGGCACCCGCCGCGCCCCCAACGCTGCTGCGCAACGCCACCGTGCTCACCGCCGCCGGGCCGCTCCTCGAGAACGCGTCCGTGCTGCTGGAGGACGGCAGGGTTGCCGCGGTGGGCATCGACGTCGCACCTCCCCCGGGTGCGAGGATCGTGGACGCCACGGGCCGCTGGATCACGCCCGGGATCATCGACGTCCACTCGCACCTGGGCGTCTATCCGGCGCCCGGCGTGGAGGCGGTGTCGGACGGGAACGAGGCGACCGATCCCAACACGGCGGAGGTGTGGGCGGAGCACTCGATCTGGCCGCAGGACCCGCAGTTTGCCCTGGCGCGCGCCGGGGGCGTGACGAGCCTCCGGATCCTGCCCGGGTCGGCGAACCTCTTCGGCGGCCGCGGCGTCACGCTCAAGAACGTGCCCTCACGGACCGTGCAGGGCCTCAAGTTCCCCGGCGCTCCGCACAGCCTGAAGATGGCCTGCGGCGAGAACCCGAAGCGGGTCTACGGCGAGGACGGGAAGGCGCCCTCCACGCGGATGGGCAACGTGGCCGGCTACCGCGCGGCGTGGACGAAGGCGGGCGAGTACCGCGCCGCCTGGGAGCGCTGGCGCGACGAGGGCGCGGAGGCTGCCGCGCCCCCGGCGCGCGACCTCGAGCTCGAGACCCTCGCGGGCGTGCTCGACGGGCGGATCCTGGTCCAGAACCACTGCTACCGCGCCGACGAGATGGCGATCATGCTCGACGTCGCCCGCGAGGCCGGCTACCGGATCGCGACCTTCGAGCACGCCGTCGAGGCCTACAAGATCCGCGACCTGCTGGCGGAGAACGGCGTCTGCGCCAGCATGTGGGCGGACTGGTGGGGCTTCAAGATCGAGGCCTACGACGGCATCGAGCAGAACGTCGCGCTCGTGGACGAGGCCGGCGGCTGCGCGATCGTGCACTCCGACTCGGAGTCGGGCATCCAGCGCCTGAACCAGGAGGCGGCCAAGGCCATGCAGGCGGGACGCGAAGCCGGCATCGACGTCGACCGGGAGGACGCGATCCGCTGGATCACGATCAACCCCGCGCGCGCGCTCGGAGTCGCCGAGCGCACGGGGTCGCTGGAGCCGGGCAAGATGGCGGACGTCGTGGTCTGGTCGGCCGACCCCTTCAGCGTCTACGCACGCGCCGACCTGGTGTTCGTGGACGGGGTGCTCCTCCACGACCGCGCCGCCGCCGGCGCGCCCGAGAGCGACTGGCTCCGCGGGCTCGTGCCCGCCGAGGTGGGGCGATGAAGGGCGTGCGGCTGGCGGCGGCGATGGTCGCCGCCCACGCGCTCTCCGCCGCGGCGCAGGAGGCCGATGGGCCCGGCCGGGAGGGCGCCGGCGCCGGCGCGAGCTTCGCGATCACCAACGCGCGCGTGCACACGGTCTCCGGCCCGGTCCTGGAGCCCGCCACCGTGGTCGTGCGCGACGGGCGCGTCGCGGCGGTCGGGCAGGGCATCGCCGTCCCGGCGGGAGTGCGCGTCCTCGACGCGGCGGGGAAGGTCGTGACCCCCGGGCTGCTGGACTCCCAGACCCATCTCGGGGCGGTCGAGATCGAGCAGATCGACGCGACGTCGGACTTCGCCTCGGAGGACGACCGGATCACGGCCGCTCTGCGGATCGCCGACGGCATCAACCCGTACTCCCCTCTGATCCCCGTCACGCGAGTGGAGGGGATCACGCGCGCCGCCGTGTCGCCCGAGCCCGGCGTCTCGCTGATCGCCGGCCAGGGCGCGCTCCTGGACCTGTCGGGACCACCCCTCGAGGCGGCGCTCACCCGCAGTCCCACGGCGGTGTACGCGTCCCTCGGCGAGACAGGAGCCGCGCTCGCGGGAGGCTCGCGCGGCGGAGCGATGCTGCAGCTGCGCGAGGTCCTGCAGGACGCGCTCGACTTCGCCGTCAACCGCGAGGCCTTCGAAGCCAACCAGCGGCGCGAGTACGCCGTCAGCCGGCTCGACCTGGAGGCGCTGGTAGCCGTCGTACGGGGCCAGCTGCCGCTGGCGGTGACGGCGCAACGCGCGAGCGACCTGCTGGCGGCGCTGCGGCTCGCGCGCGAGTTCGACCTGCGGCTCGTGCTGCTCGGGGCCGCCGAGGGCTGGCTCGTCGCCGGCGAGATCGCCCGCGCCGGCGTGCCGGTCGTCCTGAACCCGCTCCAGAACGTGCCCGGCTTCGAGAGCGCCGGCGCGACCCTGGAGAACGCCGCGCGCATGCACGCCGCCGGCGTCACCCTCGCCTTCGGGAGCTTCGAGAGCCACAACGCACGCACGCTGAAGCAGGGGGTGGGGAACGCCATCTCGTACGGGCTGCCGGCCGAGGTCGCGCTGCGAGCGGTGACGCTCGCCCCCGCACGAATCTGGGGAGTCGCCGAGCGCTACGGATCGATCGAGCCCGGGAAGGACGCCGATCTGGTGGTCTGGAGCGGCGATCCGTTCGAGCTCTCGACGCGGGTGGAGCACGTGTTCATCCGCGGCCGCGAGATGCCACTGCGGACCCGGCAGACCGAGCTGCTCGAGCACTACCGGCGGCTGCCCGCGCGACCGAACGCTCGGCCTGGGCAGGCTCTACCCGCCCCAGCCGGCGGCGGCGCGGCGCCTGGTCCCGCCCCTCAGGCGGCGCCCGACCCCGCGGCTCCGGCCGGCGAGCCGCGCCCGCCGGGAGAGGGGCCGGGGGTCGAGCCCGGCCCAGGTGCGCTGCCCGAGCCGCCCGGCGAGCCGGATACGCCTCCGGCGCCACCGGCCGCACCCGATGCTCCTCCGCCGGGCGAAGGGCCGGGCACGCCTCCGCCCGAGAGCCCCACGCCGGGGCGGGCGGAGGGCTGAGCGGATGGAGAGCGTTCCTCTCGGGCGCACCGGGCTCCGCGTCACGCGCATCGGGCTCGGAGCCATGCCGCTCTCGATCCAGGGGCGGCCGGAGGATCGCGAGGCGGCCAAGCGCGTGGTGCGGCGCGCGGTCGAGCTCGGCGTCACGCTCATCGACACCGCGCACGTCTACTGTCTCGACGACGCCGACCTCGGGCACAACGAGCGCCTCATCCGCGAGGCGCTGGACGAGGCCGGGGCGGCGGACGAGGTCGTGGTGGCGACGAAGGGCGGCCTGACGCGGCCTGGAGGAGCGTGGGAGAGCGACGCCCGCCCGGAGCACCTGCGGGAGGCCTGCGAGCGCAGCCTCGCCGCACTCGGCGTCGAGCGCCTCGACCTCTACCAGCTGCACGCTCCCGACCCCGAGGTGCCGCTCGAGGAGAGCGTGGGGGAGCTCGCGCGGCTGCGCGACGAGGGCAAGGTCCGGGCGGTGGGGCTCTCGAACGTCAACGCCGGCGAGCTCGCCCTCTCGCGGGAGGTCGTGGAGATCGCCTCCGTGCAGAACCGCTTCAGCCCCTTCGACCGCTCCTCCGAAGAAGAGGGGCTGGTCGGGCTCTGCGAGGCGGAGCGCATCACGTTCATCCCCTACAGCCCCGTGGGCGGGAGTCGCGGCGTTCGGGCGCTGCGGCAGAACGCGGCGCTGGGCGCGCTCGCGGCGCGACACGGCGCGAGCCCCGAGGAGATCGTGCTGGCCTGGGTGCTCTCGAGGTCGCCCTCCCTGGTCGCGATCCCCGGCGCCAGCCGGACGCGGAGCATCGAGAGCAGCGTGCGCTCGCTCGAGGTCGGGCTGGACGACGACGCGATCCGGGAGGTGGAGCGCGCGTTCGCGCCTCCCGGCGCGGGCGGGCGCCGGCGGCCGTAGCGGCGAGAGCGAATCTCAGCCGCCGGGCCGCGTCGCGCGCTCGGCGAGGCCGAGGGCGCCATCCACCAGCAGTGCCAGGCCGGCGGCCGGGATCGCCCCCGAGAGGATCCGGCGGGTGTCCGAGAGCGCGAGCCCGGCGACGATCGGCTCGCCCAGCCCGCCGGCGCCGATGAACGCGGCGAGCGTCGCGGTGCCGACGTCGATCACGGCAGCCGTCCGGATGCCGGCCACGATCACGGGTGCGGCGAGCGGGAGCCGCACGTCGCGCAACAGCTGCAGCTCGGTCATACCGAGTGCCCGCGCCGCAGCCACGGCGTCCGGGCTCGCGTCCCGCACGCCGGTGTACGTGTTGCGCAGGATCGGGTAGAGCGAGTAGAGGAAGAGCGCGACCAGGGCCGGGACGACGCCGATCCCCAGCAGCGGGATGGCGAAGGCGAGGAGCGCGATCCCGGGGATCGTCTGCAGCACGCCGACGGCGCGGATCACCGGCTCGGCGCCGCCTCGAGCGCGCTCGAGGAGCAGGCCCAGTGGGACGGCCACCAGAACGGCGGCCATCAGCGAGATCCCCACGAGCAGCAGGTGGCGCAGCGTGAGCTCGAGCAGCTCGCTCCGGCTCTGCCACAGGTAGCCGGCCAGACCCTCGTCGCGGTCACCGCTCTCGCGCCCGAGAGCCGCGCGGGCACCACTCACCTCCACCCGCGGCGCGCCGGGAGCGGCTCTCGCATGCGGGACGAGCCCGAGGTCGCCCAGGGCGTCGGTGGCCACGGCGGCCACGAGGTCCCCGTCCACTTCGATCCGCTCGTTCAGCGCGCGCATCCGCGTCACGTCCAGCCGGCCGGACAGCTCCGTCAGCGCGGCCACCGCGGAGGGCCGCCCGCGGGCGAAGCGGCCGCCGACGAGGGCCGCGGCCTCGTAGGGCGGAAAGAAGCTCCGGTCGTCCGCGAGCACCACGAGGCCGTGGCGCGCGATGAGGCCGTCGGTCGAGTAGCCGTCGATCACGTCGACCTCCTCCGCCACGAGCGCCCGGTACTTCACCGCCTGCAGCAGCGAGCGCACCTCGCCGAAGCGCAGCCCGTACGCCCGCTCGAGGCCCGGCAGCCCGTCGGCGCGGCCGAGGAAGTCGGGCGTGAAGCCGGCGCGCAGCCGCGGCGCCACGCGCGCCAGGTCGCTCAGGGTGCGCAGCCCGTGCTCGCGCGCGGTGCCCGGCCGCACGGCGATGGCGTAGGTGTTCTCGAAGCCGAGCGGCGGCAGCCAGCGGGCGTCGTAGCGCTCGGCGAAGGCCCGCGCGACCCGCCCGAACACCGCCCGCGGGTCGCCCGGCGGGTCCTCTCCCAGGATCGCGAGCAGGCCTGTGCCCGTGTACTCCGGGTAGACGTCCACCGCCCCGGCGCGCAGCGCGCCGAAGGCGATCTCGGTGGCGCCGAGGCCGAGCCGGCGGTCCACCTCGAGTCCGCGCGCCTCGAGGAGCTGGGCGAACATCTCTCCGAGCAGGTACGACTCGCCGAACGGCTTGGAGGCCACGACGACGGCAGCTTCGGACCTGGCGTTCGCCGCCGCAGCGGACGGCTCCTGCTGCGGGCGCGGGGTCGGGGAAGCGGCGGCCGGGCCGAGTGCCAGCGCCAGGCCTCCCGCGAGCGCGCGGACGCGAAGGCCTCCCCGCGGGGCCCAGCGGGACCGGCTCCGCCGGAGCGCCACGCCGGCTCTCACGAGGCCCGGAGCCGCGAGCGCTCCACCAGCCGCCGCACGTAGGGCGTCGCGGGCCGCTCCGCCAGATCGCCGGCCGCGGCGACCTGCTCCAGCCGCCCACCGCGGAGCACCGCCACACGATCGGCGAGCCGCGCCGCCTCGTGCAGGTCGTGCGTCACGAGCAGCGCCGTGAGCGAGAGTCGCCGCCGCAGCGCGGCGAAGGCGTCCTGCAGGTCGGCGCGCGTGATCGCGTCCAGCGCGCCGAAGGGCTCGTCGAGCAGGACCACCGCGGGACGCGCCGCGAGCGCCCTGGCCAGCGCCACGCGCTGCCGCTCTCCGCCCGAGAGGTCGCGCGGCCACCGTCGCCCGAAGGCGGCGGGATCCAGACCGACGAGCTCGATCGCTTCGCGCGCCCGGTCCGCCGCGTCGGGGCTCGCCAGCAGGCGCGGGACGAGCTCGACGTTGCGCTGCACCCGCCAGTGCGGCAGCAGTCCGCCCTCCTGCTGCACGTATCCGGTGACCCTGCGGAGCGCCACCGGGTCCAGCCCACGCGCGGGCCGCCCGCCCAGCCGAACGACTCCCGCCTCGGGCTCCACCATCCGGTTGAAGCAACGCAGCAGCGTCGTCTTGCCGGAGCCGCTCTCGCCGACCAGCGCCACGCACTCGCCGGTCGCGACCGACAGCGTCACGCCGTCCAGCGCGGCCCTGGCGCCGTAGCGCTTCCCGACGCCCTCGGCAGCGAGAGCCGGAGGCGCAGGGCCGGCGGCGGATCCACTCGTGCCGGCGGGCCGATCCGGGCCTCCCCCGGGGGCGGGGCTCATCGCAGCTCGACCGGTCGGTCGTAACCGGTCATCTCGACGTACCCCTCGCCGCGCACGGCACTTCCTCGCCACGTGCCCGCGTAGTCCACGATACCCTCCCAGTAGCCGAAGCCCACGCCGCGACCGCTCTCCACCTCCTGACCGTGCAGCGGGGTGCGGGTGCGCAGCGTCAGGTCCTCGGCCGGCAGACGCACCCGCCACGCGATCGGATACGTCACTCCGGCCGCCGTGGTCCAGCGCTGGGCCGGCTCGAAGGTCGCTCCTCGCAGATCGAGCGCCCTCGAGGAGCGGCCGTCCGCGGCCGTCACCGTCCCCGCCGCGAACGCCGTGCTCCCGTCGGCGCGCCGCAGCCGGAAGAGCATCAGGTCCCGCCCATCCTCGAGCCGCGCCGAGAACCAGTCCCAGCCGACCTGCCCCGGCGCGAGGCCGCCGGAGAAGAACTCGTGGTCCAGCCACGTGGAGCCCGAGACCTCGAAGCGCTCCCCCTCCACGCTGAGCGTGCCGGACGTCTCGAGGCGTGGCAGGCTCACGTACCAGCTGGCGTGGGGCTCGGCGCGCGCGTCCTTGGAGGAGAGGCCGCCCGCTCCGTGCAGCACCGGCGGCCGCTGCGTCCGGAGCCGCAGGTCGAGGCCGAGCCGCCCTTCCGTCGTGGCGCGAGGAACCCTCAGG
>JBHENL010000088.1:0-7680 GCA_046262075.1 Gemmatimonadota bacterium
TCCTCCTCCTGGGCGGCGATCCTCGGCACCGCGACCAGGAGCAGCGCACCAGCGAACATGACGGCTACGAACGTACGCATCACGGCCTCCTTTGCAGGGAGATACGTTTGCGGAGCCCCGTGCGCCCTTCACCTCAGCCCACGTCCCCGCGCGCGCGGGAGAATGTCGGTCCGCGCAGGGACAAGCAATGATCTCCCGCGACCTTCAGCTACCCGTTTTTATGTGATGGCTGATCTGGAACCGCAGCTCCGAGAGCCCCGCTGCCGCGGTGGTGCCTTGCGGTGGAGCGGCCTCTCAGGCCAAGCGAACGTTCGAGAGACGTGAGGCGGGATCGCGGCCGAGCGGCTCCGCGATGAGCCGGGCCGCGGCCACGATCCGTTTCACGTCAACGGGCACCTCGGCTCCGCCGGCGCGGAGCGCATACACGAGGTCCTCGGTTGCGACGTTCCCGGTGGAGCCGTTCGCATACGGGCAGCCGCCGAACCCTCCCGCGGCTGCGTCGAAGGCGGAGATGCCGAACTCCTCCCAGGCCACGAGCGCGTTCGCCACCGCCATCCCGTAGGTGTCGTGCAGGTGGAGCGCCACGCGAGCCGGCTCGATCTCCGCGAGCAGCAGATCCAGGAGGGAGCGGACTTCCGGAGGCGACGCCTTGCCGATCGTGTCGCCGACGGAGACCTCGTCCACCCCCAGCTCCAGCAGCCGCCGGACGACGGCCTGGACGGCGGCGGGTGCGATCGGTCCCTCGTAGGGACAATGGAACGCCGTCGAGACGTACCCGCGGACCAGCACGCCGGCCACGCACGCGCCGGCCAGCACCGGCCCGAAGCGCTCCAGCGACTCGGCGATCGTCGCGTTCACGTTGCGGCGGTTGAACGTCTCGGACGCGGCGGTGAAGACCGCGACCTTCTGCACGCCCACCCCGAGGGCTCGCTCGAGCCCGCGCTCGTTGGGGACGAGCGCGGAATACGTGACGTCGGGAGAGCGGCGGATGGAGCGCAAGACCTCCTCCGCGTCGGCGAGCTGGGGGATCCACTTCGGCGAGACGAAGGAGCTGACCTCGATCTCGGCGACGCCCGTGGCGGAGAGGGCGTCCACGAATTCGATCTTGCGCTCGGTCGGAACGATCTCCCTTTCGTTCTGCAGACCGTCCCGCGGCCCGACCTCCACGATGCGCACCATGGGGCGCGGAGAAGGCCTGGCGTCGGGCTGACTCATGGGGCGCCGGCCGGCGTTGCGCGGGGCGGCGCCGTGGCTTCGTCAGGCCGATCCGCGGGCTCGAGGGGCCGGAGCCGCACCATCACCTGTCCGAGCTCGACACGGTCGCCGGTCCGCACCGGCACGTCCGCGACCTCGCCGTCCCGGGGGGCGAGCAGGCGGTACTCCATCTTCATGGCCTCGAGAATGCCCAGCACGTCGTCGCGGGCGACGCGGTCGCCGGAAGCCACCCGAATCTCCTGAAGAGTGCCGGTCATGGGCGCGCGCACGTCGTCGCGAGCACCGGGAGAGCCACGTTTGTCCGCACCGGCGACGTCGGGTTCGACCCAGGCCGTTCGCCCGCGCCAGCCGACCCAGACGCCGCGACCCTGCCGGAGCACCGTCAAGCGCTCCACGGCGCCTGCGGTGGTCAACGTCAGCTCGTGTCCGTCTCGGGCGAGGCGAGCGCGCAGCTCGAGCGCGCTGCGCTTCTCGTCCGGCGCGCCAGCCCGCTTCGCGAGTAGCGAGATCCCGCCTTCGCGGTCCGGCCCGGTGAGACGGACCTCGTAGAGAGCCTCGCCCAGCGCGAGCGTCAGCGACCGGCCGCTCACGCGCCACCCAGCCGCCAGGAACCCAGCGTCCTCCAGGGGGAGCTCTCGCGCCGGACGCTGGCTCCGTCCACCTCGAAACCGGCCCCCGCGTCACCCGTGGCAGGGCCGGATGGGGCGGACGCTCCCATGCGCAGCGCGAGCGCTCCACCCGCGAGCGCGAGCTCGACCGGCATCGCGGAAGCTCCCGCGTGCGCGGCCATGCCGGGCTGGTCGGCGCTGCCCTCCACGGTATGCGTGAACGTCCGGCCGCTGCGGAAGGGATCGCTCTCCAGAAGCTCGAGCAGGAAGCCCTGGTTCGTCACGAGCCCAAGGAGAGCGGTCTCCTCCAGCGCGCGCACGAGCCGGCGACGCGCGTGCTCCCGGTCGGGTGCCCAGGCGACGAGCTTCGCCAGGAGAGGATCGTAGTCGGTGCCCACGCGCTGTCCCTGCTGAATGCCCGCGTCGACCCGCACCCCAGGACCTTGCGGCCAGCGCAGCAGCCCGATCGTGCCGGAGCTCGGAAGGAACCCGGCGGTTGGATCCTCCGCGTACAGCCGCGCCTCGATCGCATGCCCGCGCGCCGGGACCTCCAGCGCCGGCAGGTCGGATACTTCGCCGCAGGCGATCTCGAGCTGCAGTCGCACCAGATCGAGGCCGGTCACCAGCTCGGTCACCGGGTGCTCCACCTGCAGGCGCGCGTTCATCTCCAGGAAGAAGAAAGATCCGTCGGCCGCGAGCAGGAACTCCACCGTGCCGGCACCGGCATAACGCACGGAACCGGCCAGCCGTCGCGCGGCGTCCAGCATCGCCGTACGGGTGTCCTCCTCGAGCGCGGCGGAGGGCGCTTCCTCGACGATCTTCTGGTAGCGGCGCTGGAGGCTGCACTCCCGCTCGCCCAGCGCGGCCACCCCGCCGCCGCCGTCTCCCAGCACCTGGACCTCGACGTGGCGCGCGGGATGCACGTAGCGCTCGACGAGCAGAGTGGCGTCCCCGAAGGCGGCACGCGCCTCCCGCGCCGCCGAAGCGAGCGCCTCGGGCAGCCCCTCGGTGGAGCGCACGAGGCGCATGCCCTTGCCCCCGCCTCCCGCGGCCGCCTTGACCAGATAAGGGGGCTCGAGCTCGCGGGCGACGCGGGCGAGTGCCTTCAGGTCTCCGGAGGGAGCGGAGGCCGGCACGGTCGGCACTCCGAGCGAGGCGGCGGTTTCGCGCGCCCGCGCCTTGTCGCCCGTGGCCTCCAGAGCTTGCGGAGAAGGGCCCACGAACACGACTCCAGCCTCGGCGCAGCGGCGGGCGAACGTCGCGTTCTCGGAGAGGAATCCGTAGCCGGGATGGATCGCCTCGGCGCCGGTGGCGTGCGCCGCTTCCAGGACACGTGCGGCGTCGAGGTAGCTGTCTCGCGCGGGGGCGGGTCCCAGCCGAACCGCCTCGTCGGCGGCTTCCACGTGCGGCGAGTCCACGTCCGGGTCGGAGTAGACCGCGACGCTGCGCACGCCCAGCTCGCGGAGCGTGCGGATCACCCGCAGCGCGATCTCGCCGCGGTTGGCTACGAGCACCGTGCGGAACACCTCAGCTTCCCGGTTCCGCGCCGCCGGCCGGTCCCGGCTCGCGCGCGCCGGCGGCGGCACCCGCCGAACGCCAGGTCGGCTTCCGCTTCTCCAGAAAGGCGCGAAGCCCCTCCTGCGCCTCGGGAGAGACCCGCACGCGGGCGATCGTCTCGACGCAGTGCTCGATCGCCGCGTCGCGCTCCAGACCCCGCACGTGGCGGATCAGCGCCTTGGCCTCCCGCACGGCACGCGGTCCATTGCCGACGAGGGTGGCCACGATCCCGTCTACTGCGGCGTCGAGCTCGGCGGCGGGAACGACCTCGTGTACCAGGCCGAGCTCCCGGGCTCGCTGGGCGGAGAACACCTCACCCGTCAGGAACCAGCGTCGTGCCTGGCCCCGCCCGATCTTGGCGAGCGAGAACGTGGAGATGACCGCCGGAAGGATGCCGAGCCGAACCTCGGAGAACGAGAAGCGCGCGTCCTCGGCGGCGACCACGACGTCGCAGCAGGCCGCCAGACCGACACCACCGCCGAACGCCACGCCCTGGACTCGTCCCACGAGCGGGACGGGGCACTCGTCGATCGCGCGGAACATCGCCGCCATGCGCCGTGCGTCCTCACGGTTCTCGTCCTCGGTGGCGTCCACCGAGTCGCGCATCCAGTTGGCGTCGGCCCCGGCGCAAAATGCCTTGCCCTCGCCGGCGAGCACGAGCGTGCGCAGCTCCTCGTCGGTCGCGAGCTGACCGAAGCACGCCGTCAGCTCCGCGATCATCGCGGCGTCGAACGCGTTGCGCACCTCGGGGCGGGCGAGGGCCACCCGAGCCACCGATCCGTCGCGGCCCACGCGCAGAGTGTCGAAGCCGTTCATGAGAGACCTCGATCCTGGGCGCTCACATGCGGAACACCGGCCACCGCGTCTCCGGGATGGGCGCGTTCCGGCTGGCCGCCAGGCAGAGGCCGATCACCGCTCGCGTGTCGGTCGGGTCGATGACGCCGTCGTCCCACAGGCGCGCCGTTCCGTACCAGGGGCTCCCCTCCTCGGCGTACTTCTCGCGAATCGGGTCCGCGATCGCGGCGGCCTCCTCGTCGGTCAACGTCTCGCCGCGGCGTGCGAGCTGGTCGCGCTTGACGGTCACCAGCACCTGCGCGGCCTGCTCGGCGCCCATCACCGAGACGCGGCTGTTGGGCCAAGTGAAGAGGAAGCGCGGCAGGTAGCCCCGGCCGCACATGGCGTAGTTGCCCGCGCCGTGGGAGGCCCCGATGATCACGGTGAAGCGCGGCACGGCGGCGGTGGCGACGGCCTGGACCATCTTGGCGCCGTCGCGCGTGATCCCGCCCTCCTCGTAGCGCCTGCCCACCATGAAGCCCGTGATGTTCTGCAGGAAGAGGAGCGGCACGCCCCGCCGGGCGCAGAGCTCGACGAAGTGTGCGCCCTTGCGGGCCGACTCCCCGAAGAGGACGCCGTTGTTCGCGACGATGCCCAGCGGATAGCCCATCCAGCGCGCGAAGCCGGTGACGAGCGTCGTTCCGTAGGCCGCCTTGAACTCGTGGAAGCGGCTGCCGTCCACGAGACGCGCGATCACCTCGCGCACGTCGTAGGGCTGGCGGACGTCCTCCGGCACGATCCCGTAGATCTCCTGCGCCGGATAGAGCGGTTCCTCCGGCTCGGCCCAGTCCTGCCGTGCGCGATCGGGAGCGCCCAGTGCGGCAACGGCGGCGCGGCAGATCTCGAGCGCCTCGTCCTCGTTCTCCGCGAGGTGATCCGTGACGCCCGAGATGCGCGAGTGCAGCTCGGCGCCGCCGAGGTCCTCGGGCGAGACCTCCTCGCCGGTGGCCGCCTTCACCAGCGGCGGACCAGCGAGGTAGATCGTGCCCGTGCCGCGCACGATCACGTTCTCGTCGGACATCGCCGGAACGTACGCGCCGCCGGCGGTGCACATCCCGAGGACGACCGCCAGCTGCGGGATTCCGCGCGCGGACATCTGCGCCTGGTTGTAGAAGATGCGGCCGAAGTCCTCCTTGTCGGGGAACACCTGCGCCTGGAGCGGCAGGAACACCCCGCCGGAGTCCACCAGGTAGACCGCCGGGAGCCGGTTCTCGAGCGCGATCTCCTGCGCCCGCACGTGCTTCTTGATCGTCTCGGGATAGTACGTGCCGCCCTTCACGACCGCGTCGTTGGCCACGACGACGCACTCGCGGCCGGAGACGAGCCCGACGCCGGTCACGATGCCCGCGGCGGGGACCTCGCCGTCGTGGAGACCTTCGGCGGCCAGAGGAGAGAGCTCGAGGAAGGCCGTGCCGGGGTCGAGCAGTCGCTCGACGCGCTCGCGCGCGAGGAGCTTGCCGCGGCGGCGCTGGCGCTCGACCGCCTCGGCGTCGCCAGGGGCGCGCACGCGCTCCAGCCGCGCGCGCAGGTCGGCGAGCAGCCGCTCGTAGGCGGCGCGGTTTTGTCTGAACTCGCTCGAGGAGGGATCGACGCGCGTGGCGAGGGCCCGCATGGCGGCGAAGGATAGCAGCGCCCCGAGAGCCCTACAAGCGAGCCCGGCGCGCGCGCGTGGCGTTCGCATTCGACGCGGGCTTACATTCCGCGCCGTGAAGCCTCCCGCCCCGAGCCCGAGCACGCCGCCGCTCCGCAGGCGCGGCTTCGCGTGATGACCACGCCGGCCCGTTCATGGACGATGCGCCGCCCCGACGTCGCGCTGGCGCTGATCCGCGTCGTCGTGGGGCTGTGGTTCTTCAAGAGCGTGTGGTCGAAGCTCACGTGGTCGCTGGCCGGCGGGTTCCTGCCCATCCCGACCGTGTCCCAGCGCTGGATCGGGTTCCTACCCACACGCCTGGCCGAGTACGTCGAGAATGGCGCCCCAGGCTGGTACAAGTCGTTCCTGGTGAACACCGCACTCCCCAACGGCGAGCTCTTCGCCAAGCTGACGGCCGTGGGAGAGGTCCTGGTCGGGGTCGGGCTCCTGTTCGGGATCCTCACCGTGCTCGCGTCGCTGGGCGGCCTCTGGCTGATCCTGAACTACTTCATCGCCAGCCTGGGCGGGGGCCTGAACCCGCAGGGCTTCCACGTCCTCCTCATCACCTGCTTCCTCGTCTTCATCCTGACGCGCGCGGGCCGGCGGCTGGGCTTCGACGGGTGGCTCCTGCGCAACCACCCACGCTCCTTCCTGGCCCGGCTTCACCTGTCGTGAGACAGCCGAAGGAACATCGCCCGGCGTGATCCTCACGATCCAGTCGCCTCCGCTTCGAGCTCCGGGGTCTCAACCGCGCGCCTCGACGAGCTCGAGCTCCGAAACCCACGCCCCGTTCTGATCGTGGAGTGCCAACCTGGGGCATTCTCTACGAGTTCTTGCGGGTAGCGACGCATCGACGGGTGCTGCCGCGGCCCCTCAGGACCGAGGAGGCGGTTGCGTTCGCAGACCGCGTCTGTTCCAGCCCCGGGTTCCACGTTCTGACCGAGACGCAGCGCCACGCCGACGTGCTCCGCGACATCATCGCCACCCATCCGCGAAGCTCCGGAAACCTCATGCACGACACCACACGGCGGCCCTGATGCGAGAGCACGGGATCCTGGAGATCCGAACCGCGGACACCGACTTCCACCAGTTCGGCTTCCTGCGGGTGGTGAATCCTCTGTTGGCGTGAGCCGCTCCGGCGGCTAGATCGCCGGCCCCACCGCGACTCCCCAGGGCCCCTCACCCGCCGGGACAGTGTCCACGACCTCGCCGGTCTCGACGTCCACGACCGAGACGTCGTCTCCCGGGCCATTGGCCGCGTAGAGCTTGCTGCCGTCGGGGGTGAGCGCGATTCCCCACGGTCGCTGACCGACCGGGATCGTCTGCACGACCTGCTTCGCGGCCGGATCGATCACGGCCACGCTCTGGCCGCGCCCCGTGGCGACGTAGACCCGGTCCCCGTCGGGGGAGACCACCACACCCATCGGCTTCACGTTCTCGCCCTCGATCGTGATCGTGTCGAGGACCCGGTGCGCTTGCGCGTCGACGACCTCGAGGGTGCCGCCCAGCTCCGTGGTGACGTAGGCGCGGCTCGCGTCCGGTGAGAAGGCGATCGCGCGCGGCCGGTTGCCCACATCGAAGGTCGCCACGGGCTGGTTGGTCTCGGTGTCGATCACCGTGATCGTGTGATCCGTCTCGGCCGAGACGTAGACGAACCGGCCATCGGGCGTGATGGCGACGCCCTCGGGCTCGACGCCCACGGGGACCGTCGCCAGGACCTCGCCGCTCTCGACGTCCAGCACCGTAGCCGTCGCGGCGTCCTCGTTGGAGACGTAAACCTTCGAGCCGTCCGGGTGCACGGAGAACTGCTCGGGATCGGAGCCGCCGGGCAGCGTC
>JBHENL010000089.1:0-3181 GCA_046262075.1 Gemmatimonadota bacterium
GGGATCGGTTCGAGGTCGAAGACGTCGATCCGCATGTTCCCGGGCGCGAGCTGCGCCGCCGCCCGCAGCAGCGCTCGATTGTAGCTCCGCTTCCGCAGGCTGCCCGCGAAGCCGACCACTCTCATCGCCACCCTCGCAGGCGCGGGGCGTCCGCCGCGGCGGAAGGCCGAGATCTCCTGCCGGCGGGCGCTGGCTTCGGATCCGGTCCGGACGGCATCATTGCTTCCATGGAGACCTCTCGTGGGGAGGGGGAGCGGGGCGACGCGGGCCCTGGTGACGGCGGAGCGGCGGCCGTGGTGCCAACCTCCGCCTCGGCCGGTCGTCCGTCAACCGCCCGCCGCCGCCGCCAGCAGATCCGCCGGCGTACGAGCCTGGCGATGGGGCTCGCCGCCGCGGTACCGCTTCTCGCCTCGGTCTATGCCGCATTGCACCTCACGACGTTGGACGAAGGCTGGAGCCGGCCGGTCTCGCGTGCCCTGCAGAGCGCTCTCGCGGCGAGCGCGGCGGGGTCCCTCGCGCTCGCACCCCGCGGCGGGCGCGCACGATCGTGGATCCTGGCGATCGCCGCGTTGCTCGCGACCTTCGCTCCGCTCTCGGCAGGGATCCCCTCGGCGCGCTGGGCTCGTCCGGCCCTCGCCCTGGGAGCGCTCTGGGTCGCCGCCCTCGCCGCCTCCTGGCGCCACACGCGATCCGTCGAGCGCGGCCGTCGGTCCAGCTCGGATTGACCCTCCCGCGCTCCCGCCGAATCTTTCCGGGGAGCGGCACGATCGGCCGCCCAGTCACCGGAAGCTTCCACGAACGGATGCCATGCGCCGCAAGATCCTCTGCCTCAGCATCCTGCTCGTCGCGCCGGTCGCCGCACCGCTCGCCGCCCAGCGCGCCGAGAACTCCGACTTCATCCAGGTGGTCGAGCGGGCCGAGCGCGGCGAGATGGCGCTCGTGATCGGGCCCGTGAACCTGCCCGCAGGGGCCTCGCACGAGGCTGGCGGCCACGGCGCGATGGTGCCACTCCAGGAGATCGCCATCCCCCGCGCGGGATGGATCCACGGCTTCGAGGCCGACATGGTCGACGCCGACGGCGCGCCGCTGCGCGAGTCCTTCCTGCACCACGTGAACGTGATCGACCCCGATCACCGCGAGCTCTTCAGCCCGATCTCACGCAGGATCATGGCCGCCGGTCCGGAGACGGGCCGCAAGGAGCTGCCCGGCTCGATGGGTCTGCCCGTAGAGGCGGGGCACCGTCTGCTGGTGCGCGCGGTGTTCCACAATCCAGGCGGCGAGCCCCTGGAGGACGGCTACCTGCGAATTCGGTTCCTGTTCACCCCCGCGCGGGCCGGCGATGCGCGGGCCGGCATCTTCCCCGTCTATCTGGACGTGCGGCCACCGGTGGGCGAGAAGTCGTTCGATCTGGTCCCCGGCGAGTCGGAGCAGTCCTGGGAGGGGAGCCCGGCGGTGTCGGGACGCCTGCTGGGCGGTGCAGGTCACATGCACCAGTACGGTCGCAGCCTGCGACTGGAGGACGTGACGACCGGCGGGCTGCTGTGGAAGGTAGAGCCCCTGACCGACGAGGAGGGTCGGATCCTGAGCATCCCGCCGGGCGAGTTCTGGAAGAAGGGTGGCCTGCCCCTGCGAAGCGACCACGTCTACCGGCTCACGGTGAGCTACGACAACCCCACGGACGAGGTGATCCCCGGGGGCGGCATGGGCACGCTGGGCGGCTTCTTCCTGCCCGAGCCGGGCGAGTCGTGGCCGCCGGTCGTGAAGGACGACCCGCTGTACCTCGCCGACCTGCGCCACACGCGCGGCGAAGGAGTCTTCGACGGCGTCCCGGCCGACCAGCTGCAGCCGAGCGGCCACGACGACCACGCCGGCGGGCCGGGGAGCGGAGGCGCCGCTCCTCCTAGCGAACGCGCCTCCCTGATCGGGCACGCCACCGATGGATCCTGAGCCCGAGATCGACCTCTCGGCCGACGGCAAGCGCCTGATCGTGATGGGCGACCGTGTCCTGGTCGCCCCTGAGGAAGGCGACGAGCGCAGCGAGGTCGGGCTCTATCTCCCTCGTTCCGTGGCCGAGCGCGAGAACGTGCAGGCCGGCCGGATCGTGGCGAAGGGCCCCGGCATCCCGCTCGTCGATCCGTCGCTTTCGGAGACGGAGATCTGGCGCGAGAGCCAGCGCGAGCTGCGCCACCTGCCGATGCAGGTGAAGGTGGGCGACTACACCATCTTTCTGAAGAAGGCGGCCGTCGAGATCAAGTTCGACGGCCGCAAGTACCTGGTCGTGCCGCAGTCGGCGCTGCTGCTGCTGATCCGCGGCCGCGAGGATCCGGAGTAGCCGCCCCGGCGCTCAGCCGCTCTGGAAGTCCCGCACGATCTCCGCTACGCGTCGCTCGATGAAGTTCAGGCTGGCGAGCGAGCCCTCCAGGGGGACGCGCCCCTGCAGCAGGTCCACGCCGAGCTTCAGCATCGGGAACTCGTCCCTCGCCTTGAGCTCCTCGAGCGCCTCGCGCCAGGGCTGGTCCCCCGCCGCGTGCACGGTCTTCCACCACTCGCAGATGTCGTGGCGCACCTTGCCGGGAAGCTCGGTGTAGTTCATGCGCTCCTGCTGCTGAAACGGCGGGAGGGGACGGGGATGAGTGCCGCGGGAGGGAGTCGAACCCTCATGCCCTCGCGGGCGCGAGATTTTGAATCTCGTGTGTCTGCCGATTCCACCACCGCGGCGAGGGCCAGATGTAAGGAGCTAAATCTAAGGGGGACAACGCTTGGCGGCAATATCCCTGGCTGAAACGGCCCCCCGACCCTCGGTCGGCGAGGCGTGGCGGCGATGCGGCCGCAAAGTCATCCAGGTCCAGGGGCGGCAGGAGGGCCAGTCGAGTCCGACAGGCGACGGAGCGGGACAGGTTGTTCGAAATGACCCCGGATTTCTGGCTGAACGCTCAGCTGGCTTGGGACCTGTGGCACGCGGAGCAGGACTCCAGGGCAGCGATCGAGCGGATCCGACCTCTGAAGAAGGCCAGCTGACGGCCGCATGCGCATCCCCCGCGCCCTGACCGTTCCTCCGCTGATCGCCCTCGTGGCGTTCGGGCTGGCGCCGCTCCTGCTCCTGGCGGCTACCTCGCTGCTATCGGACCCGCCGGTCTCGGCGGTCGGCGCCGTCGTGGGAGCATCCGGCGCACCGGCGGCC
>JBHENL010000090.1:0-9265 GCA_046262075.1 Gemmatimonadota bacterium
TGCCGTCCCCGCCGTGCCGTAGCCCACGTCCTTCACGGCCTCCACCAGAGCGCCGACGCCGGTAGCGCGGGGGTCGTACTCCACCGTGGCCCGGGACGTCGCCAGGTTGACCCCGGCCCGGCGCACCCCGGGCGTCTTCGAGAGCTTCGTCTCGATGCGACGCGCACACGCCGCACAGGTCATGCCGGTGATCGGCAGGTCCACGCTCTCGGCCGCGCCGTCGGCCGTCGAGCGCGTGTGCCTCCCCGGCGGCTGGGTCTCGACGCGGTTCATCGCGGGCTCAGCCGCTCACGGGCTCCGCGGTGAAGCCCGCACCGGCGACGGCGGCGGACAGCGCTTCCGGGCGCGTCAACCCCTCGTCGTAGTCGACGCGGGCACGGCCACCCTCCAGGTCCACCTCCGCGGAGCGCACGCCGGGCACCCCCTTCAGCACCCGGCTGACCGCATCCGTGCAGTGGCCACAGGTCATTCCTCGCACCTGCAACGTGGTGGTGGCCATCCGGTCCTCCTCGCTCCTGGGTTCCGCAGTTGCGATCGCTTCCATCCGCGCGAAACCGGCGAGCCGCTAGGCAGCGGAGACGAGACGCTCGCAGGCCTCCGCACAGCGCCGGCAGGCCTCCGCGCAGACACGGCAGTGCTCGTGATGTCCGGCGTGCTTCTCGCATTCCGCGCCGCAGACGCGGCAGGCCTCGACACAGGCCTGCAGCTGGGCGCGGATCACGCTCCACTCGCTCTCGGTCTGGCGTGACAGCAAGGCGCCGGTGGCCGCGCACACGTCGGCGCAGTCCAGGTTCAAGCGGATGCAGCGGACGAGCCTCTGGAGCTGCTGCTCGCCGAGACAGGCGTCGGCGCACGCGGTGCAGGTCTGGGCGCAGTCGTAGCACGCCTCGATGCATTCGGCCAAGGCCCGTGAGTCCGTGTCGCTGTGGCGCGGATGGGTCTTCAGCATCTCGCTCACGTGGTGCATGCTTCCTCCCGTTCTGCAGGGGTTTTAGTGATACGGTACCCTGCCAGGGTATGCACCGCTGACCGACGTGTCAACCGCCAGCTCTTCTACGCAGCGCCTGCAGCGCTCATTCCGTCGCTACGGCCCCGCGTAGCGGTACATCATGTCCAGGAGCTCCTCGTAGGCGCTCTCGGCCCGCTTCGGGTCGCGGGAGCGGATCGCCTCGGTGATGCAGTGTTCCAGGTGGTTGCGCATGAGCAGCTTCCCTGCCCCCGAGAGCGCCCGCTGCACGCTGGCGATCTGCATCAGGACGTCGGCGCAGTAACGCTCGTCCTCGACCATGCGCTGCAGTCCCCGGACCTGGCCCTCGATCCGGTTGAGGCGCGCCAGGATCTCCGCCTTCTTGTCGGCGTCGACCGCGTGCGCCCGGCGCGCTCCTGCGTCAGCTCCGCGGGAGGCCATGCTCCGTCTCTACGAGGCGCTCGGGGCTCAGCGGCACTCCGGGTGCCCGCACTGGCAGTCCCCGTGCGAGTGATCGGCGTGCTCCCGGCAGTGCTCGCTGCAGTACTCCTGTCCCTCCCGGACGGTGCACTTGCAAGCTCGATGGGCGCATTTCTTCTCGGCCATGAGTCTCTCCTCTGCGTGAGTGTTCGCCCGGCCTCAGCGGGACCGCGCGCGGTGAGCGTTCCCAGCCTACACGAAGTCGACGCGGCCGCAACCGCGATCTCGCGGCCCGCGCGAATCAGACCAGGTCGTACTCCTTCAGCTTCCGGTACAGCGTGCGCTCGCCGATCCGCAGGAGGCTCGCCGCCTTGCGGCGGTTCCCCTTGACGCCCGCCAGCGTGAGACGGATCGCCTCGCGCTCGAGGTCCGCGAGGCTCATCCCCACCTCGAAGCGCGGAGCTCCCGGGACCTCCGCCTCGCCGCCCGCGAGACGCGCCGCGGCCTCCTCCCCGGCGGTCGCGGGAGGCACTCCGTCCGCAGCCTCTTCGTCCCCGCTGAGCGGGATCTCTCGCAGCAGCTGCCCCCGGAAGGAGGCCTCCGCCAGCAGCTCGCGAATCTCGGTCACGTCGCGCTTGAGCTCGAAGAGCCAGCGGTACAGCAGCTCGCGCTCGGCGCTCCCGAGCTCGTCGGCGCTGCCGTCGTGAAGCGGCGCGACCGGCAGCAGGCGTCGCGGGTTCGCGCGCTCGAAGATGTGCGCCGGGACGTCCTCGGGGCCGATGCGGGAGCCGGGCCTGAGCACGAGCATGCGCTCGACCTGGTTGCGCAGCTCGCGCACGTTGCCCGGCCAGTCGTAATTCTGCAGGATGTCCATCGTCTCGGGCGCGAACTCCACCGGGCCGCGACCGTTCTCGCGCGCGAACTCCAGCGCGAAGCGCCCCACCAGGAGCGGGATGTCGTCGCGGCGCTCGCGCAGCGGCGGGACGCGGACGTGCAGCACGTTCAGCCGGTAGTAGAGGTCGCGGCGAAACTCCCCACGCTCGACCGCCTCGCGCAGCAGCTTGTTCGTGGCGGCGATGACGCGTACGTCCACGTGCACGGGCTCGGCGCCCCCGACGCGCACGACCTCGCGCTCCTCGACCGCCCGCAGCAGCTTCACTTGCGTCGCCGGCGGCATCTCGCCCACCTCGTCCAGGAAGAGCGTGCCGCGGTCGGCGAGCTCGAAGCGGCCCTGGCGCTGGGCGATCGCACCCGTGAACGAGCCGCGCTCGTGCCCGAAGAGCTCCGACTCGAGCAGCGTCTCGGCCAGCGCGGCGCAGTTGACGGCCACGAACGGCTGCGCGGCGCGGGGCGAGCGAGCGTGGATCGCGCGGGCGACCAGCTCCTTGCCCGTGCCGCTCTCGCCCTCGATGAGCACCGTCGAGGAGACGGGGGCGAACAGCGCGACCTTCTCGAGCACCTCCTGGATCGCGGGGGTTCGCCCGAGAATGCGGGTGGAGCGCTCCAGCTCCGTGCGCGCCAGCAGCCCGCGCGCGAGCAGGAGCACCTCCGAGGGATCGAAGGGCTTCCGGATCACCTCGTCGACTCCCAGCCGCCTGGCCGCCTCCGCGCGCCGCGGGTCGGCGCTCTCGGAGAGCGCGATCACCGGCACCCGCCGCTCTCCCTGCCGCAGGCTGGAGAGGAACTCGCCGGCGGCGGGCTCGGCGAGGCCGCCCGCGAGCAGCACCACGGTGGGGTCGGGGGTGCGGCGCAGCCGGTCGGCGAGCTCACGGAACGAGTCGCTCACGAGGACGGGGTGGCCCGCCGCGGTGAGCACGCCCGCGATGCGGCTGGCCGACTCGGGATCGTAGCGCAGCAGGAGTACAGGGCTGCGCTCCGGTTCGGGTGCCGGGGGCAGCGCGCGCCGCGCTTCGAGGGCGCTCACGCGGCCGGCCTCCCACCCGCCGAGGCGCCCGGACGCGGCGAGCCGTCCCGGACCTCCTCTCCGGCGGCGAGGGGCGGCGCGTGGTCCGCCGGGCTCGCCCCGCTCCCGGAGAGGAGCTCGAGGGCGTGCGGCAGCACCGGAGCCAGCACCTCGAATGCCTCGCGCACGGCCTTCAGGCTGCCCGGGAGGTTCACGATCAGCACCTCGCCCCGCGCGCCCGCCAACCCGCGGGAGAGCATGCCGTGCGGCGTGGCGCGCAGCGCTCGGGCGCGCAGCGCCTCCGCGATGCCCGGCGCCTCGCGCTCCAGGAGCGGCCGAGTGGCCTCCGGCGTCACGTCGCGGGGAGACAGACCCGTCCCCCCGGTGGTGAGGATCAGACGGGCGCCCTCCTCGTCCGCGAGTCGGAGCAGGGCGCGGGTGATCTCCGTCGCCTCGTCGGGCACCACGCGCGGGAGCTCCGCTCGGTAGCCCGCCTCGCGCAGCGCCGAGACGAGGAATGCCCCGCTCGCGTCCGGAGTCTCACCGCGCGAGCAGCGGTCGCTGACCGTGAGCACGGCGGCCGGCACGCTTCGAGTCATCGCCGGAGCGAGCCTCCCGTGTAGAACGGGGTCGGCGCCACCACCGCCGGCACGGGCTTCCCGCGGATCTCCACCTCCAGCCGGGTGCCGCGCCGGGCCAGGGGCGTGGGGACGTAGCAGGTGCCGATCCCCTCGTTCAGGCACGGCGAGACCGTCCCGCTCCGCACCTCCGCGACGCGCTCGCCACCCGCGAGCACCGGGTAGCCGGGCCGTGGGAAGCCGCGCTCGAGGAGCCGAAAGCCCACCAGCCGCCGTGCGGCGCCCTGCTCCCGCCCCCGGCGCAGTGCGTCCCTGCCGACGAAGTCTCGCTTGTCGAGCTTGACGATCCAGCCGAGGCCCGCCTCCAGCGGATTCGTGGTCTCGTCGATGTCGTTCCCATAGAGCGCGTACTTCATCTCGAGCCGCAGCGTGTCGCGCGCACCCAGACCGGCCGGCCTGAGGCCCGCCGGCGCGCCCGCGGCCTCGAGTGCCGTCCACATCGGCACCGAGCGCTCGCGCGCGAAGTAGAGCTCGAAGCCATCCTCTCCGGTGTAGCCCGTCCGCGCGATCAGCGCGGGCGTGCCGGCCACCGTTCCCGCGGCCGAGCCGTAGAACGGGATTCGCTCCAGGTCGACGCTCGCGAGTGGGGCGAGGATCTCCTGGGCGCGGGGACCCTGCAACGCGAGAAGCGAGGTCTCCTCGGAGCGATCCTCCAGCCGCACTCCACGCTGGGGCAGGTGCGCGCGGAGCCACTCCCGATCCTTCTCGGCGTTCGAGGCGTTCACGACCACCTGGAAGCCGTCCTCCAGCCGGTAGAGCACGATGTCGTCGAGGATTCCGCCGTCGGGACGGCAGAGGCAGGAATACTGCGCCCCGCCGGGATCGAGAGCGGAGACGTCGTTCACCGTCATGCGGTCCAGGAACTCCGCCGCACCCGATCCGGACACGAAGAGCTCTCCCATGTGCGAGATGTCGAAGAGTCCGGCGCTTGCGCGTACCGCCCGGTGCTCGGCGGTGATGGAGTCGTACTGGATCGGCATGAGCCAGCCGGCGAACGGCACGAGCTTCGCATCCAGCGCGCGGTGCACCGCCACGAGCCCGGTCTCCTTCAGCGGCCTCGCGCCCGTGCCGGCGTGGGCGGTCGCGGCACCGGCGCTCTCCGGCGCACCCGGCTCGGCGGGGCGCCCTCGGGAGCCGCCGCTCACGCGACGACCCGTCGCTCGACGAGCGGCCGCGCGGCGCCGGCGCGGTGCAGCGTCAGCAGCAGCGCCTTCTGGACGTGCAGCCGGTTCTCGGCTTGATCGAACGCCACGCTCCGCGGTCCCTCCAGCACGCCGGCGGCGATCTCCTCGCCGCGGTGCGCCGGCAGGCAGTGCATCACGACCGCGTCGGGTCGTGCGAGCTCCAGCAGCCGCTCGTCGAGCGTGAAGCCCGCGAAGGCCCGCCTGCGCTCGGCCGCCTCCGGCTCCTGCCCCATGCTGGTCCACACGTCCGTGTAGAGGACGTCTGCGCCGCGGACCGCCTCGGAGGGCTCGCGCGAGACGCGCAGGTCGAAGCCGGACGCGGCGAGCCGCCTGGCCCGCGCCACGACCTCCGGAGCCGGATCGTACCCGGCCGGACAGGCCACGCGGAACCCCACTCCCAGGACGGCGGCGGCGAGCAGCAGGCTGTGGCAGACGTTGTTGCCGTGGCCGACGTAGGCGAAGACGGCGCCATCGAGCGAACCGCGGCGCTCGCGGAGGGTGAAGAAGTCGGCCGCCGCCTGGCAGGGGTGCTCCAGGTCCGAGAGGCCGTTCACGACCGGCACAGCGCAGTGGCGTGCCAGCTCCTCGACGGTGGCGTGCGAGAAGGTGCGCGCCATGACCAGGTCCACGAGCCGCTCGAGCGTCCGCGCCACGTCCGCCACCGATTCGCGGCGCCCCAGCTCGATGTCGCCGGGGCCCAGGTAGACCGCGTGGCCGCCGAGCTGGGTCATGCCGGTCTCGAAGCTCACGCGCGTGCGCAGGCTCGGCTTCTCGAAGACCATGGCCAGCGTGCGGCCGGCGAGGTCGGCCGGCGGCGGAGCGTCGCGCAGCTCGGCGGCGAGCGCGAAGAGACGCCCGTACTCCGGCCCCGAGAGGTCGGCGGCGGAGAGGAAGTCTCGGACCGTTCGCGTCACAGGATGTAGCGGCGCAGGTCCTGGTCCTGCACGATCTCGGTGAGCCGGCTCCGCACGAACTCGGTGTCGACCCGCACCGGGCCCTGCTCGGGCGCCGGCGGATGGAAGAGCACCTCGTCGAGGAGCCGCGTGAGGATGGTGTGCAGCCGGCGCGCGCCGATGTTCTCCATCGTCTCGTTCACCACGGCCGCGGTGCGCGCGATCTCGCGGATTCCCTCGGCCTCGAACGTGAGCTCCACGCCCTCGGTGGCGAGCAGCGCCTGGTACTGCTTGGTGAGCGCGTTCTTGGGCTCGACCAGGATGCGCTCGAAGTCGCGCGCCGAGAGGCTCTCGAGCTCCACGCGGATGGGGAAGCGCCCCTGCATCTCGGGAATCATGTCCGCGGGCTTGGAGACGTGGAAGGCACCCGCGGCGATGAACAGGATGTGGTCCGTCTGGACCATCCCGTAGCGCGTCGAGACGGTGGAGCCCTCGACGATCGGGAGGAGGTCGCGCTGCACCCCCTCGCGCGAGACGTCGGGGCCCGTCTTCATGTGCTCGCCCACGATCTTGTCGATCTCGTCGAGGAAGACGATGCCGTGGTTCTCGACCCGCTCCAGCGCGTCGTTCACGACCTCGTCCATGTCGATGAGCTTGCCCATCTCCTCCTGGAGCAGGATGCGCCGGGCCTCCGACACGGGCACACGCCGCCGCTTCTTCTTCTTCGGCAGCATCTCCTCGAGCATGTCGGTGAGGTTCGTGTCCACCTCCTCCAGGCCCATCGGGCTGAACACCAGCGGCATGCGCGACGAGGTGACCTCGACCTCGACCACCCGTTCCTCGAGCTTGCCGTCCTGCAGGAGCTTCTTGAGCTTCTCGCGCGAGCGCCGACGCTTCGAGCGCGCGTCGTCCTCCGGCGGCTCCTCGCCGTCGGCGGCGGCCGGGCGCGCCTCGAGGACCTGCGCCCCTCCCTTGGCGTCGACGATGAACAGCCCCCCGGCCGCTTCGGCGGCCGGACGCGTGGGCTCCCGATCGCGCGCGCCCTCCGCGACGGGCGGCAGGAGGATGTCCAGGATCCGCTCCTCGGCCAGCTCGGCCGCGCGGCTCTCGACGTCCTCCTCCCGGTCCTGACGCACCATGTTCACGGCCACGTCGACGAGGTCGCGGATCACCGACTCCACGTCGCGCCCGACGTAGCCGACCTCGGTGAACTTCGAGGCCTCGACCTTGATGAAGGGCGCCCCCATCAGCCGCGCGAGCCGGCGCGAGATCTCGGTCTTCCCGACCCCGGTCGGGCCGATCATGATGATGTTGTTCGGCATGATCTCGTCGCGCAGCTCCTCGTCCACCTGCTGGCGACGCCAGCGGTTGCGAAGCGCGATCGCCACGGCCCGCTTCGCCTTCTTCTGGCCGACGATGTACTTGTCGAGCTCCTCGACGATCTGCGCGGGGGTGAGCTCGTCGAGATACGGCTCCTCGGCTGGCTCGGTCGCGGGCTCGCCGGCGGTCGGGGCCGGTTCGCGGGGCTGCTCCGGGTCGCGGCGCCGCCGCGGCGGCGCGCTCTCGTCGATGGGGTCGATGGGGGTGGTCCTCATGGCGTGCCTTCCTCGTCGTCCTTCAGCTCCAGGACGCTGATGTGGTCGTTGGTGTAGATGCAGACGTCGGCCGCGATCTGCAGTCCGCGCCGCACGATCTCGGCGGCGGTGAGGTCCGAGTACTCGATCAGCGCCCGGGCGGCCGAGAGCGCGTAGGATCCGCCCGAGCCGATCGCCAGGATGCCGTCGTCGGGCTCGATCACGTCCCCGCTGCCGCTGATCAGGAAGCTGTGCTCGCGGTTGACGACTGCCAGCAGGGCTTCGAGCCGGCGCAGGACGCGGTCGGAGCGCCAGTCCTTGGCTAGCTCAACGGACGCTTTGGAGAGGTTGCCGGGGTAGCGCTCGATCTTCTCCTCGAACTTCTCGAACAGCGTGAAGCCGTCCGCGGCGGCCCCGGCGAAGCCCGCCAGGATCGCTCCGTTCTTCAGCTTGCGCACCTTCGAAGCGTTGTGCTTGATCACCACCTCCCCCACCGTCACCTGGCCGTCCCCGCCGAGTGCGACCGCGCCACGATGGCGCACGGCGAGAATGGTGGTGGCCTGCGGGGTCCACCCGCGGAAGTTCTTCATGTCTTTCTCTGGAATCGGGTTGCACGTGCCGCGCCGCAGCTCGTAAGTCATGCCAAAACTGCCGAACGCACCGCGTCGGAGGGACGATCCAAGGGACAATCTAGGCGATCCTCACGGCTTTGTCGCTCCCGCGCAGAAGCCGGCGCGGTGCGACCCTCCTCACGAGCGGGGGTGGGCCAGGTCGTAGACCTTCTTCAGGTGCGCGCGGGAGACGTGGGGGTAGACCTGGGTAGTCGAGAGCGAGGCGTGCCCCAGCAGTTCCTTGACCGCGAGCAGGTCGGCGCCGTGGTTGAGCAGATGGGTGGCGAAGGAGTGGCGGAGGGCGTGCGGCCCCACGCCGCTGCCCTCGGCCAGGCGCTCGAGCGCCTCGCCCACGATCCGCTGGATCGTGCGCCGCGAGAGCGCGGAGCCGGGCGCGCGTCCGGCGAGCAGCGGCGCCTCGGCAGGCGGCGCCGTCCCCGCTGCGGCCAGCCCGTCGCGGTGGCGCGCGAGTGCGGCGGCCGCGCGCGCGCCGAGCGGCAGCCGGCGCTCCCGGTTGCCCTTGCCCACCACGCTCAGCGTCCGGGCCTGCAGGTCCACCCCGGACCAGCGCAATCCTGCCAGCTCCGCGAGCCTGATGCCGGCTCCGTAGAGGAGCTCCAGCACGGCCGAGTCGCGCCTGGCCCGCGGCCCTTCGCACTCCGCGAGTGCGTCCAGGACGGCGCACAGATCGGCTTCGGGAAGCGCCTTCGGCAGCCGTCGCGGTACGCGGGGCGTGGCCACCCGGCGAGCGGGGTTGGCGGCCAGGTCTCCCTCTCGAACCGCGAAGGCGTAGAACGAGCGCACGGCGGCGAGCTTTCGCCCCAGCGTCTTCCTGGCCATCCCGCTGCGCCCCAGCTCGCCCAGGAACCCGCGCAGGGTCAGCGCGTCCGCGGCCGCGAGGTCCGGCTCCGCCTCTTGATGATAGCGGGCGAGGAACGCCAGGTACTGTTCGAGGTCCCGGCGGTACGCGGCGACGGTGTGGGGCGAGTAGTTGCGCTCGTGGGCGACGTAGTCGAGGAAGGCGTCCCGCAGAGCGGCGGCGCGGCCGGTGAGGCGCGGGATCTCCGCGGGCGCC
>JBHENL010000091.1:0-6705 GCA_046262075.1 Gemmatimonadota bacterium
CTACCGGGCGGACGAGGTCTTCTGTACCGGGACGATGGGGGAGCTGGCGGGAGTCACGCAGGTGGACGGCCGGACGATCGGGGACGGTGCGGCGGGTCCCGTGACGCTGCGGCTGACCGAGCTCTACAGGCAGGCGGTCACTCAGGGCGACGTGCTCGTCTGACCGCCAGCGCGCGGACGATCACGCAAGCGCGCGCGGCTCGCGGGCAGGGCTGATGATCCCCAGGAACGAGGCCGGCTCCTCTCCGTCGACCCGGAAGCGGTGGGGGACGTCCCCAGGGATCACGACCATCCCGCCGGCGGCGAGCACCTGGCGGGTCTCGCCCTCGGCGCCCAGCAGCGCCTCGACGCGGCCGGAGAGGACGTAGTTGAGCTGCTCGTTTTCGTGCCGGTCGAGACGTGTGACGGCCCCCGGCTGCAGCTCGACGTAGTTCATCGTCATCCGCGTGCCCGATACGGTCCAGATCCGGATGCCGGGGCCGCTCTCGCGGCCCTCTCCGGTGCGGATCTGCAGGATCCGCGGCTCGCTCATCACGTCTTCGGGTCGCCGGCGAGCCGGTCGTAGGCGACCCGCTCGTGGGCCTCGATCGGGTCCACGCCCTCGGCGATCCAGGCCTTCACCCGTTCCTCCTTTCCCGCGCACTCGCGGGCGATCGTCAGCACCTCCTGCATCCGATCGGCGGGGACGACGACCACGCCGTTGTCGTCCGCCATCACGAGGTCGCGGGGGCGAACGCGCACGCCGGCGAGCCGCACCTCGACGCCCTGGCCGCCGAAGGCGCAGCGGTTACGGATCGACTGCTGGACGACCCCGCGTCCGTAGGCGGGGAAGCCCAGGTCCTTCATCTCGTCCACGTCGCGCGTGACCCCGTCGATGACCACTCCGGCGAAGCCGCGTTGGGCCGCCGTGAAGCTCGATATTCCGCCCCAGCTGTTCACGTCCAGGCTGCCGCCGTGATCGATCACCATCACGTCGCCGGGCCGGCCCGTGGCGATTGCCTCGAGCGTGCCGCGGACGGGAGAAGGCTCGCTCCCCGGGATCAGCTGCATCGTGACGGCTCGTCCAGCGATCCTCGCGCAGCCGGGCCAGAGCGGCAGGATGCCGCGTGGCGCGCCCTCGAGGCTCAGACGGTCGAGCGCGTCGGAGACGTTCGAGGTGGAGAGCTCCAGGAACGCTCGGGGATCGTCATCGGCGCGACGCACGGAACCGGCTGGGCCTCCTGCGGGTGGGTCCCAGCAGTCTACCGCGTTTTTTCCCGATCGAAAGGCACGCCGGCGGCCGCGAGCCGGCCCCGAGAACCCGATGCGCGGACGGGTGGATGCCGAGTTGCTACTCCAACGCGAGCTGGACGCCCTCGGTCTCGAGCAGCCGGCGCTTGCGCCAGAGGCCGCCGCCGTAGCCCGTGAGCCGCCCGTCGGCTCCGATCACGCGGTGGCAGGGAATCAGGATGGCGATCCGGTTGTCGCCATTCGCGCGGGCGACGGCGCGGACGGCCCCGGCGCAGCCGAGATCCCGGGCGAGCTGCCCGTAACTGGCCGTCGTGCCGTAGGCAACCCGTCGCAGGCGCTCCCAGACCCGCTGCTGGAACGGCGTGCCGGGTGCCCGGACCGGAATCGAGAACTCGCGCAGATCGCCGGAGAAGTAGGCGTCGAGCTCCGCCGCGACCCGCTGCAGGATGGCGTTGCCGCCGGGCACGAACACGGCGCCGAGGCGCGTGCGCAGCCGCTGGACCTGCGTCTGGAGCATGCGCCGATCGGTGAACTCGAGCAGGGTCAGGGCCTCGTCGGTCGCGCCCGCGATCATCGGGCCCAGCGGCGTCAGCACCCGCGTCACCGTGATCACGCACGAGTCACGGCTCTCGAGCGGCGACCCGCCGGCGAGCCGCCGAAACGCTTCGTGGAAGCCGCTGAGCGACTCGTAACCGTGGTCGAAGGCCGCGGACGTGACGCCGGAGCCTTCCTGGATGCGACCGAGTGCCAGGCCCAGCCTGCGCGCCCGTTGGTAGGCGTGGAACGTCATGCGGTGCTCCTTCTGGAACCAGCGCCGGACGCGGTCGGGCTCCACGCCCAGGCGCCGCAGGTCGGCGTCCGTCCAGCGGCGGGCGGGGTCCGCCTCCACCTGGACGAGCAGGCGCTCGAGCCAGGCGGGTGGGCTCCCCGAAGCCTCCATCGGACGGCATCGTTTGCAGGGGCGATACCCGGCGAGCAGGGCGTCGCGCGAGGACGAGAAGAACTCCACGTTGTCGGCCGCGGGCTTGCGGGCCGCGCACGTGGGGCGGCAGAAGATGCCCGTCGTCAGGACGGCCGTGACGAAGACGCCGTCGTAGGCGACGTCCCGCGAGGAGAACGCCCGCAGCATCTCCTCGCGCGCAGGAAGCGTGGATTGCAGCATGGCCGAAGATGCCGCGTGACGCGTCCAGGCTCCACCGAAAAAACGGCACGGAATTCGGCCGGCGGCTCGGCCAATCGTGGTCGGTCCTGGCCTCGAGATTCGAGGAACCGTTCTCGCCGGGAGCCCATCCGCCGCACCGCGCGCTTCACCCCCACTCTCGCACGAGGTGCCATGGCTCGGAAGAACCCCCAGCCCGAAGGGGCGCCCACTGGCCGGGCGCTTCAGGATGACGTGTCTTCCCAGGGCTCGCGCAACGACGCCCCCGCCGCGCGGCGCCGGCTCCCTGGCACCCGGCCTGGAGAGTCGCTCACCCGCTGCGGGTGGTGCGGCGCCGAGCCGCTGTACGTGGCCTACCACGACGTGGAGTGGGGCGTGCCGCTGCACGACGACCGCCGGATATTCGAGATGCTGGTGCTCGAAGGGGCCCAGGATGGCCTCAACTGGCTCACGGTGCTGCGCAAGCGTGAGGCATACCGCGCAGCCTTCGACGGCTTCGATGCCGAGAAGGTCGCCACGTACGGCGCCCGGAAGCTCCGTTCGCTGCTCGCGAACCCCGGGATCATCCGGAACCGCCAGAAGATCGAGGCCGCCGTGGGCAACGCGCGCGCGTTCCTGGCGGTGCAGGAGGAGTTCGGCAGCTTCGACGGCTACGTCTGGCGCTTCGTCGGCGGCGCGCCGAAGCAGAACGCGTGGAAGACGCTCGGCGAGCTGCCGGCCGCGACGGCCGAGTCCGAGGCGATGAGCCGGGACCTGCGGGACCGCGGCTTTCGCTTCGTGGGCCCCACGATCTGCTATGCGCACATGCAGGCGACGGGGATGGTGAACGATCATCTGGTGGGCTGTTTCCGCCACCGTGAGGTCGCGGAGTTGGGTGAAGACGGGCCGGCCGGGCCGGCGTCCGGCCCAACGTCGCTCTTGCCGGGCTGAACGGCGCGACTCACTTATGCATCCAGGCAGGCCACTGCCGCGGTCGTTTTCAGGGAGTCCGCGTCGCCTTCGTGGCCAGGCGCGCGGCGTCTCGCAAACCGGAGCACACGCATGAGCTCAGCGGTACGCAGTCCCGCAGCTCGTCTCGGTCGTTCACTCACCCCTCGCGCCTCGATCGCCGCCGTCCTGCTCTTCGGTGTGTCCGTCGCCGCGGCGCCCGCCCAGCAACAGGGGAGCATCGCGGGGACCGTCACCGGTGAGGACGGCGAGCCGGTGCCCTTCGCGCAGGTCGTCCTCGAGGGTACGGGCATGGGCGGCCTCGCCGACGAGCAGGGTGCGTACCTCATCGAGGGCGTGCCGCCGGGGACGTATACCCTGCGGGTCGACATCATCGGGTATCGCACCGAGACCGAGACGGTGACCGTCGCCACGGGCGAGCAGGCGTCGGAGGACGTCGACCTGGAGCCGGACATCCTGAACATGGAGGCCGTCGTCACCACGGGGACGCGGGCGCCGCGCGTCAAGCTCGAGACGAGCACCGCGGTCACGAACCTGAGCGAGGACGACATCGAGCAGGCCGCTCCGCGCAGCACGGCGGACCTGCTGAAGACCGTCCCCGGCTTCTACGTCGAGAGCTCGGGCGGAGAGGTCGGCGGCAACCTGTTCGCCCGCGGGCTGCCGGCGGACGGCTCGTTCCGCTACGTGGCCCTGCTCGAGGAGGGCATGCCGGTCTACGACTCGACCGAGCTCTTCTTCGTGAACGCCGACATTCTCGTTCGCGTGGACGAGAACGTCCAGCAGGTGGAGGCCGTGCGCGGGGGGAGCGCCTCCCTCTTCAGCAGCAACGCGCCGGGTGGGCTGGTGAACTTCATCAGCAAGACCGGCGGGCCGGAGCATTCCGGCACGGTCGAGGTGAAGGGCGGCACCGACGGCCTGGGACGGGCCGGCGCCAACGTGAACGGCCCGCTGGGCGAGAGCTGGCGCTACAGCGTGGGCGGCTTCTTCCGGCTGGACGACGGCGTGCGCAGTCCGGGCTTCACGGCCTCGGAAGGCGGTCAGATCAAGGCCAACGTGACGCGGGCCTTCGACCGCGGCTACCTGCGGATCTTCGGCAAGTACCTGAACGACAGCAACATCTTCTTCCTGCCCCTGCCGCTGCAGAACCCGACGGACCCCGACTTCGTGCCCGGCTTCCCCGACGACGGGACGCTCACGACCGAGGAGGGCGTGGACAACCTCGTGCCGCTGCCGGGGGGAGGCCAGCAGCGCCTGCCGCTCGACGACGGGCAGAGGCAGGACGGCGGATCGGCCATCGTGGACTTCGGGTTCGACCTCGGTGGTGGCTGGAGGATCGAGAACACGGCGCGCTACATGGACGTCGACCACTCCTGGAACGCGATCGTGCCCTTCGAGCTGCGCGACGCCGACGAGTTCGCTCAAGGGTTCGTGGAGGACACGCCCGGTGGGGCGAGCGCCGACCTGCTGTTCACGAACGTCCTCGAGGGCGGAGCCCGGCAGCCGTTCGACACCGGCAACGACCTGCTCCTGCTCGCCGGTCAGTGGCTGGTCGAGAAGCCGCTGTCGAACATCTCGGATCAGCTCCAGCTCCGCAGGGCGTTCGGCCGCCACGACGTGACCGTGGGAACGTACGTGGGCTACTACGAAGCCGAGAACCGGTGGTTCTTCAACGACGTCCTGACCGACGTCCGGGACGAGCCGCACTTCGTGGACCTGCAGATCCGCGACGCCGCCGGAAACGTCATCCGGCGCGTCACGAACGACGGCTTCCGCCAGTACCTGCCGCTGTACGTGAACGGCGACGGCAACGTGACGCACTACTCGTTCTTTGCCGGTGACCAGATCGCGGTGACCGATCGGCTGGATCTGGATCTCGGCGTGCGGTTCGAGCACGATTCGTTCGAGCAGCGCGTCGAGAACACGTCCTCGTTCGACGTCCCGGGCGGCACCGACGCCCACACCGGCCTGAACTTCGGGACCGGGACCTTCCGGACGCTCGAGGACGACTTCGACGAGTGGGCCGTCTCGGCGGGGGCCAACTACCGGCTCAGCGAGCAGGCCGCGGTGTACGCCCGCGGCGGGCGCGGGTACAAGATGCCGATCCTCGACCAGTTCCTGTTCGCGGCCGACGACGCGAACCTGCAGGCCGAGCAGCTCGTGCAGGCCGAGGCTGGCCTGAAGGTCGCCTCGCCCCGGGTCGGCCTCTCCGCGGTCGCCTACTGGCTGCAGCTCAAGGACTTTCCGACACAGGACGCGCAGGTGGATCCCGTGACGGGCGAGACCGAATTCGTCACGACGTTCGCCGGCGAGGCCCGTACCATCGGGGCGGAGGTCGAGGCGGTCGTCGCGCCCGCGGACCCGCTGCGGCTGAACGCGACGGTGACCTTGCAGGACCCGGAGTTCACCGAGTTCGGAGAGGGGCAGGGAGCGGAGGACCTCTCCGGCAACCGCGTGCGGCGCATCCCGCAGGTGCTGCTCGATCTCGGAGCGGCGTACTCCCTCGCCGAGCTGACGCTGCGCGGCGACTGGCGCTACGTGGACGATCGCTTCTCGAACAACTCGAACACGATCGTGCTGGATTCCTACAGCACCTTCGACCTGGGCGCCTCGTACGACTGGCTCGACCAGGGTGTCACGTTCTTCGCGAACCTGCAGAACGTGACCGACGAGGGCCCGGGGGCGCTGACGGAAGGAAACCCGCGGGTCGACGAGCAACTCGGGGCGGCGGCGACGCTCTTCCTGGCCCGTCCGGTCCTGCCGCGGCGCTTGACGGCCGGCGTGCGCTACGGCTTCTGATCGAGTTCCGGAGCGGGTTCGGGAGCGTCGGATCCGAGCCTCGCGCCGTCCTCGGCACGGAAGAGATGAGCCGCGTGGGGCGGGATGCGGAAGTGGACGGCCTGCTCGACGGTCAGCCGGAGATCGGGGGGCGCGACGGCGATCACGCGCTCGCCCCCCGCCGTGGTGCCATGGACGATCTGGCCGCTGCCGACCGGCTCGACCACCGCGATCCGGGCCGCGACGACGTCGGGACCGTCGCCGTCGGCCAGAGCCAGGTCGTGCGGGCGCACGCCGAGCTTCACGAGCGCCTCGCCCGCAGGGCCGGGGCCAGGCAGCGCCAACGTGAAGCCACGTCCGGCGAACGTCGGAACGCCCGCCTCGCGGTGTAGCGCACCTTCGAAGAAGTTCATCGCCGGGCTGCCGATGAAGCCGGCGACGAACTCGTTCGCCGGCCGGCGATAGAGCTCCATCGGCGGCGCCACCTGCTGCAGGACGCCGTCCCGCAGGACCGCCACGCGATCGCCGAGCGTCATCGCCTCTTCCTGGTCGTGCGTCACGTAGACCATCGTCGCTCCCAGCCTGCGGTGGAG
>JBHENL010000092.1:0-3308 GCA_046262075.1 Gemmatimonadota bacterium
CCGGCGTCGCGGCGGGACCCTGGATCCATCGCGCGCTGGGCGGCCAACCGCCGTCCGAGCTCCGCTTCGCCTCGCGCCGAGGCGACAGCACCCGAGCCCCGGGAGCGAGCGCGAGATAGCGCCGCCAGCGAGTCGAGGCACGCACGAGCAGGCCACGTTCCGGCCGGTGACGCCGCGTCTTAGCTTGCCGACATGCAGCTCCTGGAAGCCGCCGCACCCGCGTTCTTCTTCTCCGACGTCCACCTGGGCGCCGGCGCTCCGGACGCGGAGCGGTCGAAGGAGCGCCGGCTGCTCCGCTTCCTCGAGGCGGTGGGGGCCTCGGGGCGCTCGCTCTTCTGCCTGGGCGACCTGTTCGACTTCTGGTTCGAGTACGAGACGGCGATCCCCCGCCGCCACTTCCGCGTGCTGCGCGCGCTGCAGGAGCTCTCCGAGCGCGGTGTGGGGCTGTACTTCCTCGGAGGGAACCACGACTGGTGGGTGCGGCGCGGGCGCCGGCCGGGGTTCCTGGAGCGGGACATCGGCTTCCGGCTGCTGGAGGACGGTGCCGAGGTGAGGGCCGGCGGGCTGCGGCTCCTCCTCCTGCACGGCGACGGCGTCGCCGGCTCCGACCGGGGGTATCGCCTGCTGAAGCGCGTGCTGCGCGATCCGGTGGCGATCGGCCTCTTCCGCTGGGTCCATCCCGACCTCGCCCGCGCCCTGGGCGATCTGACCTCGCGTACCAGCCGGCGCGCGCAAGGCGGAGCGCCGCGGGCCGAGACCTGCCAGCGCATTCGGGAGCACGCCTCCGCCCTGCTCGCGTCCCGGACCGACCTGGACGCCGTGCTCGCAGGCCATGCGCATCTGCCGGAGGACACGCCGGTGGCCGGTGGGCGCTACGTGAACCTCGGCGACTGGATCTCCCACGCCACGTACGCGCTGGTCGACGGCGGTCGCCTGACGCTCCGCAGCTTCGACTCGGACCCTCGGCCAGCGGCGGACCCGATCCTGCTCGCGGCAGCCCCCCGCGCGAAGCCGCGCTAGCTCAGTCGTCCGTCGCGCGCGCCAATTCCACCTCGCGCAGCTCCTCGCCCAGGAAGACCCGGCCGACCTGCAGGAAGCGTTCGGGCAGGTCGCTGACCAGGAAGCGCCGCCGGCCGCCCCCGCTCCCGCCGCGCGCCAGGTCCCGCTCGCGCAGGATCTCCTCGGCTTCGCGCGCGGTCTCCTCCGCGGAGTCGATCAGCGCCACGCGCGCGCCCAGCACCTCGCCCAGGAGCGGCTTGAAGAGCGGGTAGTGCGTGCAGCCCAGGACGAGCGCGTCCACGCCGTCGCCCCCGAAGGGCTCGACGTACTCGCGCACGAGCAGGCGCGTGGCGGCATGGTCCAGCAGGCCCTCCTCGGCCAGCGGGACCAGCAGCGGGCAGGCGCGCGAGACCACCTGGATGCCGGGCCGGATCGCCCGCAGCTGTCGGCCGTACGCGTCGCTCGCAATCGTGCCCACGGTGCCGATGACCCCCACACGGCCGGTGCGGGTCACACGCGCCGCCGCGCGCGCCCCCGGGCCGATGACCCCCAGGACCGGGAGCGGAAAGAGCTCCCGCAGCTCCTCGAGCGCATGCGCCGTGGCCGTGTTGCAGGCCACCACCACCATCTTGACGCCCTCGCGGGTGAGAAGGTCCACGTTCTCGCGCGCGAAGCGCCGCACCGTCTCCGGCGACTTGGGTCCGTAGGGCACGCGTGCCGTGTCGCCGAAGTAGACGAGATGCTCGGCCGGAAGCCGCCCCATCAGCGCGCGCGCCACCGTGAGGCCGCCGATGCCGGAGTCGAAGACCCCGATGGGGGCGTCCCTCACGGCCCGACGGCCTCCCCCACCGGGATCCGCACGCCCAGCTCCCACCCCGCCGGCGCGCGCCGCACCTCAGCCCGCGGCGCGTCGTAGGGCTGCAGGTGCGCCGAGACGAACGCGTCGATGGCGGCGAAGAGGACGGAGAAGATCGCGTAGGTGAAGTAGTCCTCGCGCCGCTTCTGCCGGTCCTCGAGCTCGGCGTCGAGCTCCGCACCCTGCGGCGTGTCGTCGAAGCGCTCGAACAGCGCCAGGCTGTCGGCGCGGGTGAGCACGGTGTCGGGGTCGGCGGCGGCGACCGAGTCCACGTACGCCAGCCGCGCTCCGGTGATGTCGTCCTTGAGCGCGTTCACCTCCCGCTGCTCCAGGAAGCCGAGTGCCGTGAACCCCACCTCCGCCGTGCCGTACATGAAAGCGCGAAACCTGTGGCCGGTGTAGAACTGCCCCCACCCCGGCACCGCGAACGCGCGCAGGACGGCACCCCGCGGCGAGCGGCGGAGCCGGTCCTCGTCGGGGAAGTCCTGCAGCGTCTCGCGCACGGCCTGAAGACGCTCGCGCGCGCTCTCCACGTCGCGCCGGACCCGCTCCAGAGAATCCGCGGCGAAGCCGCCGGCGCTATCGGCCGGCCCGGCCGCGGCCGCCGAGTCGGCGACCGCCGCGGAGGCGGAGTCGGGAACGGCCAGCTGGATGCTGTCCGCTGCCACGGAGTCCCCCACGACAGGCTCTTCCTGACCACCGGCCGGCGCAGGGATCCCGGCGAGCGCCAGCAGGCCTGCCACGGCGGCGTGGCGCAGCGCCGCCGGTCCGAGTCGCGGCCGCATCACCGCAGGGCGCCCTCCGGAACGGCCACGCGCAGGCCGCGCGGCAGCACGCCCAGGTCGACGCCGCCGCCGGCAGCCTCGCGCAGCTCGCCGTCGAGTTGGAAGGCCAGAGGCCCACCCGACCCGGAGCGGACCTCCACGCTCTGCGCCCGCAGATACGTGACGCCCTTGAGGCCCAGGTGCGTGCCGGAGAGCGCACGCGGCAGCGCAAGGACCAGCCGCGGCCAGGTGAGCCGCTCGACCAGGCACACGTCCAGCCGGCCGTCGCGTGGGTCCGCCCGGGGGGCCAGCCGGAAGCCGCCGCCGGCATAGGGAGCGTTTGCGACTTCGAGCAGGAGGGGCTCGGCTTCCACCCGGAGCGCGTCGGCGTGCAGCGTGAGCCGCCGCGGCCGGAAGGCGGCAAGCGCACGCGCCGCTGCCGCGGCATACCCGGCGGAGCCGTCGAAGAGCTTCCCGGGACGGAGGCGCCGCACCACCTCGGGCTCGAGCGCGAATCCGCACTGGTTCACGAACAGCTCCTTCACGGAGGTACCGTGCACGCACGCCACACCGACGTCCAGTCGCACGACGGTCGGGCCGAGGGCGGCGTCCAGCGCTTCCGCCACGCGGCGCGGGCGCAGGCCGAGCAGCCTCGCGAGGTCGTTGCCCGAGCCGAGCGGCACGACGCC